>PMTY01000082.1 GCA_003167155.1 Candidatus Cybelea tumulisoli
CCGCCCGAGTTCTTCCGCGCCTTTCACTTCGCCCATCACCGCTTCACGCAAGACGCGGCGTGCGATCCCGAACTCGCACGTCCGCCGCCGTCGACCCTCAAAGGGTATCTCTGGCATCTCTCGGGCATCCCCAACTGGACCAAGCGGCTCACCGTCACCCTGCGCCATGCAGCGACCGGACGCGCGCAGGAATCGTTCGTGGCCGAGGGAAAGCGACAGGCCATCGTCCGCGAAGCGCGGATCCTCTGGGCGGTTTACGCCGCCATTCTCGCCGCCTCGCTGATCTTCAGGTCGGGAGCCGCGCTGATCTACTGGATCGTACCGGCAATGCTCGGGCAGCCTTTCCTGCGGATGTATCTTATGGCCGAGCATGCGGGCTGCGCGACGAACGACGACCCGTATGCGAACACGCGCACGACCTACACCAACGGCTTCGTGCGGTTGCTCACCTGGCAAATGCCGTTTCACGTCGAGCACCACGGCTTTCCGGCGGTGCCGTTCCATGCGCTTCGTCAGGTCAACGAACAGATTCGCTCGCGCATCGAGGTGAGCGCGCCGGGCTACCTGGCCGTTCACGGGGAGCTGCTCCGCCGCATGCAGACGCCGCGCTCGTTGCCTCCTCGAGAGGTGTCCTGATGTGCGGCCGCTATGTCTCGCCCGAGGAGGCCGCGATCGAGCGCGAGTTCACACTGGTGCACACCGAGTGGCAGTTCCCGGCCAATTTCAATGTTGCGCCCACCCAGGATGTCCCGATCGTCCGGATGCGCCAGGGCCTGCGGCAGGGCGTGCGGCTGCGCTGGGGCATGATCCCTTATTTCGCCCAAGGTGTCGCGCCCAAGTATTCCACCATCAACGGCCGCATGGAGACGGCACAGACCGCGGCCTCCTACCGCGGTCCTTGGAACCGAGCCCAGCGGTGTCTGGTGGTGGCGCGCGGCTTTTACGAATGGCAGACGCAAGCCGACGGAAAGACACGGGTGCCTTACTACATTCATCTCAACGACCAGGACATTTTTGCGTTCGCGGGACTCTGGGATGCCTCACGCAACGAGCGGGGCGAAACGATCGAGTCCTGCACGCATCTCACGCTGCCCGCGAACAGGCTGCTCGCCGAGATTCACAATACCCAGCACCGCATGCCCGCCATCCTAGCCCGGGAGGACCGCGAAGCGTGGCTCGAGGGCAGCCCCGACGAGGCCTGGTCGGCGTTGAAGCCGTATCCGAATGAGCACATGGTGGCGTGGCCGGTGAGCACGCGGGTCAACAAGCCCGCGAACGACGATGCGGCGCTCATCGAGCCGGTGAACTTCGCGGATCCACCTTCAAATCGCGCTGGTACTGTTTGATGCGCGCCATGTAATGCTCCGCGATGAACTCGATCATCTTCAAATCGCGGTCGTTGACCTCGCGCACGATCTGGCCCGGCGAGCCCATGACGACGGAGCCATCCGGGATGACCTTTCCCGGCGTGATCAGCGCACGCGCTCCGATGATGCAATGGCTGCCGATCTTGACGCGATCGAGCACCATGGCGCCGTTCGCGATCAGCGTGGACGCTCCTATGGTGCAACCGTGCAGCATCGCTCCATGACCGACCGACACCTTGGACCCCAAAGTCACGGGTTCGCCTTCGTCGGTATGGATGATGGTGCCGTCCTGGACGTTGACGCCGTCGCCCAGATTGATCCAGTCGCTATCACCTCGCAGCACGCAATTGAACCAAACACTGGCGCCGGCGCCGAAGCGGACGCTCCCGATCACGCTGGCGTCGGGCGCGACGTAGTAATCGTCGCCTACCGTTTCGATCCGGCGTTCACCCAGGGTGTAAATCATGCGCTGCCTCCCGACTCGGCGCCGATCAGATACCTTCCGCGCAGCGCCAGTACGCCGTAATACAAGGCGCCGATGGCGATCCAGCAGGCGCCGAGAATCTTCGCCGCGCGATCCATTTCGTACAGCACGTAGAGAATGATTGCGAGGCCGACCAGCGGAAAGGAGAGATGCCTGAGCCAATCGCCGCTCCGTTGCCTGACGAAAAAGTGATTGATGACCGACAGATGCAGGAGCACGAACCCGCTCAAAGCGCCGAAGTTCACGACGCGCACGAGATCGTCGATCCTTTGAAAAAAGAACGCTCCGACGAGAACCGATACGCCGGCGACGACGAGGGTGCTGATGTACGGCGTCTTGAACCGAGGATGCACCTTGGCGAGAACCGCGGGCAGCTTTCCATCGCGAGCCATGGCGAACAGAATGCGCGCCACCGCCGCCTGCGCCGCCATGGCGTTCGCGATTGCCGAGGCGATCACGACGGCATCGATGACCACGAGCTTGAGCCACGTCCCGCCCGCGCGCTGCGCGATCTCGTAAAAAGCCGTCTCGGGCGAGGAGAAGTGCATCCCTCGGGCAAGATCGGTGGCAACCCAGGTCTGCAGCATGAATAGCGCCCCGACCAGGAGCAACGCGATCACGGTGGCGCGTCCCACCGCGTTTTCCTTGCCGCGATTCTCCTCCGACAGCGTCGATAT
>PMTY01000112.1 GCA_003167155.1 Candidatus Cybelea tumulisoli
TCGATCTCTTCCTTTACGTAGTCGCTCGACGTTTCGCTATAGCGCCGCTGCAAGTTGTTGACCACGCCCTCGAACGAGGAGCGGTACTCCCATGTCTTGCCGCCGCGCGACGTGTAGGCAAAGTTCTGCTCGCGATCGGTTCCATAGAGGATGACGTCGAGCACTTCGTCGGAGAGTTGCTCGATCGGCGTCGACGTCTTCACGCGATGGCTGCGCAGCACGCGTTCGAGCTGCTGCATGTAATACGGATTCATCGACGGATACCGTCCGCTGCCCATGTTGCGGCTCCACGGCACGATCGCGCCCTGGGCGATGGACTTGCTGCGATCGGGGATCACTTTCCAGGGATCGATCTCGATCTTCTCGCCGAGACCGCTGCACGCCGGGCACGCGCCGTACGGCGAGTTAAAGGAAAAAAGCCGCGGCGCAAGCTCCTCGAACGAGAGCCCGCAATAGACGCAGGCGAATGCTTCGCTGAACGTCAGCTCCTTAGCCTGTCCTGAGCCTGTCGAAGGGACGAGTACCGTGACGATGCCGCTGGAAAGGCGCAGCGTCGTCTCGACCGAATCGGTCAGCCGCTTGCGAACGTCGGGCTTCATCACCAGACGGTCGACGACTACCTCGATCGTATGCTTGCGCTTCTTGTCGAGAACGATCTTCGAGGAAAGCTCCTTGGTCTCGCCGTCGACCCGCACGCGGGTGAAGCCTTCTTTGGCAACCTCTTCAAAGAGTTTGGTATACTCGCCCTTACGCCCGCGCACCAGCGGCGCCAGCAAAACCATGCGCGTACCTTCGGGCAACTCCAGGATCGAATCCACGATCTGTTCGCTGCTCTGCGTGCTGATCTCGCGTCCGCATTGATAGCAGTGCGGCGTGCCGACGCGCGCGTAGAGCAGCCGAAGGTAATCGTAGATCTCCGTCACCGTGCCGACGGTGGAGCGCGGGTTCCGCGAGGTGGATTTTTGATCGATCGAGATCGCCGGCGAGAGCCCCTCGATGTAATCCACGTCGGGCTTCTCCATCTGCCCGAGAAACTGTCGCGCGTATGACGAGAGCGACTCGACGTAGCGGCGCTGTCCTTCGGCATAGATCGTATCGAAGGCCAATGAGGATTTGCCCGAGCCCGAGAGGCCGGTTATCACGATCAGCCGGTTTCTGGGGAGCACGAGATCCACGTTCTTGAGGTTGTGCTCGCGCGCACCCTTGATGACGATGGAGTCTAGGGACACAGTATTTAGGAGACACCGATCGGCGAAAGAAGTATGCGCCCCACGTCGGCAATCGAGCTTACGGTCGCGTCGGGAGGCGTAGCGCCGGGCGGCAGCTCCTCAGCACGGACGTTGAGCCAAACGGTGAAGAGCCCAGCTTCGAGGGCTCCCCGGATGTCGCGATCGTAGCGGTCGCCGACCATCGCCGCGCGAGCCGGCGCGCCGCCCAGCGTCCGGCACGCATGCGCGAAGAGCAAGGGGTCGGGCTTAATCATGCCGACTTCGTCGGCGAGAAAGATCGCATCGAAGTACTCGCTGACGCGCAAGAGGTCGATTTTTTCACGGTGAGTTTCGGAGAGGCCGTTGGTCACCAACCCTAGCTTCATGCCGCGCTCTTTGAGCGATCGCAAGAGATCGAGCGCGCCGGGGAAGAGCGTGTAGTACTTGGTGCGATACGAGTTATAACGATCGGCGCTTCGCTGCGCCACCTCGGGATCGCCGACCCCAACGCTCTCGAGGGCTGTCTGCCACATGCTCGCGCGAATGCGCGACAGCTTGACCTTCAGATCGTCGGCCGAAAGGCGGTGCCAAAAACCCTGCGCTTCGGTTACGTAGGCAGCCTTGAGCGCCAGCGCATCGATCCCGTGCTCGGCGGCCACTTCCCGCGCGACTTCCTCGGCGGCACTGGTAAACGCAAAGGTATCGTCATGTAGCGTGTCGTCGAGATCGAAGAGCACGAGGTCGATGCGGCGCAACCAGGTAGCCTCGCTATTGGGTCGGCAGGAGGCGCATACCGGCGACCTTTCCTTGCCCATCGAGGCCGATGAGAAAGTCGAGCCTCGAACCGTCCGTAAACGTTACGAGGTAGACCGCGAAGCGAACGTCACCTTGCGTTCCGGTGCGCTGCTGCACGAAAGATACGGGGGCGCCCAGACTTCCAATGCTGCTTTTGACACTTGCCACCTTGTCGTCGGTTAGCGCAGTGTCCATCTCCGTCGTGAGCATCGCTCGATCGATTTTGCCGCTCTGCAGCTGGGCGAACTCGTTCTTGGCTTTGGCCAGCATCGCCGGATCCGGCGCCGGCGACGGCGTCGCCGCCGTCTGGGCAGGGATCGGAGCCAACGGGGGCGGGGCCGGCGCCGGCGGCGGTTCTTGCGGCTGCCCCACGGTTGCGCCCCCCGGGGGTACCGCGGCAATCGTGCTCGCGAAGAGCACCAGTAGTAGAAGCGTCGTGCGAATCATGTTAACTCCTTTCAACGTATTGTTATCGAATCTCGGGCAGCCGCTGCGCGAGGTAGGTCCAGCCCTCAGACGAGATCGTCACCGAGCCGGAAAAGGGACCGGCAAATTCGTAAACGATCACAAAGAGTATCCCGATGAGGCCCACGAGCATCGCGGTCATCAGCAGCTGCGCCGGGCGGCTCTCGACGCCGAAGATATAACAGAAGGTCACCATCGTAAGCGCTCCAGTGACGAGCGCAAACCATAAAATTCCCGGCACCGCGGGCTCCGTTTGGATCAAACGCTGACGCCGCGCGTTGAAAAGGTCCTGCTCGCTGCGCATTGCGGCCTGTTGCGCATTCGCTCCCCTCAGGTCGCGCGGCGAAAAGCTATCGACCCGGTAGGCCGCATCCTCGAGCACTTTTAAAGCCGTGTCCGGCACCTCTTGGTCGCGCTCCATCGCGGGCCACTCAATGTTGATGACGTCCTGGGCGTACTTGGCGATGTCGGTACGGATGAGCAGGCGCGCTGCGTTGGGATAGCCGTCCACGAAATGATAGAGATCGCCGGCCGCATCGATCTCGCTTTCGACATTTCCAACCGTTACGTCGTACTTTTGCCAGACGACCACGACCACGAAGCCCAGGAGCACGGCGTAAAGCACGCCGACCGCGGAGAAGAGATAACCCGCCACGTCGTTATGCCGCCGAAGATCCTCGCTGCGCAGGCGGCGCTGCAAGAGCGCGTGCAGCCCGACGAATCCGGCCACGACGACGAGAACGACGAATAACTCGCCGATCGCCTCGGGCACGTCGACGAGCGTACGGGTGAGAGCGGCCGCCACGCTACCTCAGTTACTGACGAGCTCGGCCAGGGCCTTGTCGAAAATCTTCGGCGCCCGTCCTCCGAAAAGGATGCCTTCATTCCCGCCGATTTGTCTGCGCAGCTCGATCACCTCGTCGCGCAGCGCGGCGGCCTTTTCGAACTCGAGGTTCGCTGCCGCCTCGCGCATCTTTCGCTCTAAGTCTTGGGACATCTTGAGCGCGACGTCGCGCGGCAGTTTATCGAGCTTGAGCTTCGCCGCGTTTTCCGCCGTGGCGCCGACCATGCTCAAAATGTCGTGGATTTCCTTGCGTATGGACTTGGGTTCGATGCCGTGCTCGAGGTTATATTGCACCTGCCTCTCGCGGCGGCGGCGCGTCTCGCCGATCGCGCGGGCCATCGATTCGGTCATGACGTCGGCATACATGATGACCTTGCCCTCGACGTTGCGCGAGGCGCGGCCGATCGTTTGAATCAGCGACGTTCCGCTGCGCAGATACCCCTCCTTGTCGGCATCGAGAATGCCGACCAGCGAGACTTCGGGAAGGTCGAGCCCTTCGCGCAGAAGATTGATGCCGACCAAGACGTCGAAGACGCCGGCGCGCAGGTCGCGCAGAATCGCGACCCGCTCGAGCGTATCGACCTCGCTGTGCAGATAGCGGACGCGCAGGCCGTTCTCGATCAAATAGTCGGTGAGATCTTCGGCCATCTTCTTGGTCAGCGTCGTGACCAGCACGCGTTCCTTGCGGTCGGCCCGCAGGCGGATCTCTTCCATCAGGTCGTCGACCTGATTGCGCGTCGGGCGAACCTCGACTTCGGGATCGACCAGTCCGGTGGGCCGAATGATCATCTCCACAACCTGGCTGCTGCGGCCCGTCTCGTACGTTCCCGGCGTCGCCGAAACGTAGACCGCCTGCACGATATGATCGTCGAACTCGTCGTAGGTCAGGGGCCGGTTGTCCAAGGCGCTGGGCAAACGGAAGCCGTGCTCGACCAAGACCTGCTTGCGCGAACGGTCGCCCGCAAACATGCCGTGGACTTGCGGCAGCGTCACGTGCGATTCGTCAACGAAGAGCAGCCAGTCTTTGGGAAAGAAATCGATCAAACACCATGGCGTCGAGCCCGGCTCGCGCCCGGTGAGGTGGCGCGAATAGTTCTCGATGCCGTTGCAGTAGCCGACCTCGCGCAGCATGTCGAGGTCGTAGCGCGTGCGCATCTCCAAGCGCTGCGCTTCCAGCAGTTTTCCGTGACTCTTGAAATAAGCGAGCCGCTCCTCGAGCTCGGCCTCGATCGAGACGATCGCGCGCTGGAGCTTTTCTTCAGGCGTGATGAAGTGCTTGGCCGGGAAGATCGTCAGCTCGCGCTTGCTCTGGAGATACTCGCCGGTGAGCAGGTTGACGACGTTGATCGCTTCGATCGTGTCGCCGAAAAAGTTGATGCGATGGACGAGCTCTTCCTCGAGGCCGACGAACTCGAGCGTATCGCCGCGCACGCGGAAGGTTCCGCGCACCAAGTTGAGGTCGTTGCGCCGGTACTGCATGTCGACGAGTTTGCGCAGGAAAACGTCGCGGTCGACGTCCTCGCCGACCCGAATGCGTGCCGACATCTCCATGTAATCCGAGGGCGAGCCGAGACCGAAGATGCACGAGACCGAGGCGACGATCAGCGTGTCGCGGCGCGTCAGCAGCGACTGCGTCGCCGAATGACGCAGACGCTCGATCTCATCGTTGATCGAGCTGTCCTTTTCGATATAGGTGTCGGTCGACGGAACGTACGCCTCTGGCTGATAGTAGTCGAAGTACGAGACGAAGTACTCGACGGCGTTTTTCGGGAAAAACTCCCTGAACTCGGCACAGAGCTGGGCGGCGAGCGTTTTGTTGTGGCAGAGCACGAGCGTCGGCTTTTGGACCAGCTCGACGGTGCGCGCCATCGCCATCGTCTTGCCGCTGCCGGTCACCCCGAGCAGCGTCTGGGTACGGTCGCCGCGTAAGACTCCCCGCGCCAAGGCGTCGGTCGCCTTCGGCTGATCGCCGGCCAGCGCAAAGGGCGAAACCAGCGTGAACTCTTGAGCCACGCTTCCTAAAACAGCCTTCGAGGGCCGAACGATTCAGCCAGCGAACGTCCCCCCCGTGCAAAGCCCGCTGATTTTCTGCGGAAACTCCAATCCGCAGCTGGCCGAGGAGATCGCCAAGCGCCTGCGACTGCATGTCGGTAAGGCGCTGGTCTCCGAGTTCCGCAATGAGGAGACGCGGGTGGAGATCAAAGAGAACGTTCGCGGCTCCGAGGTCTTCGTCGTCCAGTCCATCTGCAAGACTGCCAATGGCAAGGGCGTCAACGATGCGGTAATGGAGCTGCTGCTGATGATCGACGCGCTGCGGCGCGCCTCGGCGGCCCGAATCACCGCCGTGATTCCCTACTACGGCTATGCCAAGCAAGACAAGAAGACCAAAGGACGCGAACCCATCTCGGCCAAGGTGATTGCCAATTTGCTAAAGGTGACGGGCGCCCGGCGCATCGTCACGATGGACCTGCACGCGGCGCAGATTCAAGGCTTCTTCGACATTCCAGTCGATAATTTGATGGCGATGCCCGTGCTCTGCAACTACCTTAAAAAGGAAGGCCTTTGCGACGACAAAATCGTCGTCGTCTCACCCGACGCGGGTGGCGTGCACCGCGCCGAGCTCTACGCCAAACGGCTGAATAGTACGCTCGCCATCGTCTTTAAACGGCGTCCCGAGCCCGACGTCTCCGAAGTAACCGACATCGTCGGCGACGTTACCGGAAAAGTCGCAGTCGTCGTGGACGACATGATTTCGACCGGCGGCACGCTGGCCAAAGCGGCCGGAGCGATCAAGGCACGGGGAGCGACCAAAGTCTATACCGTTGCGTCGCACGGGATCTTTGCCGGTGAAGCCGTCGAAGTGCTCGAACAGTCGGATATCGAAAAGGTTCTCGTTACCAACACCATTCCGTTCGAAAACCATAGCAACCACCCCAAGTTCGTACAGCTTTCGATCGCGCAGGTCTTTGCCGACGCGATCAACCGTATCGTCACCAATCGTTCGGTCTCGGAGCTCTTTGCAGGCGACGAAACCGTCGACGGCGTCATGACGCCGCCGGCACCGGTCCCCGAAGCCGTTGCCGCCCTGTAGAAAAGGAATATCGTGGCTAGCAAAGAGTTAAAACTCTCAATCGAACACCGCACCAAACTCGGAACGACCGGGTCGCAGCAGTTGCGCGCGCAAGGGAAGATCCCGGCGGTCGTCTTCGGGCACGGGACCGTTCCCGATCATATCGCCCTGGACGCCCACGCCTTCAAGGAGTTGCTGCACCGTGCCGGGCGCAACGCCGTCGTCACTTTGACCGACGACGAAAAGAAACAGCAGACGGCTTTGGTCCGCGAAGTGCAGACCCACCCGGTCACGCGACGCATCGTCCATGCCGATCTGCAGCGCATCTCCGCCGACGAAACGATCAGCGCTCACCTTGCAATCGTAACGGTCGGCGTCGCCATCGGCGTGAAGGAGATGGGCGCCGTGATGGACATCGTCGCTCACGACATCGAAGTCGAGGGTCCGGCGAACCGGATTCCCGAGCACCTGGAAGTGGACGTGACGGCGCTCGGCATTCACGACCACGTGACCGCAGGCGACATCGCGCTGCCGCCGGGCTTTAAGTTGCTCTCGCCGCCCGACACGCTCGTCGTTACGATCGAGCCGCCGCGGACGCACGAGGAAGAGGCCACTCCGGCCGAAGGAACCGCCGAGCCGCAAGTGATCGGCGCCGAACCGGCCGCACCCGAGGCGGGCTAGCTGGCGGACGCGGCCGCCCCGCGACTGGTCGTCGGGCTCGGCAATCCGGGCACGCAATACGCGGCAACTCGCCACAACGTCGGCTTCATGGTCGTCGACGAGGTGGCGCGCCGCTTTGGCGTTACGAGCTGGAAGAAAAAGGACGCCGCGCAGCAAGCCTTCGATTCGGCGCGCCGCATCGTCTTCGTCAAGCCCACCTCGTTCATGAACCTCAGCGGGACGCCGGTGCGTTTAATTTCGGCGTGGTATCGAACGCCGCCGGCCGGGGTGCTGGTCGTGAGCGACGACATGGACCTGCCGTTTGGGAAGTTACGAATGCGTCCGAGCGGCGGGCATGGCGGGCACAACGGATTACGCTCGGTCATCGCGACGATCGGTGAGGATTTTCCACGCCTTCGCGTCGGCCTCGGGCGCCCGGAGTTCGACAGCGTCGACCACGTGCTCAGTCAGTTCAACGACGACGAGCGCCGGGCGTTGCCGGAGATTGTTTCGGCGGCAGCCGAGGGCGCAATACTGTGGATCGACGAGGGGCTCGAAGCGGCGATGCGCTTCGTCAATACCTGGGCGCCTACGGGCACCCCGACGGAATGTGATTGATCTGCTCTACGCGCACGCCCGTTCCCGGTGACGTGTAGAGAAACAGCATCGCGGTTAGCTCTGGGCAGACTTCTTCCATGCGCTGATCGCTGTCACGCACGAGTGCCCGCACCGCATCGCCCGGATCGCCGGTCAGCGCCACCGCGTAGCGATCGGCCGAGAAATCGTACGAGCGCAGCGCCGCATTGCGCGCGGGAACGGCCGCGACATACACCAGGGCCAGCAGCGCAGCGACGATCGCGAGGCGCGAGAGTGGATCGTCGTCACGCCGAAACGTGATGCGATCCGACAGCACGACGGCAAGCGCCGAGAAGACGATGACGATGCCGCCTTCGATCAGCGCGATCCAGAGCAGGTCGCGGTGCGCGACGTGACCCAGTTCGACGGCGACGTCGTAAGCGAGCTCCGGCGGCGTGTCTCCCGCGATCAACGTATCGCCCAAGAGAATCCGGCGCGAGGAACCGATTCCAATGACCGCCGCCTCGCCGATGGGCGTGTTGCGCACGCCCTCAACCTGCACGCGAAGGTTGCCGAAACCCGCCCGTACGAGGACGTCGCGCATTTGGGCGTCGAGGCGCCCGTTGAGCGGATGAATCGTGCTCCCCAAGAGCGTCAGGTACGGGCTCGCATACGTCCAAATGACGCAGCCGGCGAGAATCGCGAGGATCGTGTAGGCGTACCATTGATGAGTGCGCTGCGCCCAGCCGAGAACGATTGCGGCGACGAGTCCCGCTACGATCATCCCGAGCACGGTATGACCGGCCCAGGAGACGAGCCACCACCGCGTCAGCTCGACGGAGAGCTGCATCGTCTTGTCCACACGATAGAGATAGAACTCAGGCAGAAACGCTGCAACGCGCGCGACCAGCGCCAGCGCCGCGCCGAATGCAAAACGCAGCATCCAATCGGAGCGGATGCGCCGGCGCAGCCAATCGCGCAACCTCGCGGCGCCTCCGGAGCCCCACAAATACAAGAGCGCAATCGCCTCGAATATCTGGATCAGCACCCAACCGGGCAGCGTCAAATGAGCGCGGCGCAATGCGGCGGCTTGACGTGCGTGGTCGACCAGAACGGTCGCAGGCTGATGGAGCAGCGCAGTTTGTGAGAGTAAGTCCACGCGGCGATCGAGCGCGTTGGGACGATCGATTGGCGCGGCGTGCGCGGCGGCGAATGTCAGGAGCAGCGCGGCCGTAAAGAACACGGCGCCGAGAATGCGCATGGTTATTTCTTAGGGAGAGGCCGAGCGGGGTTGCCGGCGACGCGCTCGCCGCTGGGTACGTCTTTGGTGACGACGGAACCGGCGCCGGTAAACGCGCCGTCGCCGAGACTGACCGGCGCTACGAGCGAGGTATTCGAACCGATCGCAACGTTGCGCCCGACGACCGTTGGATGCTTGCGCTCGCCGTCGAAGTTGCAGGTAATCGTTCCGGCGCCAACGTTCGTCTCTTCGCCGATCGTCGCGTCGCCGAGGTACGAGAGATGGCTGACCTTGACGCGCCGGGCCAGACTCGACTTCTTGATCTCGACGAAGTTGCCGACATGAGTTTTGTCGCCGAGCCGCGTCTCACCGCGTAGATGGGCGAACGGCCCAATCCAGACGTCGTCGGCGGCCGTGGTGTCGCTGACGACGCTTTCGCGAACGGTGACGCGATCGCCGAGCTGGGCATTCGACAGACGGCTGTTCGGGCCGACGACGCAGTTCCGGCCGGTGCGCGAAAGGCGCCCGATCGTCGTGTTCGGATAGATGACCGTATCTTCTCCGATTTCCAGCTCCGGCTCCAAATAGGTCGTATCGGGATCGACGATCGTGACGCCGTCGCGCATGTGCGCCGCGCACAGGCGCGCGTTCATCTCTTTGCGCGCCCGGGCTAGCTCGATGCGGTCGTTGATGCCCAGCACCGTAAGATGATCGGTCGTAAGTACCGGCCGAACGTCTTTTCCAGCGCTCACGAAACTCTCGACCAGATCCGTGAGGTAATACTCTCCCTGTGCGTTATCGGTACGGAGATGCGTTACGGCTTGGCGCAACGCAGCTTCGTCGAAGGCGTAGATGCCCGCATTCATCTCGTCGATCGCGAGCTGCTCGGGGGTGGCGTCGCGCACCTCGACGATTCGTTGGACGCGCCCTCCGTTGCGCACGATGCGCCCGAAGTTCGACGGTAAGGGCATCTTGACCGTGACCAGCGCCATAACGGAGGCGGCTCCGTCAGCGCCATCGAGCGATCCGGCCATTCCCGCAAGCAGCTCGCCGGTGACCAGCGGCATGTCGCCGCAGACGACGACGAGCCGTCCCGATCTCGGCTCGAGCCGTTCGAGCGCGACCCCAACGGCGTGCCCGGTACCCAGTTGCTCCTCTTGCACCACGCTCTCCACGGCGAAGCCTTCGATCTCGTCGCGGAGCTCCGAGTTGATAACGACGACGATCTCACCGATTCCGGCGTCGCGCAGCGCCTGCACGACGTACCAGAGCATCGGACGCCCGCAAATCTCGTGCAGCACCTTGGAGCGCGCGCTCTTCATGCGCGTGCCTTTACCTGCGGCTAAAACGATTGCGCGGATCACACCACTGCCTCGTCGCTTTGCAAGAGGGATTCCCACTCTTGCAGCTCGCGCTTGCTGGGAGTGCCCAGCAGATCCAGCGCGTTTCGCAGCCGCTCGCGAACGAGGTCGCGTCCGAGCAGTTCCATCGAATCGTAGAGCGGGATCGAGGTGGGGCTGCCGGTGATGGCGATGTAGAAAGGACGCGCCACGTCGCGGGACTTCTTGCCGAGCGCGGCGGCGATGCGCCCGATCGCCCGCTCGATCGCAAAGACGTTCCAGGTCGCGAGCTTATCGAACTCCGTCAAGCCCAAGCTGAGCGCGCGACGAATAGAAAGTGCATCGAGCTTCGCGCTTTCAAACGACTGCGCCGTCAATGCCAGGCGTCCGGAGAAGAGGAAGGCCAACAGCGGCCCCAGGTCGCTCAAACGCTCGATCCGCGGCGCGGCAAGCGCAGCCATGCGCGTCAAGCGCTCCGGTGAAATAGCCCATTCCGCCACGCGCTGTACGAAGCCCGGGGGATCGAGGCGCTCGCGGATGTAGCGGCCGTTGAGCCAATCGAGCTTCGCCAAGTCGAAGACGGGGCCGCCGATCGGCACGTGCTCGAGGTCGAAGCGCCGCACGATCGCCGGGAGGTCCAGCAGCTCGTCCTCGCCGTCTCGCACCGCGTTGACGAGCAGCGCCAAAAAGTTGAGCAGCGCCTCGGGCAGATAGCCCATCGCTCGAAAGAAAAGAATCCCCGTTGGGTTCTTGCGTTTGCTCAGCTTGCTCTTATCGGGATTGCGCAGCAGCGGAAGGTGGAGCAACTGCGGCGGCTGCCATCCGAAATACGAGTACAGCAGCAGATGTTTGGGGGCACTGGATACCCATTCTTCGCCGCGAAAGACGTGGGTGATCTCCATCAGGTGATCGTCGACGACGTTGGCAAGATGATAGGTCGGCATGCCGTCCGATTTGACCAGAACCTGCATGTCGACGCTCGAGTACTCGAACTCGATCGGCCCGCGACGCAGATCGTTGACGACGCAAACGCCTTCGTCGGGAACGCGCAAGCGCACCACGAACGGCTCGCCGGCCGCTTCGCGCTGCGCCACCTCTTGCGCCGAATACGTCAGACAGCGCCCGTCGTAGCGCGACGTCAGGCCGGCGGCGCGTTGCGCGACGCGCATCTCTTCCAGGCGCTGCGGCGTGCAGAAGCATTTGAAGGCGTGGCCCGA
Source organism: Candidatus Cybelea tumulisoli (assembly GCA_003167155.1). Classification (GTDB taxonomy): domain Bacteria; phylum Vulcanimicrobiota; class Vulcanimicrobiia; order Vulcanimicrobiales; family Vulcanimicrobiaceae; genus Cybelea; species Cybelea tumulisoli. The sequence goes on from PMTY01000112.1 coordinate 11,416, forward strand.
AACGAGCAGTCTCTCCGCGTAGGAGGCGTAAATGCTCGAGCGTTCGCTCTGCCGGTAAGGGCCGAAGGGGCCGCCGACGTCGGGACCTTCATCCCACTCGAGACCGCACCAGCGTAGCGCCTCGAGGATAACGCGTTCGCTCTCGGCCGTACTGCGCGCTCGGTCCGTATCCTCGATGCGCAGGATGAACTCGCCACCGTGCTGGCGCGCAAAGCAGTAATTGACCAGCGCGACGTACGCCGTACCGACGTGCGGATCGCCGGTCGGAGACGGCGCGACGCGCGTGCGGACTCGCGTCGGGTTCAAAGTATGTTAGGCCGCCGGCGTTCTTCGCTTACCGCACTCGCGCGTCACGAAGTCCACGATCGTTTGCAGCGGCGCGCCCGGTGTGAAGATCTCGCGAACTCCGAGCTCTTTGAGGCGTTTGGCATCCTCCGGCGGAATCGTTCCGCCGCCGAAAAAGACGATGTCCCCCGCATCCTGCGCCTTGAGCTGCTCGACGACGAGCGGAAAGAGCGTCATATGCGCCCCCGAAAGAATCGAGAGGCCGATGCCGTCGGCATCTTCCTGCACCGCCGTCTGCACGATCTGCTCGGGCGCCTGAAAGAGTCCGGTATAGATGACCTCCATGCCGGCATCGCGCAAAGCTCGCGCGATGACCTTCGCGCCGCGGTCGTGACCGTCGAGGCCGGCTTTAGCGATGACGACGCGCAGCGGCCGTTCGTTCATCTCGCATCTCATCCTGGCGGCGGCTCAAATGCAGCGCCTCCTCGAGTTTCCGCTTCACCTTCGCGAGCGTGCGACGCACGCGATGGAGCTCGAGATCGGAGTCGCGCATCTCTCGTTCCGTCATAGTACCGCTTGTTCCGTATAGCGCCCGAAAACACTCGCCATCGCTTCGACGATCTCGCCCTCGGTGGCGTAAGCGTTGGCGCAGTCGATCAAGTGCGGCATCAGGTTGTCCTTCGGATCGCGGCAGGCCGCCTGCAGGCGTTCGAGGGTACGCTGCACCGCGGGGCCGTCACGTTTCGCGCGCAGATCCTGCACCGAGGCAGCCTGCCCGCGTTCGGTCTCCTCCGTGATCTTCAGCAAATTTAAATTTTCAGGCTCGTCCTCCTTGACGAACGCGTTCACGCCGACGATGACGCGGTCGCGCGTTTCGATCGAACGCTGGTAGCGATAGCTGGCGTCGGCGATCTCCCGCTGGAAGAATCCGGCTTCGATCGCTTCGATCACGCCGCCGTACTCGGCGATCTGAGCGAAATAGCTCTCTGCCGCGTCCTCCATCTCTTGGGTCAACGCTTCGACGTAGTACGAGCCGCCCAGTGGGTCGACGACGTTGGTCACGTTGGTCTCGTAGGCCAAGACCTGTTGCGTGCGCAGCGCGATCTCGACCGACTTTTCCGTCGGCAGCGCCATGACTTCGTCCATCGAGTTGGTGTGCAGCGACTGCGTGCCGCCGAGGACGGCGGCCATCGCTTCAAATGCGACCCGAACGATGTTGTTCTCCGGCTGCTGTGCGGTCGCGCTGCAGCCGGCCGTCTGAGTATGGAAGCGAAGCTGCCACGAGCGCGGATCTTTCGCGCCGTACTTCTCGCGCATGTGGCGCGCGTAGATTCGGCGCGCCGCTCGAAACTTGGCAATCTCCTCGAAGAAGTCGATATGCGAGTTGAAGAAGAACGAAAGGCGTCCGGCAAAGGAATCCACGTCCATTCCGGCCGCCACGCAGGCTTCGACGTACGCAAAGCCGTCGGCCAGCGTGAAGGCCAGCTCCTGCGCCGCAGTCGAGCCCGCCTCGCGAATATGATAGCCCGAGATCGAGATCGTATTCCACTTCGGCATTTCGCGCGTGCAGAACTCGATCATATCCACGATGATGCGCATGTGCGGGCGCGGCGGAAAGATCCACTCTTTCTGCGCGATATACTCTTTGAGGATATCGGCTTGGAGCGTTCCGCCCAGTTTCGCGCGCGGGATTCCCTTCTTCTCGGCAGCGGCGATATATTGCGCCAATGCGATGCAGGCAGGGCCGTTGATCGTCATCGAACTCGTGATGTCGCCCATGTCGATGCCGTCGAAGAGCACTTCCATGTCGACGAGCGAATCGATCGCGACGCCGCACTTTCCCACCTCGCCGCGCGATTGCGGCGCGTCGGAGTCGTAACCCATGAGCGTCGGCATATCAAAGGCAACCGAAAGCCCGTGCTGGCCGTGCGCGAGCAAGAAATGATACCGCTCGTTGGTTTGAGCAGCCGTGCCGAATCCGGCAAACTGGCGCATCGTCCAGAGGCGATCGCGATACCCGTTGGGATGGATGCCGCGGGTGTATGGGTACTCGCCAGGCCAGGCAAGATCTTCGGCAAGGTCGAGGGCGGCGACGTCCTCCGGGGCGTACACGACTTTTAGCGGAACGTCGGAGATCGTGCGGTCGACGGCCCCCGAGCCGGGATCCTTTCGCGACCGTCCTTTTGCCGACGCTGCTTCCCAGCGCCGGCGCTGCTCCTCGAACGCCGGAGTAGGCTGCGCACCCAGCCCGCTGGGTCGATCAATCATCTTAGCCATGGCGGCCCAGCTTTTCGACGCAAATGCTCGATTCTCCCCAAGCAAGCGACCTAGAGGCCGAGCTTGGAGATAACGCGTTCGGCCGCGGCGTACGGATCGATGCCGGTGGAACTTTCGCTCTCGAGCACACGATCGAGACGCCGTTCGATGCGTCCCATCGCCAGTTGCCGCACCTGGTGCACGAACGCGTCGCGCCGGCGCCCTTCGATCTCGCCAGTCTCGTTGAGATAGGCCATGTGACGCTCGATCGCCGCCCAGAGCTGCTCGATTCCTTCGCCGGCGAGCGCCTGCGTCGCCACCAGCTCGGGGACCCAGCCGTCCCATTGCAGCATCTCCATCGCCGAGCGAATCTCGCGGCGGAGCTGATTGGCCATCGGGTGATCGGCTTTGTTGACGACGAAGACGTCGGCGATCTCCATGATGCCGGCTTTGAGCACCTGAATCGAATCGCCGCTCCCGGGCTGCAGGGCGACAACCGTTGTTTGCGCAAGCTCGGCGATCGCAATCTCGCTCTGACCGACGCCCACCGTTTCGATCAAAATGACGTCGAAGCCAAAGGCATCCATCAGTGAGACGGCATCGGCGGTCGCGCCGGCCAGCCCGCCGAGGTGCCCTCGGCTAGCCATCGAGCGAATGAATACCGCTTCGTCGGTGAAGTGCTCCACGAGACGGATCCGATCGCCGAGCAGCGCCCCGTGCGAGAACGGCGAGCTCGGATCGACGGAGATCACGCCGACGCTCTTGCCGAGTCCGCGCGCTTTGCGAACGAGCGCCGATGCCAACGTCGACTTCCCGACGCCCGGAGGTCCGGTGAGTCCGATCGTAACGGCACGCCCCGTTTTTGAATAGAGCGCACGGACGATATCGCCACCGCGGCCCGATTCCGCGCACGAAATCGCCCGCGCGAGCGCGCGCGGCTTGTGCATTTCGAAATCGCGCAACAATGCGTCGTCCGTCACCGTGGAAGCCTGTTTGCGGCTCGCGGCAAGAACGGACCTTCCCTGCGCGAAGCCATCCCCTCCATAGTGCGGTCACTCGTTGCACGCTCACTCGCAATCCTCTGCGCGATCGCCGCCCTTTCGTATCTACTCCCCGGCCGGATCGGCGGGCAGACGCTCGTCGTCCCGATGACCGGCCGGCGCACGCGCGCCATTGAAACCGCGCAGCTCTTTCACACGCTGCTGCGCGACTTCTTCCTCGAGGACGACGCGACGACGTACGTGCAGACCGGGGACATTCCGGCAATGTGGCTGCGCGACTCGTCCGCTCAGACGATTCCCTACATTCGCTATCAAGCCGTTTATCCGGTCCTGCGCGCCCGGTTCGCGGGTGTCATCGAGCGTAACGCGCGCAACGTGCTGACGGATCCCTATGCCAACGCGCTCGACGCCGACTATCACGTGTGGGAGCGAAAATGGGAGGTGGACTCGCCGGCGTGGACGGTGATCCTCGCGTGGGTCTACTGGCGCGCGACACGGGATCGGACCGTCTTCACGCCCGATCTGCACCGCGCGTTGCAAACTATCGTCGCCGCCTACGCCTGCGAACAGCGCCACAGAACCTGCAGCCACTACGTTTATCCCTATCACGTGTATACAAACGAAGCCTACAGCGCCGGCACCGGCCTGATTTGGGGCGCCTTCCGCCCTTCAGACGATCCGGTGCAATACCGGTTCAACATTCCGCAAAACGCGATGGCCGTGGTCGCTTTGCGCGACATCGAACCGCTCGCGCTCGACGGTTATGGCGATACCGGGCTCGCCAGTCGAGCGCGAGCGCTGGGAGCGAGCGTCCAAGTCGGCGTCGAGCGGTACGGGCGCTACTTCGACACGCGCCGTCACGCTTGGATGTACGCCTATGAAACCGACGGCTATGGGCGCTATAACCTCATGGACGATGCCAACATCCCGAACCTCACGACATTGCCGTATATCGATTGGTGCTCGGCATTCGATCCGACCTATTTGGCCACGCGAAAGTTCACGCTCAGCATGGACAATCCGTTCTTCTTCTCGGGACGGTACGCACAGGGACTCGGCAGCCCGCACACGCCGTACGGGTATGTGTGGCCGCTGGGTATCATCGGTCGCGCCCTCACGTCAACCTCGTCGTCGGAGGTGGCCGACGCGATCACGACGCTGGCCGAAACCGACGGCGAGAGCGGCTTGATTCACGAGAGTTTCTATCCCGACGGATATTGGCGCTACACCCGCCCCGAGTTCGGCTGGGCGAACGCGCTGGGGGCCGAACTCTTTTTTCGCAGCTTGGCGGGCGATTCGGCGACCCAGTTTGCCTGGAACGGACCGATCGAACCCTTCGAGGCGCGCTCGCGCACCCCAACCTTGGTCCCGATGCTCGTACAAATTGAAAACGCAGCCGAGCTCAACGCAACGCTCGGCCGGCTGTTGCACGTGACCGGCGGCGCCATGCCGCATGCCCCGAAATAAGGGGAGCCGGATACTCTGTCGCCAAGCTTCTCAGCATGAACCAGGGCTACTACCGCTATCCGTCTATAGCAGGCGACCGCATAGTTTATGTCTGCGAGGATGACCTGTGGAGCGCCTCGGCGCAAGGCGGTGACGCCATTCGGCTCACGGTGAGTTTTGGCACCTGTTCGTTTCCCCGGATTTCGCCCGACGGCGAATGGATTGCGTTCGTCTCGACCGATGAAGGAAACCCCGAGCTGTACGTCATGCCGGCGCGCGGCGGTGAACCTCGCCGTCTGACCTTCCTGGGCGCGACGATGGCCTCGACCATCGGATGGAGCCACGATGGAACGGAGATTTTCTTCGTCGGAAACCCGACGACGTGGTACGAAGGCGAGACTCGGCCGTTTACCATCGCGCGTGATGGCGGCGACCCGCGAGAGCTTGGCCTCGGGCACGGGCGGGTCATCTCGTACGGGCCGGATGGACGGCTTGCCATCGGCCGCAACTCGGCCGATCCGGCGCGTTGGAAGCGCTATCGCGGGGGCACGTCGGGTGAGATTTGGGTGCAAGCGCAGGACTCTGACCAGTTCGTTTGCCTGCCGTTACCTGACGGGAATCCCTGCTGGCCAATGTGGATCGGAGACCGTATCTATTTCTTAGCCGATCACGAAGGCATCGGCAACATCTATTCGTGCGCGCTCGACGGAAGCGACATACGCCGCCACACCAACGAGAGCGAGTACTACGCGCGCTTTCCAGCCACCGATGGGCGGCGCATCGTCTATGCCGCGGGCGGAGATATCAAGCTGTTCGATATCGCAAGCGGGAGCGTCTCGCGGGTCGAGGTCGAGACGCACTCCACGGCGCCGCAGCTCGCGCGCCGGTTCGAGAACGCGGCGGAGTCCCTTGAGCAGTTCAGGCCTAACCCGGAGGGGACGCAAGTTGCCTTCGATTCGCGCGGTCAGACGTTTACGATGCCGTTTTTCGAGGGGGCCGTCATCCGCCACGGCGTGGGGAGCAAAGCGCGCAGCCGCCTCACGCGGTGGCTAAACGACGGCGAGCGGCTCGCTTCGGTCACCGACATCAACGGCTACGAGCAGATTGCGCTGTACCGTGCGGATGCGTCGGGTGAGCCGCGCTTGGTCACCAGCGGAGACATCGGCCGTGTGACCGACATGGTCTGCTCGCCGACCAACGACGTTGTCGCCTTTGCGAATCACCGCCACGAGCTGTGCGTCGCGGACCTCGACGATGGAAAGGTTCGCGTACTCGACACCTGCCCGTCGCATCGCATCGAAGGCTTGGCCTTTTCGCCCGACGGACGATACTTGGCCTATGTTTGGTCGCCGGCGCAGGGCACGTCGATCATTCGCGTCGTCAAGGTTCGCTCGGGAAAGATCCACGACGTTACCTCGCCGTTGCGGGCGGATCAGTCGCCGGTCTGGGATCCGGAAGGCAACTATCTCTACTTCATTTCGACGCGCGACTTCAATCCGGTCTACGATGCGCTGCAGTTCGACTTGAGCTTCCCTCAGGCGAGCCGGCCGTTCGTGGTGACGCTGCGCAACGACGTGCCCTCGCCGTTCGTGCCGAAGCCAAAACCGATTCACCAGGATCGCGAACACGATCATGGGCGCGCGAAGAACGGCAAACCGCAGAAGCCGTCCGACGTGCAGATCGACTTCGATGGAATTCAAGGGCGCGTGCTCGGCTTTCCGGTCGACGAAGGCGATTACCAACAGATCGTCGCGGCTCCACAACGCGTCCTCTTCACGCTCTTTGCGGTCAAGGGAATTAAGCCGGCTCGGCGCGAGGATCTCGAAAAGGAAGATCACGGAACGCTCATAGCCTACGACTTCGAGCAGCAGCGCTTGGCAACGATCGCCAACGAGTGCGACGAGATTCAACTCGGCGCCGACGGGCGAACGCTGACTTATCGCTCCAGCGATCGGTTGCGCGCGATCGACGCGCTCGGCGATCTGCCCGAGGAGGGTGAAGAGCAGAAGCCGCCGACCGAGCCGGGCCGTAGAAGCGGGTGGATAGACGTCGATCGTGCCAGCGTCGAAATCGTTCCACGCGATGAATGGGCGCAGATGTATCGCGAAGCGTGGCGGCTTCAGACCGAACAGTTCTGGGTCGAGGACATGAGCGACATCGACTGGGATCGCGTCTTCGATCGCTACGCCGCGGTGTTGCCGCGCGTGCGCACGCGCACCGAACTCTCCGACCTCATTTGGGAGATGCAGGGCGAGCTGGGTACGTCGCACGCCTACGAATGGGGCGGCGACTATCGCGAGCCACCACAATATCAACGCGGTTTCTTGGGAGCGGATCTGCGCTGGGACGAGGAGCGCGGCGGCTACTGCATCGAGCGCATCTATCGGGGCGACTCGTGGAATCGCGAGAGCGATTCGCCGCTGGCGGAGCCGGGTTTGGACGTTCACGAAGGCGATTGCATCGTCGCCATCGGCGCAAAGCGCCTGTCGCGCGAGGTTACTCCGGGCCGGTTGCTCGTCAATGCATCGAGCCGCGACACGTCCGTGACGTTGCGTTCGCGCAAAGGCGAGGAGCGAACGGTGCTGGTCAAGGCGCTCGCGAGCGAAGCGGCCCTGCGCTATCGCGCGTGGGTGGACGAGAACCGGCGGCTCGTGCACGAGCGAACCGGCGAACGCGTCGGCTACCTTCACATTCCCGACATGGGGCCGTGGGGGTTCTCCGAGTTTCATCGCGGCTATTTGAGCGAGTTCGATCGCAAAGGCTTGATCGTGGACGTGCGCTATAATCGCGGCGGCCACGTTTCGCCGTTGCTGCTCGAGAAGCTCGCCCGCAAGCGCGTCGGCTACGATATCCCGCGGTACGGCGCTCCGCAACCCTATCCGCCCGAGTCGGTAAACGGTCCGATGGTCGCGCTGACCAACCAGTTCGCAGGCTCCGACGGCGACATCTTCAGCCACTGCTTCAAGCTCTACAAGCTCGGGCCGCTGGTCGGAAAGCGCACGTGGGGCGGCGTCATCGGGATCGATCCCTACCACCACCTCGTCGACGGAACGCTCACGACGCAGCCGGAGTTTTCCTTCTGGTTCGTGGACGTCGGCTGGAGCGTCGAAAATCGCGGAGCCGATCCCGATTACGACGTCGACATCGCGCCGCACGATTTTCGCGACGGAAAGGATCCGCAGCTCGATCTCGCGCTCGCGCTTATGGACGGCGCGCTGGCGGGATTCCAAGAGGTGCGGCCCGATCTCTCGACACGTCCGTCACTTCCGCTGCCAACGCTGGCGTGAACCGACCGCGGCTCGCGGCCCTGCCGCGTTTCGCGGCTTTCGTAATTCCGGCGGCGGCGTACGTCGCGAGCGCGTCGGTCGAGCCGGGGTCGTGGGATACGGCCGAACTTCAAGGCGTCCCGTATATCTTAGGAATCGCGCATCCGACCGGTTTTCCGTTCTACACCCTGGTGGGATACGTCTGGTCGCATATCGTTCTGATTGGTTCGGTCGCCTTTCGGATGAATGCGATGAGTGGCGTTGCAATTGCGATAACGGCGCTTGCCGGGTACGCGGTCGCGCGCGAGATCGGCGCGGGCCGATGGATCGCGCTCTTTGCCACGCTCTGGTTTGCCTTCACGCAAGACGTGTGGGCGCACGCAGCGCGCGCGGAGGCGCAGGATCTTGCCGTCGCATGCGAAGCGATCGCGATCTACGCCTTCCTGCGATGGATGCGCACTGGAGAGGCGCGGTGGTTTGCCGGCGCCTTTACGCTCTGCGGGCTCGCGATGGCCGCGCATCCCAACGCGCTCTGGCTGCTGCCGGGGTTGCTGATCGGCACGCTGGTCGCCGTGCGCAAGCCGTCGTTGCGGCTTGCCGGGATTTCGCTCGCGCTGATGCTGGGGGGCTTGGCGCTCTATTTATATTTGCCGTTGCGGTCGGCGTACGTCGTCGCGCATGGCATGGATCCGACGGTCGGATTGCAAGGCGTCAACGGCGGCATCTTCTGGAACTACAACGACCCGCGCACGCTGCACGGTCTTGCGTTGGAGTTGACGGGCAGCCAGTTTCACACGCCCGGTTATTTCGCGCAGGCATTCAATCCGCTGCGCATCGGGGATGCGCTTTGGGCATTCGTGACGGGTACTCAGGCGCAATACGGTACGTTTGCGACC
>PMTY01000197.1 GCA_003167155.1 Candidatus Cybelea tumulisoli
ACGCTCTCTGAGGGCAAGACGACGACGGCACGGCGCAAGCTCACTCTCGGCAAGCTCACGCTCGATGCGCTGCGCCAACGTAAGGCAGCTGCAGAGCGGGAGGGTCACGAGTCGCCCTATGTGTTTACAACCTACGAAGGGACCTTCGTCAGCGCGTCGGCACTCCGCCAGCGACACTTTAAGCCGCTCTTGGAGACCGCCAAGCTCCCCGACATTCCGTTTCATGCGTTGCGCCATACCTTTGCAACGGTTGCGCTGGAACGGGGCGTCGCCACAAAGGTCGCGCAGGAGGCCCTTGGTCACGCGAGCCCTGCGATCACTGCTCGGCTGTATCAGCACGTTACGGGGGACCTTCAGCGTATGGCGACAGCCGCCGTCGATAAGGCCCTCAGCCCCCGCACGGCGCGGCCTTCGCCGAAGTGAGGATTTTGCAAGATAGGCTGTGGACTAGGCTGTGGTAGCGCTTTGGCGAAGGGGGCGGAGGCCTGTACAGCCTGAGAAACCCTTATCTCATATGGCTTTTCATGGTGGGCGGTATAAGGATTGAACTTATGACCTCTTCCGTGTCAAGGAAGCGCTCTCCCACTGAGCTAACCGCCCCAACGCCGTGGTGGCGTCCGCTATGCCAGGTTCGCATCGCCGGGTTTCGTCCCTTCCGTGCCGCAACCGGACGAAGTAGAAGGGTTCGCATTCGCATCGCCGATGCAGCTCAGGCGATCAGCGACGCGCTGGCCGCGCTCGCGCGCGCTCTACAGAATGGCGAAAGCGGTTAGCGTTCAAGGGAGATCGGCGCCGGCAAGGCCCGTGTCGGCGCCGTCCCACTCTCGCATAAAGCGGGAGCGGCTCGCCGCTGCGGCGGCATTCTGACCGTCTGCCGCAAGCGCGGAGGCTAAACCGAAGAGCGCGCGCGGATCGTTCGGATAAAGCGCGAGCGTTCGCGTGAAGGCNNCGGAATGAGTTCGCCGGTAAAGTCGGCGTGTTGATTCCGGGCCGCATCCGCGATCCAGGTGCCCGCTTCGCCGAACCGTCCACTTGCTTCGGCTTCGCGGGCAAGGAAGAGCTGCGGAAGATAGCCGGCTGAGGGAGGTTTAGCGATCATGGGCTTCGCGATCGCGTCGGCCTCCTTGTCGCGGCCAAGATGCAGCGCCGCAAGTCCTCGCACGGCCGGATTGCCGTAAGCGGAGTCCGGCGCGGCGTAAGCCTCGGAGTAGCGGCCGAAACGAAGCGCGGTGACCGCATCGAAGCTCGTGTCGTAGGCGATATCCATACGCGCGGACCACACCTGCGCTGTCGCGTAGTTTCCCAACATCATCGCGGCGGAGTAACCGACGGCGATGTCGTGTTTCAGATAGCGACGCACGTGTTCTGCGTCGTCGTTTGTGCCTTCGAGCTGGAGGAGAAGTGCGTAGGCGCGCTCACTCGAGGCCAGCGCGGCGCGGTACCCTCCAGTTTCGATCCAGTAGTGCGCCGGCATGTGCGCGAGATGTTCCGCTTGTGCCGGAAACATCGCCGCGTCGAGGCGTTGGGCGCATGGCAATGCGGGAAGTCGATCCGACGCTAGATCGTAGAGATGAATGCACAAATGGTTGGCCATCACGTTCGACGGATCGTCGCGTAGCACGGCCGCAACGAGTTCCAGCGCCGTCCGCGATTCGCCGGTGGACAGCTGGCCGTTCTCCCAGGAGAGTCCGCCGTGTTCCAGCAGCGCTTCGGCCGCTAAGAGCTCTGCGTTCTCGTCGTGCGACGATTGCGCAAAAGACGTCATCGCTTGCCGATAGGCGTCGTCGTCCGCATTCCAATCCTTGAACGTGCCCGCGTAGCGCCGCGCCATGATCGCGACGAAGCTGCGCTCCCGCTCGGATGCGCCGGCAGAAAGCTCGACGGCATGCCGGCTGGCGCGTTGCGCGACGGCGAACTGCGCCGCCGTCAGCGGCGTGTTGAGGTCGGGACCCGCGGCCAGGGCGATTCCCCAGAAGGCCACCGCCAGGCCCGGCTCCCGCGACGCCGCCTCGGAAAACGACCGTGCGGCGCCGTCGCCGTTATACGCGTAATAAAGGAAGAGACCACGATCGATCGCGGCCTGCGCTTGAGGATCGTTGGTCGATACCGGAAAGTGAACGGACGTGGCCGCCGCCAACACGGCAGCGATAACGATGGCGGGAAGGGTCACGTCACGTCTTTCTCCAAAGAGCCGTGACCGGCACGGGCGCGTAGCTCAGTGGGAGAGCATCCGCTTCACACGCGGGGGGTCGTTGGTTCAATCCCAACCGTGCCCACCATCTCCGGAGTTGGCGGTCGTTTCTGGCGCTGTAGCTCAGTTGGTTAGAGCGTCGCCCTGTCACGGCGAAGGTCGTGGGTTCGAGCCCCATCAGCGTCGCCAGCGTCACGAGCGCATCGCAGTTCAACGAATGAAATCGAAGAACATGCGGTGCGCTCGCAAATCGGTGCGCCAAGGTAGCTCAGTCGGTAGAGCACGCGCCTGAAAAGCGCGGTGTCGCGCGTTCGATTCGCGCCCTTGGCACCAAGTGAAGAGAGGCCTGGTTTATCCGGGCCTCTTTTCCCGTCCGCCGAAGCAGCCACGGAGTGCCATCCAGATGGCACTTGTTAATGTTATGCAGCATCTTGTGGCGAGGCAGCGTTTGCGGGATTGCGGAAAATGCGGGACGTCGAAGGCGATTCTAAAGAGCGGAGCCTCGCGCTGTCTTGTCTGCCACAATCGGCGAGGCCGCGAGTACTGCCATCGGAGCGCAACGCGCCGCAGGAAACAGCGGGAGTCGTACGTGATGCGAAAGTACGGTCTTTCGATCGAGTTGCTGCAAGAGTTACTTCATCTGCAGGCGGGTCGGTGTGCGATCTGCTTAAAGCGCTGGCAAGATTGCACGAAAGCAAAGCATGCTCACGACGACGCGATATTTCTGCAGCACCTCGACGTCGACCACGCCCACCGAACGGGTAAAGTGCGTGGCCTCCTCTGCAATGCTTGCAACACGGCCATCGGCCTATTCGAAGAAGATCGCGCTCGACTGCTTTCTGCGCTGTCCTACCTGAATGGACAGGAGGGTCGTTGACCACTATCGTAGCGTGCGGTCGAAGAACTCGGTCGTACGCTGCCAGGCCGTTTCGGCGTGCTCCGAATGATAGTGCCCCAGGCCTCCCTTGCCGGGTTCGCCCGAGTTGTAAAAACCGTGCTTTGCATCGTAGCGATGAAACTCGTACTCGACATTGCCCGCTTTGAGCTTCTTTTCGATGGCGTCCACGCCGTCAATCGTGAAGTGACCGTCGTCAAGAGCCCAATGCCCTTGAAGCGGGACCGTGATACTGCCTGGATCGGCCGCCTCCGGCGGAGGATAGCCGTACCAGGTGCTGGCCGCGTCAAACTCGCGGCCGTGTATCACGGCCAGCATCGCTAAGGCGCCGCCCATGCAGAATCCCATGACGCCGACGTGCTTGGCGCCTCGCTCGCGCAGAAATCGCGCGGCGCCGGCGGCGTCTTGCGTGGCGGCGTCGCTAAAGTCGAGTCCCTCCATCAAATGATTTGCTTCGTCGGGGGTTGCGGCGTGACGGCCGCGATACAGATCCGGCACGACGACGTTAAAGTCGTGCGACGCAAGGCGATCGGCCGTAGCTTTGATGCGTTCGTCGAGCCCCCACCACTCTTCAAAAAGGACGACCCCCGGCGATTGCTTTGAGGCCGGCGCAAAGTACGCCGGCGCCGTCTTTCCGTCGGGGCGAACGAACTCGATCATCGAGCCCATTAACGCTGTTCCACGGCAGCGGCCTCTTCGGCATCCTGACGATCGAGGTTCTCGCTGCGCTCCTTAAGCAGCCAGTCGTTGGCTCCGCGTATGTCTTGCGGAGCTACGCGATCGCGGAGCCAGGTATGAAGCTCGTCGTCGGTCGGATACCGTCCCAAGGCCTCTTCGAACTCCTTGCGAGTAACCTTCCATCGCTCCATGACACCTTGGTCCATCGGGCATGGATAGACGTAATCGTAAATGGTTCCGGCGAGGTGGGCGCGGGCTTTATCGGAGAGTCGCAGCAGCCAGAGAGCATCGCCGATTGGCTCTCGGCCGCGGCGCGGAAAGGTCTTTCCATCGCGAAAATCGGTAGGCATGCGCCTCATAATGCTCGCGGGAAACGGCGGGTTGCGCATGCGGGCCGAGCGAACGGTGCGTACTCATGCGGGAGCGAAAGGTTCAGGTGCGTGCGGAGCCGCGATGGCACGCCTCCCTGGCCGTCTTGGGAGCGGTAGCGCTCTATATCACGCTTCCTCCGCGCTTGACGATCGGCCCGGTGTGGGTGGCGCCTTTGTTGGTCTTGCTGATACTGGTGCCGCTCCTGATCCTCGCGCCACGCCGGCACGGCGATACTCGCCGCATTCGTTTCGCCAGCATCTTGCTGATCGCGATCGTAAATTTCTTCAATCTCGCCTCGGTGCTGCTGTTGGTCTCGTCACTCTTTCACCCCGAGAGAGGACAAGCGCACTCCGCTGCACAGCTGTTGCGTACCGGCCTGCAGATCTGGCTCACGAACATCCTCGTCTTCGCGCTCTGGTACTGGGAGCTCGACGGGAACGGCCCCGAGATGCGCGCGCAGGCCGAAGCGGCGACGGACGTTGAGAACGCGGACTTTCTCTTTCCGCAAATGCAGATGGCCATCGCAGGCAAGGCGACGCCGCCGTGCATCGATGCAAATTGGAAGCCGCAATTCTACGATTATCTCTATCTCTCGTTCACCGATTCGACGGCCTTTAGCCCGGCCGACGTCATGCCGTTGACCCGCTGGGCTAAAGCGCTTATGACCGTGGAGGCGCTGATCTCGCTGATCACCGTCGCGATCGTGCTGGCGCGTTCGATCAACGTCATCTCGTAGGCGCGCGGTGCCGGACCCGAGGACGCAGTGAGCGGATGCTCGAAGCGGAAGCGTCGCCTGACGCGGGTATGATGTAATGGCAGCCTGTGACCTTCCCAAGGTCGATGCGTGGGTTCGATTCCCACTACCCGCTCCAACTTTACGAAAAAGAATCGCAACCGAAGGCTTTTTCCCGTTTGGCAGAGCACCTCACGGGCGGCCGAGCGGCTGCCGGTGCGGTCTCCGCCTTTGCCGTGAGGAGAATCTGCAATATGGGTTTCTTATCGAGACCGCTGTGCGTCACGATTGCCGCGGGCCTTCTAGCCGGGTGCTCCGCCGGTCCGCAGGCCTCGCCGTCCGCGCTGCCGGGCAGCATCGCACTGGCGCGTGTCCCGGTGCCCGGACTCACCCATATCTACGTGAGTGAGAATTCTAACGCGAATATCTTGGGGTACGCCTACCCAAGCGAAAACCATGCTAACTCTGGACCCAACTGCACCGTCGCCGGCGTTAAGGGCCCACACAACATCGCCACCGACGCGCATAAGGATTTGATCGATCCTGACAGCGGGACCGACTCGATTCTCATCTACGGCCCTGGCTGGTGCGCGGCGCAGGCCGCGGCAATTCCCGATCCCTACGGCGAGCCGGTCGATGCCGCTAGCAACAACGCCCTTAGCGGGAAGATCGCCGTCGCAAATATCACCGACTTCAGCAGCGTCAACGGCGGAGCCGGCAGCATCGCGGTCTGCACGGTCCACAGCGGCTGCACGCAGAATCTCACGAACTCGAGCATGGCCTACGTCGGCGGCGTTGCGATGGCAAACAATGGCGACTGCTGGGCCTCGGCGGTTAACTCCTCAGGTGGCGCGGAGCTAGTCTACTTCGCAAACTGCACCGGAGGGGGCGTCGTCCAGTCTGGGTTCTCGAACAACTACTACGGCGGTCTTGATATCGACAAAACCGGCTATATCGTCTCCGAGGACGAGGGTCATATCTGGGTTTATAAAGGCTGCGAATCCGGCTGTAACGTTCTCAGCGGCCCGTGGGCGATGCATAACTACTCCGTCTACGCACACCTGAACTCTACCAGCACCTACCTCGCCGCGGCCGACAACACCAACGGCGCGATCGATCTTTACAAGTATAAGCCGGAGCACATCACGTACGCGTTCAGCTTCACCAGCGGTCTCTCCGTGAGCGAAGGCGTCTTGGGCGTTGCCTGGTTGCCCCGCTCTCGTGAATAGGCCAGGAAAGTAGGCGTTCGAGAGAAAAGCGCATCCGCCGGCGGCCTTCCCTTGTATTCTCATTTGCATCGGCTTTAAGATTCGATTCCCACTACCCGCTCCATCAGACATCGAGGCGACGTAGCCAAGTGGTAAGGCAGGGCTCTGCAAAAGCCCCATTCGGCAGTTCGAATCTGCCCGTCGCCTTTAGCGATCCCCAGTGAAGCGGATCGCGGTCGTGGGGGCCGGCGCGATCGGCGGCTTCCTCGCCGCTGCGCTTGCCCGGGCAGGCATCCCGGTAGCAATCGTGGCGCGTGGCGAGCACGCCGCAGCAATTCGCCGCGACGGCTTGAGCGTTGAGAGCGACCTGGGGGCCTTCTCCGCGCCGGTTATGGTCAGCGACGACCTGCGAACGCTCGGCGCCTTTGATTTCCTGTTGCTTGCGTTCAAGGCGCATCAGTGGCCGTCGCTGCTGAAGCAGATCGCGCCGTTTGCGGGCACCGATACGCCCGTCGTAACGATGCAGAACGGCGTCCCGTTCTGGTACGTGCGCGAGCCGCCGCTACGCAGCGTCGATCGGGAGGGAACAATTGGGGATCTTTTCCCAGATACGCAGGTGATCGGCTCGGTCGTGCACGTTTCCGGAGAGATCGTCGCGCCGGGTCGCATTCGGCAGAGCGGCGGGCTGCGCTACGTGTTCGGCGACCCCGGTTGTGGTTGCGGCGATCGTACTGCGGAGTTGGTGCAGCTCCTCAAGCACGCGGGGCTGGCTGCCGAGGCGGATCCCCAGATTCGTCAGACGGTCTGGCTAAAGCTCGTGAACAACGCCGGGCTCAACACGGTTAGCGTCTTGCGGAAGATGACGATCAAGCCGATGCTGGAAGACGTGCAGGCACGTGAGGAGGTTCGGCGGCTCATGACGGAGGCGCTGCGAGTCGGGCAGGCCATGGGCGTTGTGGGCGACGTGGACGTCGACGCGCGAATCGCGTATGCGGCTCGCCTAGACAACGTGAAGACCTCGATGTTGCAAGACTTCGAGCATCGGCGGTCCCTGGAGGTCGATCCGATCTTGGGAGCGGTGTGTGAGTTGGGCGAGCGTTACGGCGTCGAAACGCCCGAAGTGCGAAAAGCTTATGCCGCGTTGCAGCGGCTCAGTGCACCGGCATGATCGCGCAGGACGCGCCACGCGTGGATATTGCCGAACTGAGCGGCGTCGGGCCGAAGAGCGCGGCGCTCTTCCATGAATTAGGCATCGATACGGCCGAAGCGCTGCTGGACTACCTGCCATTCCGCTACGACGACTTGCGCTTCCCTATGCCGGCCGCGCGATTGGGTGAGACGGGCGGTGAGGCGAACGCCGTGGGGCACGTCGTTGCGGTCAAGGAACGGCGGGTGCGCGGCCTCGAGATCGTGGAGCTGCAGCTGCGCGACGCTGCCGGGGGTCTGTTCACCGCAAAATGGATCGGACGCAATCGTTACGTCGTCGGACGCTTTCATGAAGGAATGCGGCTCATGGTGCGCGGGCGCGTCGAACGAATCTTCTCCGGACCGGTCGTAAGCGTCGGGCACTACGAAGTGCTCGGCGAGAACGAAGCCTATCGGGGTGAGCTCGTCCCGGTCTATCGCGCGAGCAAGGAACTTGCCACCCGCAAGATCGCGATGGTCGTGAAAAAGAACCTCTCGGATCTGCTAGAGCTCGCTCCGCCCGATCCGTTGCCGCCGGCCCTTGCAGCGCAACGGGGATACGGCTCGATCCGCGAAGCCTATCGCGCAGTCCACGCGCCCCAGACCCCGCACGAATCGGAGCGCGCGCGCGAGCGCTTCGTGTTCGCCGAGTTTCTCGCCTTGGCGACGGGCGCGCAACTGCGGCGCGCCGAGCGCGAAAGCGATCACGACGCGCCGGTGTTCGAGGTTTCAGCGGACTTGTTGGAGCGCATCGAGGCGACGCTGCCTTTTGCGTTGACCGGCGCGCAGCGCCGGGTGATCCGGGAAATTTGGAACGACTTGAGGCGCGACGTCCCGATGAACCGGCTCTTGCAGGGCGACGTCGGCAGCGGTAAGACGCTGGTTGCGGCGGCGGCCGTTCTGGCGGCGGCCGCAAACGGTTTGCAATCGGCTTTGATGGCACCCACCGAGCTGCTGGCATGGCAGCACTCAAGCAAACTTGCCCCGTTGCTGCAACCGTTCGGCCTCGGGGTCGAAGCGGTCTTCGGCAGCCAAAGCGCGCGGTCACGCCGGGGCGCGCTCGAAAAGCTCTCCAGCGGCGAAGCGTCGTTGGCCGTCGGCACGCACGCGTTGCTTACCGAAGGCGTCGACTTTGGGCGGCTCGGCCTGGTCGTCATTGACGAACAGCATCGTTTCGGCGTCGAACAACGGGCGCGGTTGCGCGGCAAAGGCTCGTCACCGCACACGCTTCACATGACGGCGACGCCGATTCCACGAACGCTCGCGCAGTCGGTCTACGCCGACCTCGACATCTCGGTGATCGACGAGTTGCCACCCGGGCGCACTCCGATCGAAACGTTTGCGGTTCGCACGAGCCGCTTGAGCCGGGTCTACGACTTTGTTCGGAAGAACGTTGCCGACGGGCGTCAGGCTTATATCGTCGCGCCTGCGATCGAGGAAGGGGAGAACGCGCTGACGAGCGCGATCGCCGAGGCCGAGCGCCTGCGCCGCGATGTCTTTGCCGATCTGCGGGTAGGCTTGCTGCACGGGCGCCTGTCGTCGCGCGAAAAGGAGCAGATTATGGCGGGCTTCGTTCGCGGCGAGCTCGACGTGCTGGTTTCGACGACGGTCGTTGAAGTGGGCGTCGACGTCGCCAACGCAACGGTGATGGTCGTCCTGGACGCGCATCGCTACGGGCTGGCCCAGCTCCATCAGTTACGCGGACGCGTCGGTCGAGGCGCCGCGAAGTCGTTTTGCATCTACGTCTATCCCGACGACACCGGCAGCGAGCGGCTGGATATCCTGACGCGCTCCACCGACGGCTTCGAGATCGCCGACGAGGATTTGCGACTGCGAGGCCCGGGCCAGCTTTCGGGAACGATCCAATCGGGGGCGGCGGACCTGCGCCTGGGTGATTTGGTACGCGATATTGACGTTTATCGCGCCGCGAAAGCCGCCGCCGAGCAGATCGTCGCAGGCGATCCGGCGCTGGCACGTCCGGAACATACAGGCCTCCGAGCGGTGCTTGCGGCCCAGCCCAGCACGCGCGCGCTGCTGCTTTCATCGTGAGGGTTCGCGGGCCGCGGCGCGAATAGCGCCGCCAATGTATAAGCCGGGCCTTTTTATCGCGGCCGCGACGGCCGTGCTCTTTTCCGTGCTGGGAGCCGGGGCGCGCGCAGCCGCGCCCGATGTGGCCCGCGCGACCCTCTCGAACGGTCTGCGGGTGATCGTCGTGCGCAATACGCTGGCGCCGGTGGTTACGACGGTTCTCAACTACGAAGCCGGCTCCGACGAGCAGTGGATTCCGGGCCTCGCCCACGCGACCGAACATATGATGTTTCGCGGAAGCGCCACGCTTTCGTCCTCTCAGCTCATGGATGCGGTTGGAATTACTGGCGGCGACTTCGATGCCGATACCACGACGACGGTCACCCAGTATTATTTTACCGTTCCGTCGGCCTATCTCGACATCGCACTGCGCGCCGAACGGTCGCGCGCAACCGGACTGCTGATGTCGCAAAAGCTGTGGGGCCAAGAACGCGGGGCGATCACCCAAGAGGTGCAGCAGGATCAAAGCGACGCGTTCTACCGGCTCTTTGTAAAGATGCAGGGTCGCCTCATCGGCGGCACGCCATACGCGAAGAACACGCTGGGAACCGTCGCCGATTTCGCCAACAAGGTGAACAGCACGCAGTTGCTGCGCTTTTACCATACCTGGTATCACCCCAACAACGCCGTCTACATTATCGCCGGCGACGTCGACCCCGCGCAGACGGTTGCCGAGGTGCGCCGGCTCTTTGGCGATATCCCGTCAGCCAAACTTCCTGCGCGCGAGCCGGTGCGTCTGCAGCCGCTGCGAGCTGCGATCTTTCACGATAAGTCGGATCAAGCGTATACGGCGGTAGCGTTGGGCTATCGCTTTCCCGGCTACGACAGCTCCGATTATGCGACCGGCCAGATATTGGGCGACGTGCTCTCGAGTGCGCGCAGCAACCTGGGCGGCATGGCCTATACGGGACAAGCTTTGGGCGCCGGTTTTGAGGCGGAAGCCTTTCCTAAGGTAGGCCTCGGAATTGCGTTTGCCGCCGTCCCGGTCAGCGTGCCGGCAGCGACGGCGGAGCGTGAAGTGCGCGGGATCCTCGAAGGCTACAAGCGGACGGGAGTCCCGCCGGAGCTCGTTGAGGCTGCCAAGCTGCGCGAAATTTCGCAGCTCGAGTTCAATGCGAACTCGATCGAAGGTCTGGCTTTGGAGTGGAGTCAAGCCGTCGCCATACAGGGCCTCTCATCGCCCGACGACATGATCGAGCAGTATCAGCAAGTCAGCGTCGCCGGCGTCAACCGAGTGCTGCGAACCTACGTCGACAACCAGCGGGCGGTCGTGGTCTACGCCGTCCCGCAAAATAGCGGCGCGATGAGCTCCGGCGGCCAGCTGGCCAAAGAGAATAACGAGATCCCCCCAACGTCGCACGAGCCGCTCCCAAGCTGGGCGCAACGCGTTCTCCAAAACCTGAGCGTGCCTCAGCAAACGATCGCGCCGACGGACACGACGCTCGCCAACGGCATTCGCCTGATCGTGCAACCCGAAAGCATTTCGCACACGGTCGTCGTGGCCGGGCAGATTGAAGGCAACGCGCAGATGCAAGAGCCGGCGAAGCAGGAAGGCGTTGCCGACGTGACGGCCGCGTTGCTGCCCTACGGCACCACGACGTACGATCGAATCGGTCTCCAGACCGAGTTCGACAAGATCGCCGCGTCGACGGAGGCAGGAACCGACTTCGGACTCGACGTCTTGTCGTCGCATTTTGATCGCGGAATGCAGTTGCTGGCCGACGAGGAGCTCCATCCGGCGTTTCGACCCCCGGATTTTTCAGTAGTACAGCAACAGACTGTCGGTGAGCTTACCGGAGAGATGACCACGCCGCAACATCTGGCCGAGGTCGCTTTAAATAGGGCGCTCTACCCGCTGGACGATCCCGAGCAGCGCGTTGCGACGCCGGCAAGCGTCGGTGCGCTGACGCTTTCCGATGCGAAAGACTGGTTCGCAGCGGCCTATCGTCCCGACCTCGCAACCATCGTGGTGATCGGCGATACGACGCCGGACGCGGCGAAGGCAATCGTTGAGAAGTACTTCGGCGCTTGGAAAGCCACCGGACCGAAGCCCAACGTCGATCTTCCGCCCGTTCCTCAAAACTCGCCGAGTCAGTTCGTCGTTCCGGCAACGGGGCGCGTGCAATCTTCGGTCCGGCTGGTGGAAACGCTCGCTCTGGTTCGCACCGATCCCGCATGGGCTCAGCTTCAACTCGCCAATACCGTCCTGACCGGTGGATTCTACTCGTCGCTGCTCTTCCACGATTTGCGCGAAATTCACGGCTACGCGTACTCGATAGAGAGCCGGGTCGCAGCCGGAAAGGCTCGAGGGACGTTCAGTCTGGAATACGGCTGCGACCCACAGAATATCGTGCCGGCCGAGTCACAAATACGAGCCGTGTTGGAGCAGTTGCAGCGCGACCCAATCGAGTCCGACCGGCTATTGCGCGCCAAAGCCTTGCTGATGGGCGAGGTCCCGATCCGCGAGGCGAGTTACGACGGCGTTACCGGGCAGCTGCTAAACTATGCGTCGCTCGACTTGCCGCTCGATCAGAACGTCATCGACGCACGCGCGCAACTCGGTGCGACGCAGGAGAGCGTTCGATCTGCTTTGGCCAAGTACGTTCGGCCGAGCGACTTCGTGCGTGTCGTAACGGGGCCGGGGCCGCGTTAGTGACGGGTCGCTAGTCCATGGATGCGCTTCGCGGGATCGGATTCGATCTGGATCACACGCTGGCGATCGACAATAACCTCGAGCGCGTCTGCTTTCTGCGTCTGCTGCGCAGCGTCGCGTCGCGAGGTGGCCGCAGCCTAGGTACGCTGGCCGACGAAATTGATTCCGTCGATCGCCTGCTGGCGCGTCAGCGCAGCGGCGAGGTCACCGTTGACGAAGCGGTGCGTCTTTTCGCGGCAGAGCGTGGTTTGATGAGCGGCGATTGGTTTGTCGACTCATTCCGGAAGATGGCGGTCGAGAGCGTCGCGGATTTCGTGGTACCGCTCCCGGGAGTCGAGCGGACAATGGAAGAGCTGGAAAAACGCGGAATCCTGGTAGCCGTGCTGACGAATGGCTGGGATCCCTTGCAGAAGCGCAAAGCGGAGCAGGCAGGTTTCCGCGGGCCGGTTCTCGTGTGCAGCGAGCTCGGCGAGCGCAAGCCCGCCACGATCGCCTTCGAGCGCCTGCTACGCGCCCTGGGCACGGAGGCACGACAAACCTGCTACGTCGGAGACTCCCCGCGCGACGACGTTGCCGGAGCGCAGAATGCCGGCCTTGCGGCGGTATGGATCGACTGGGAAGGCCGCGAGTACCCCAATGACTTGCCCCCGCCAACCAATACGATTCACTCCCTCGCGGAGCTCCTGACGATCGTTCCGCAGTGCGTGCGCGTATCGTGATCGGCCGCGCAGTTCTCGCGTGCATCGCTTGCCTCGTCGTTTGCACGGCGATAGCCGCGCCTTCCTTCGGCTCCGCTCAGGATGACACTTATCAAGGAAAGCTCGTCGATCTCGAGCGACGCTATACCATGTGGACTTTGCAAGAGAGCCCGTCGGCCGCAACCGATGCCGGCATTCACACGTACGATACGCTGCTCGAAGATTATTCGCCGGCGGTGCAAGCTGCGGAGATGACGCAGCTGCGTATGTATCGCAACGAACTGGCCGCGCTCGAGCCGCCGCCCGGCGCGACCGCGCACGAGCGCGTCGATTATCTCCTGATCCGCTCGAATATCGAGGCCGACTGGTGGGGGCGAACCGTTTTACGAGGATTGCAACGCAATCCTAGCGTGTACGAAGGCGAGTGCAGCAACGGAATCTTCTCGCTCGTAAAGCGCCAGTATGCCGGCGATGAAGTTCGCGTGCGCGCGGCAATCGCGCGACTGCGCGCATGTCCCCGCGTGCTCGATCAGGGACGAGCGAATCTCACGCAGCCGGTTCGGGAGTTCGCGCAGATTGCGTCGGAGGATATTCGCGACGGCGACTCGCTTTACACGACGACGCTCGATGAAATCGCGCGAGATACGTCGCCCGCCACCCGCGCCGATCTCGCCCAAGCACGGGGAATCGCACTGCGGGCCCTGCATGCCTATCGAAGCTGGCTCGACGCGCACATGAACCGCTTTGCCGCGGGCGGCTTCGCGGTGGGGCGCAAGCAGTACGATTGGTATCTCAAACGGGTCTTGCTGCTGCCGTTCAACTCCGCGCAAGTTGCTGAAATTGGCCGACTGGAGTTGGCGAGGGATCGCGCGTTAGAAACCTGGGAAGCGAGCCGCGACGCCCACGAGCCTCCGGCCTCGCCGCCGCCGGCATTTGCCTCGAAGGCGGCGTTCCTGGCCTACTACGAGCGCAGCCTCGCGCGGCTGATCTCGTTCATCAACTCCCGCGAGATCGTGGACATCCCGCCGTATATCGGTCCGTTTCACATCGTCGAAGTTCCCAAAGCGCTGGCGGCGACCTATCCCGGCGGATTCATGAACCCGCCGCAGATGTTTTCCAGCGATCCACAGGGCTTCTATTTCGTTCCGGATTTTAGCTCGACAAATCAAAGTTTTTTCGTAACGCAGGCGCGCCAGTCGGTTCTACCGCTGCTCGGCCACGAGGGGATCCCGGGGCACTTCATGCAGTTCACCTACGCCTATCACAATCCGGACTTCGTCCGCCACGTGCAAGGCGACGGCGTCTTCGCGGAAGGCTGGGCCTTTTACGGTGAAGAGATGCTGATGCGCGAAGGCCTATACGAAGACGATCCCGGCGCTCGCCGGCAGGTGATTCACTTGATGCGCCACCGCGCGACTCGAATCGGCGTCGATGTGGGCTTGGCGACCGGCGCGATGACGTTGCCGCAAGCGATTGCCTACTTTGAAAAGAACGCCGGCATCGATGCGGAGACGGCGCGCGGCGAGGCAACCCGCTTCGCGATGGGTCCCGGGCAAGCCATCGATTATCTCGTCGGGAAGACGCAGATCGAAACCCTGTTGGGGCTCGTGCGCGACCGCGAGGGCGATGGATTTTCGTTGCGGCAATTTCACGACCGGCTGCTTTCGTACGGCACGGTCCCGTATTCCACGATTCGCTACGAGTGGCTCGGCGACGACTCGTGGATTCGGCCTTTACTGCAGCCGCTCGCCCCCCAGGAGTTTTAGAACAGCGTGCCGCGGATTACCGGGGGTTCGCTCGGTAGCCGAAAGCTTCGTTCGCCGAAGGGCACGAACGTGCGCCCGACGCCGGGTCGCGTCAAGGAATCGCTCTTTTCGATTTTGATGAGTCGCCTCGATGGCGCCGCGGTCTTGGATCTTTTCGCCGGTACCGGCGCGATCGGCTTTGAGGCCGCGTCGCGCGGAGCCGCCCGCGTCGTCGCGGTGGAAGGCCAGCTCGCCGGCTTGCAGGAGGAAACTTCCAACGCTTTGCTCGCCTCGCTGGAACTGCGCGAGCCCGACACGCGCATTCATTCCGCGCGCCTGGCAGCCTACGCAAACTGCCTGGCCAAAGTGGTCAATTACCCTGAGAGCCTTTTGCCGCTGTTGAGAGACGCCTGCATCTTCCACGACATCGGCAAGCTGGAACTGCCCGCCGACCTGCTGAATTATCCCGGCGTGCTGCCCGCCTCGCCGCTGGAGGCGCTGCGCTGCCACACCTGGATCGGCGAACGCATCCTCAACAACATTACGTTCCTGCGCCCCGCGGCGCGCCTGGTGCGCCATCATCATGAGCGCTGGGACGGCTCCGGCTATCCTGACAAGCTGGCCGGCGAAAACATCCCGCTCGGCTCCCGCATCCTGTCCATCGTGGACACGCTGGATGCCATCACCAACGATCGGCCCTACCGCCCGGCGCAGAGCTTTCCTGAAGCGGTGCTGGAAATTGCCAAGTGGACGCGTCGCCAGTT
>PMTY01000169.1 GCA_003167155.1 Candidatus Cybelea tumulisoli
AATCTCGTGGCGATCAGAGCGATTACCAGCGAGGACGGCATGACGGCCGATTGGGCGCGTCTGCCGCACTCGCTCTTGGAGCGAATGTCGGCACGGATCGTCAATGAAGTGCGCGGCGTCAATCGGGTGGCCTATGATATCACGACGAAACCGCCGGCCACCGTCGAGTGGGAGTAGAACGTGCGCGTCCTCGTCGTCGGTAACGGCGCGCGCGAAGATGCGCTCTCCTGGCGACTCGCCCAATCGCCGTCCTGTGAAGCGATCTTTGCCGCGCCCGGGAATGCCGGTACGGCGTCGCGAGGAGCTAACTGGGAAATTTCCGCCACCGATGGCAAGGGGTTAGCGGATCGAGCGCTTCGAGAGGGCATTCACTTGGTCGTCCTCGGTCCGGAGACGGCCATCGCCGCCGGCGTTGGAGATCGTCTGCGCGAGGCCGGGATTGCGGTCTTCGGTCCCAACCGTTCCGCCGGACGCTTGGAGTCGAGCAAGATCTTCGCAAAACGCTTCATGGAACGGCACGGTATTCCAACGGCCAAGGCCGTCGTCGTCCATTCGCTCGACGCAGCCCGCAACGCGCTGGCACAGTGGAGGGGCGGCGTGGTCGTAAAAGCCGATGGACTTGCCGCCGGTAAGGGCGTCGTCGTAACGCCCAGCGCCGATGCGGCGCGCATCGTCGTAACCGAGTGGTACGAGAGCAGCAGGATCCCGGGGGGCGGGCTTGACGTGCTGCTCGAGAAGCCGATCGCCGGCCGCGAAGTGAGCCTCTTTGCAATCTGCGACGGGCGCGCGATCGTTCCGTTTGCCGCTGCCTGCGATTACAAACGTGCCGGCGACGGCGATACCGGACCGAATACCGGCGGCATGGGCGCCTACTCGCCGCCGGACGGCTTTCCCGACGATCTCGACGCTACGGTGCGCGAGCGCATCCTCGCGCCCTTGTTGCGAGGACTCCTTGCAGAAGGAGAAGAGTACGTTGGCGTGTTGTATTGCGGGCTGATGTGGAATGCCGACGGACCGCACGTCATCGAGTTCAACGCGCGTTTTGGGGATCCCGAAACCCAAGTGCTCGTGCCGCGCGTCGGCGGAGATTTTGCTATGCTGCTGCAATCCGCCGCGCAGGGTGCGATGGATCTTTCGCTCGCGACCGTCTCGCGCGAACGGTGCGTCGGCGTCGTTCTCGCGACCAGCGATTACCCGCGCAGCAGCACGCCGCTGCGCGGTCTCAACTCAGACGTGTCGCTTCCGGAGGGTTGTCAGGCATTTTGGGGAGCCTCGACGCTGGTGGACGGAACCATAAGCAGCGGAGGCGGCCGCGTGCTCACCGTTACTGCGCTCGGCGAGAGCCTCGACGAAGCCCGTTTGCGAGCCTACGAAAGCGTCAAAGGGCTCGCCGGCCGCCTGGGGAGCGCCGCACTGACCTACCGCACGGATATCGCCGGCCCTGCAACCTGGCAGGCGGAAAGGGGATAGTAGAAGACGTTATGGCTTTTGGTCTTCAACCGCAAAACCAATTCGGGCAACCGCTCGCGCCGGCGGTCCCCACGCGGTCGTTGCTGGCGCAAGTGCTCGGGATCACCGCGCTGGGCTTATGCATAACGGCGCTTGCGGCGTCGCTCTTCCAAGACCTTGCCCCCGGCGTCGGCCTGGTGGCAATGATCGTCGGCTTCATTCTGCTGATCTCCATCAATGCCGTCCGCCGCAACGAAGCGCTGTCGTTGCTGCTTTTTTATGCCTTCACGTTCTGCGAAGGCGTCGGCATCGCGCCGGTTATCGGCCAGTACGTTCGGACCCTCGGTCCGACCGTCGTCGTCGACGCGGCCTTGACGACGGGGCTCGGCATGTTCGCACTTGCCGCCATCGTCTATGCTACGGGGCTGGATCTGCGACGTTTTCAGGGCATTTTCATGATTGCGCTGCTGGGACTGATCGTGCTCGGCGTTATCTCGGTCTTCGTGAAGTTCATCCATCCGGAGACCTATGCATGGCTAACGCTGGTCATTTTTTCAGGCTTGGTCCTAATCGACTTCGCGCGGCTGCGCGCCGGCGGAGACGGATTGACGCCGGTCCTGATGGCGACGAGCATCTATCTGGATGCGATCAATATCTTCCTTGCCTTGCTTCAGATTTTCGGCGGGAGGCGCTCGTCGGACTAGCGGCCTGCTATAATGGCATAAGATGTGCGGGATAACGGGGGTCTTCGCACCCGGGCGCGATGCCGCGCGGCTCGCGTTTTTTGCGCTATATGCGCTCCAGCACCGCGGGCAAGAATCCGCGGGCATCGCCGCAGCCGACGGCGGCACGATCCGCTCGCACAAGGAGATGGGACTGCTCGGCGCCATCTTCGACGAAGACATTTTAAGCGATCTGAGCGGTTATCTCGCGATCGGCCACACCCGTTATTCTACGACCGGTTCCTCTATCGTCGTGAATGCGCAGCCGCTGCTCGAACGCACCGAGCTGGGCGACTTCGCGTTCGCGCATAACGGAAACCTCACCAACACCGACGAGCTACGTCAAGCGCTGTCGCCGACGACGGTGCTGCAGGCCACCTCGGATTCCGAAGTGATGGCCAAGCTGATCGTCGAGTCCAAGGGCACGATGGTGCAACGGATCGAGGCGGTAATCGCCCGGGCTCGTGGCGCGTACTCGACGGTGCTCTGCACGCAAGACGAGCTCTACGCGTTTCGCGATCCTTGGGGTGTGCGGCCGCTTTGCCTGGGCAAACTTAGCGAGGGTGGCTACGTTGTCGCCTCGGAGTCGTGCGCGCTGGGCACCATCGGCGCGCAGTACGTGCGCGAACTCGAGCGCGGCGAGATCGTGCGCATCAGTGCGCAAGGCCTGGAATCGCACCTAACCCCAGTTGAGGATGCGCAGCCGGCGCTGTGCACGTTTGAATACATTTACTTCGCGCGTCCCGACTCGCAGCTCAACGGCCGCTCGGTGTACATGGCGCGCTATGCGATGGGGCGCCAGTTGGCCAAGGAGCATCCCGTCGACGCCGACGTCGTCATGGCGGTGCCCGATTCTGCGGTCGCGGGCGGCATCGGCTATGCCGCCGAGAGCGGGCTACCCTATATTGAAGGCCTGATCAAGAACCGCTATATCGGCCGGACGTTCATCAGTCCGGATCAGAATATGCGCGCGCGCGGCGTGCATCTCAAATTTAATCCGCTCGTCGAGAATCTGCGCGACCAGCGCGTAATTGTCGTGGACGACTCGATCGTGCGCGGCACGACCACGCCCCGGATCGTCGCGCTCCTACGCGAGGCGGGTGCGCGAGAAGTCCATTTGCGAATCACCTCGCCGCCGATCAAACATCCTTGCTATCTCGGCGTCGACATGGCCACCTACGACGAGCTCATCGCCGCCAACTACACGGTGGAAGAGATCCGGGCCAAGACCGGGGCGGATTCCTTGGGCTATCTCAGTCTCGCCGGCCTGATCGCTTCGGTCGGAAGGGACCGCAGCGAAATGTGCCTCGGCTGTTTCGTCGGGGAGTATCCCAACGTCCCCGCGGGCCATGAGGCCCGNNTCGACAAGCTCAGCACAGGCTTCCCTGGCGTAGGAGCCAGTCGGCAAGACCAAACGGTTCAAGGGCCGCGGCTGCACGGTGCTACAGTCCAGATGAGTGACGCTGGGAAAGAGAATCGCCGCGCGGCGCCGTGCTTTAGGATGGTCCCAGAACGAGCTGGCTCGCCGCGCTGAGGTCAATCACCCCACACTCTTCAAGATCGAGGCCGATCAGCGGCTCAATCCCTCAATCAGCATCGTCGTTCGCATTGCGCGCGCGCTCGGAACGACCGCGGAGACGCTCTACGGTCTCGAGTGCGAAGAAGCGCGCCTCTTCGTCGAAGCCAACAAGTCGGCGATGTTCGTGGACGTGCGCCCGCTCGGGCGTAAATCCGGCGAAGCCGCACGCGCCCGCGCACAAAGCTTTATCACCGCGGCGCTCGAGCGCGCGGGTGCTCGCGTGCGCGAGGCGCCGCCTAGCGACGTCGAGGACGCAACGGAATCACCGTCGCCGGCGCAGGCCGCTCAGCTAGCGGCGGGCGGCCTGGCGCTCGTGGAGGAACTGCGCGCAATTCGGCGGCGGCTCGACGCGCTCGAGGGCTTTCGTCGGGTGCAAGAAGGACGCGCTCGAAAGCGCGCAGCGCGATAACCAAAGGATCGGACCAGTCGTTAGTTTCCAGCATGCCGCGACCGTAGCACCGCAGAGTGCCAACTGGTCGGCACGCAAGAGTTTAGGAGCCTGTGGGCTCCTAGCGCGGAAAGGTGCGGTCGCGGACCTCTTCAGCGTAGGTCTCCAGCGCCTGCGTAGCCAGTTGCCCGATCTCCGCGTAGCGTTTGGCAAAGCTCGGCGAGTGCGGATACATGCCGAGGATGTCGTGCAGCACGAGCACTTGTGAATCGCAGTGCGGGCCCGAACCGATGCCGATCGTCGGAATCGATAACATCTCGGTAATCTCGCGAGAAATTTCGTAATCCACGACCTCGAGCACGATCGCATACGCGCCGGCCGCTTCGACGGCTCGGGCATCGTCGACCAACCGGTCGCGGTGCGTTCGCATCTTGAAGCCCGGCCCGAGCCCGGCCGTTTGGGGCGTTACGCCGATGTGGCCGACAACCGGAATGCCGGCGCCGGTGATCGCGCGGATGCGGTCGGTTTGATCGCGCCCGCCCTCGAGTTTTACCGAACACGCGCCACCCTCTTTAACGAGCCGAATCGCCGAACGCAAGGCGTCTTCGTTGCTCACTTGATAGGAACCGAATGGCATGTCGGCCATGATATGCGCGCGCGTCGTTCCGCGTACGACGGCCTGCGTGTGATACAGAATGCTTTCGAGCGTTACCGGCGTCGTTTCGTCGAAGCCCAAAACCACGTTGCCGACGCTGTCGCCGACTAAGATGACGTCGATTCCGGCGCGTTCGACGAACTGACCGAATGGGGCGTCGTACGCCGTCGCAATCGGGAAAAGCGCTTTCCCCTTTCGGCGTTTTATAACGCCGGCCGTCAAGCGGCGTATCGCCGGATTCTTCTCAGGCTCGTACGGGCGCGCGCTCTCGCTCACACCTTCAGCTCGGCCGACCTCGCACCGTTGCCGGAGACGCCGACATCGGCCTGACCGGCGAGCGATTCGACGAGTGAGAGAAGGGCGCGCACGGGCGTTCCCGTCGGGCCCTTGGCCTGCCAGGGCGACTCGTTTTCGAGATAGGCCGTCCCCGCGATATCGAGATGTATCCACGGCGTCTTGTCCACGAACTCGCGCAGGAAAGCGGCGGCGGTCAGCGTGCCGGCGGGACGGCCGCCGGTATTCTTGAGGTCCGCAATGTCGCTCTTCATCGCGTTGGTGTAATCTTCGTAATACGGCATTTGCCAGTAGCGCTCGCCGGTGGGCTTGGCTGCAGCTAAGAACTGGGCGACGAATGCCTCATCGTTGGTTACGGCGGCCGACGACGCGTGGCCCAACGCGATCACGCAAGCGCCCGTAAGCGTTGCGGCATCGACGACCTTGGTCGCACCGAGTTTATTTGCATAGCAGAGTCCATCGGCCAAGATCAGACGACCCTCGGCATCGGTGTTGATAACCTCGATCGTCTTGCCGTTCATCGCCGTAACGATGTCGCCCGGTTTGGTCGCCTTGCCTCCCGGCATGTTCTCGGTCGCCGGGACGATGGCGACGACATTGAGCTTGGGTTTCACTTTTGCGATCGCGGACATCACGGCAATCACGCCGGCGCCACCGGACATGTCGTATTTCATGTCCTCCATTCGCTCGGCGGGTTTGATCGAGATGCCGCCCGTGTCGAAGGTGATTCCCTTTCCGACGAGCGCAAGCAGCTCTTTGCTCGACGGATCGCCGTTGTAACGCATGACGATGAACTTCGGCGGCTGCGCGCTGCCTCGCGCGACCGAGAGAAAGGATCCCATGCCTTCGCGGCTCGCTCGTGCTTCATCCAGGACATCGATCTCGAGTCCGTTTTGTTCGGCAACTTTTACCGCCTCTTCGGCCAGACGCGTCGGCGTCATCAAGTTAGCCGGCGTAATTGCAAGCCTGCGAGCCAAGTTTACCGCATTGCCCAGGGCGGTTCCGCGCGCGATCCCTCGCTCGAGTTCGGCTTGGTTGAGGTCGCCCGCGATAATCGCAACCTCCGTCATTGCATTGCGGCGGTCGGGCTTCTCCTGGTAGAGCGTCGTCTCGAAGACGCCGGTGATGGCGCCCTCACTAAGAAATGAAGCGCACGCGGCCTCCCGGCCTTGCGCCTGTGACGGCAGCGCGATCGCGATCTGCTCGACGTTGCGGCGGCCCAGGAAGCGCACGGCGCTGCCCGCGTAGCGGGCAAGAAAGCTCGGCTCGAAGCGAGCGCACTCGCCCAGCGAAACCGCGAGAACGCGATGATACGGCTCGTCCTTCGCATAGACCAGGACGTGCTCGCCGAGGCGCCCTTGGATTTCTTTGGCGGCCAGCGCGTCGGCGATTACGCCGCCGAGCTTGTCATCGATCTCCTTGGCCGCGCCATCAAGCGCGGTATCCGAGAAGAAGGGGACGACGAGCGCTCCGGTTTGTATGTGACCGGCCGCATCGTGAGTAAGACGAACTTGCATGGTGGACCTTTCCGATGGTGAACTACTGCCAGCCTATGGCAGAAAGCTGTGAGAATCCTCGTACAGAGCAAAAAACCGCTTCGGATAGCTACGCGCGAGCCGGCGTTGACGTTCATGCCGGAAACGAAGCCGTCGCGCGTTACGCTGCCGTGCTGGGCCAATGGCGTCACGCCGACCAACTCGAAGCCATCGGCGGCTTTGCGGGGCTCTTTCGCCTGCCGGGCGACCCCAGCCGCGCGCTCGTTGCCTCGACGGACGGCGTCGGCACGAAGGTCGTTATTGCGGCCGAGCTCGGGCGTTACGCGACGGTCGGCGCCGATCTGGTCAATCACTGCGTCAACGACATCCTCGTCTGCAACGCAGCGCCGCTCTTCTTTTTGGATTACCTCGCCGTAGGGAAGCTCGACCCCGCGGTCGCGGCCGAGATCGTGCGCGGTTGCGCGCATGCCTGCCGGCTTCACGAGTGCGCGCTGCTCGGCGGCGAAACCGCGGAGATGCCGGGGCTCTATCAGCCGGCGCATTTCGATCTCGCGGGAACCATCGTGGGAATCGTGGAGATCGAAGCGCTCGAGAGGCTGGGAGGCGTGGAGCCGGGCGACGCGATTATCGGATTGCCGGCGGTCGGCTTGCATACGAATGGCTATTCGCTCGCGCGTTCGCTGATCTCGCGCGACGAATGGAACCTTCCATTCGACGGTGGAACGTATGCCGACGCGCTGCTCGCCGAACATCCGTCGTACTATCAATCCGTACGCGCGATCCAGCGCGTCGCGCGCGTCAAGGCGATGGCGCACATCACGGGCGGCGGCTTGCTGGAGAACCTCCCTCGCACGCTGCCGGAGAACGTCAAGGCGGTCTTCGAGCAACCGCGCTGGAGTGTGCCGCCGATTTTGCAAGAGCTCGTCCGGCGCGGCGGCCTGGGCGACGAGCGATACCGCATCTTCAATATGGGCGTGGGCTTCACGCTCATCGTGCCGGTCACCGATGCCGCGGCAGCAATTGCCGCGGTCCCCGGTGCGAAGGTCGTCGGTTGGATCGAATCGCGCATCGGCGAGGAACCGCGCGTCATCGTTCATCCCTGAGGTGCCGACGCTCTGCAATCTCGTCGTCGATCTGTCCGCGGTACCTTTGGACTCATCGGGGGTACGGGCCGAAGTCGCCGGCGATCGCACGCTGGCATGGATCGACGAAACGTTTAGCGGCACGTGGAGCTGCGAGGCCGCAGCGGGCGTGAACGTCGTCGCGCGTCGCCAAGACGCGCCGATTGGCTTCGCGACGCTCGATGCGCGCGCGCTAAAGTTTCGCTGGCTCAATGGACTAGCACGCGAGCGCGATGTCGGGCTCTTCGGTCCCTTCGGCGTCGTGAGAGAAGAGCGCAAGACCGGCCTCGGTGTTTTTATTTTGCGTCAGGCGCTGCAAGCACTGCGCGAACGTGGCTACGCTCGCGCCTTGATTCCCGCGGTCAGCGGCGAACGGCTTATCCGATACTACGCCGATTCCGTAGGCGCGGTCGTCGCAGAAGAGTTCGATCGAGCGGCGCTGCTCGCGCCGCAACCGCGTACGCTCGTGATGGCGTCGGGTAACGGAAGCAACTTTCAAGCCGTCGTGGATGCCTCGAGCAACGGCAACCTCCCGATCGAAGTTGTCGCGCTCGTGAGCAACGATGCAGGCGCGTATGCGATCCAGCGAGCGCGCGCGGCCGGCGTTGCGGCCGTGCACGTGGTGGCCTGGCGTCGCGGGGAAGAGACGCGCGCACAGTACGACGAACGGCTGCTCGAGGCGGTGCGTTTCGAGGCGCCGGATCTCGTGCTGCTCCTGGGCTGGATGCATCTGCTGTCGGATGCGTTCGTGGCGGCGTTTCCCGAGATGCTCAACCTTCATCCGGCGTTTCTGCCGCTGGATCCCAACTGCGACGACGTCGGACTCCCTGACGGTACGCGCATCCCGGCGTTTCGTGGTCCGCGTGCCGTCCACGACGCGCTCGCCGCCGGAAGCCGGTGGGCCGGTGCGACGGTCCATCGGGTGACGCCCGCAACCGATCGAGGCCCGGTGCTTGCGCGCAAGCCGCTGCCCGTCGAGCCACAAGAGGAAGAGGCACACCTGATGGAGCGCATACACGCCGTGGAGCGTGACTTAGTCAAAGGCGCAATCGTGCGATGGCTTTTCGAGCGACCGTACCCGCAGCCGGAGCCTACTTTGCGTTAAAGGCGGTGCAGTATCCGCTCGGCGAGATAACCCCGTCGACGATTTTGCACGTGCCAGTTGCGTCGGCCGTCGTACCGGGGATGAAGAAGGCGCACTTCGAGCACTGCTTATCGCCGTTGGGCTTTGTCTGATATTGAACCGCCGACTGGGCGACCTTTGTGTCGTCGGCAAGGACGGCTTTGGTAAGCAGCCCCGCAAGCGCCGGCAGCAGGATCACGCCGCGAACGAACGCCCCTCGGGTCGGCGCCGTTCCAAATCCGCGGATCCACGTTGACCCCTTCGAGATCGTTTCTCTGGACATGATTCCTCCCTACTCCCTGTTAGAAGTAAACACTGGAGATGAAAAAAGTCTGAATTGCCGGACCAGTCTTAGAAGAAAACGCCCGTAGCGCCGGGCGTTTTTGGGGGGCAACGACATTGAGTC
The DNA here is from genome assembly GCA_003167155.1 of Candidatus Cybelea tumulisoli. GTDB lineage: Bacteria > Vulcanimicrobiota > Vulcanimicrobiia > Vulcanimicrobiales > Vulcanimicrobiaceae > Cybelea > Cybelea tumulisoli. The sequence goes on from PMTY01000169.1 coordinate 9,234, forward strand.
GTTCGATGGTCACCCCGTCGAATGCCTTCCGCTCTTAACGGCGTAACGCTCTACCGTTATGAAGCTGCTCTGGAAACTTCACTCTGGCCTGCCGCGGGAAGGCCCGGGCAGCGACGAGGCGACGAAACGCGTCTTGTCGCTGCTGCCTCAAAGGCGTTTCACCCGCATTCTCGACGTTGGATGCGGTCCTGGCATGCAAACCCTCTGCTTGGCGCGATGTCTCGCCGGGAACATCGTGGCCGTCGATAATCACCAACCCTATCTTGACGTTCTAGCCTCGAACGCCAAGGCCGAGCATTTCGAGTCGCGAGTGGAGACGCTGAACGCCTCGATGGATGCACTCCCCTTTGATGACGGAACCTTCGACCTCATCTGGTCGGAGGGTGCAATCTACTGCATGGGGTTCGAGCAAGGCCTGAACCTGTGGCGCAGGCTGCTTACCGCCAACGGCATTGTCGTTGTCAGTGAACTGACCTGGCTATCTTCCAACCCGCCCGAAGAATCCCGCCGATTCTGGAAACGCAACTATCCTGCGATGGAGAGCCTTGAGGGAAACACGAAACTGGTCGCCGGCTCGGGTTATGAGTTATTGGCAACCTACCTGCTCCCGTCAAAAGCATGGTTCCGCGACTATTACGACCCGCTTGAACGTCGCATCGACCTGTTCAGCGAAAAATATGGACGTGATGCGGCGCTCCTCGCCGAACTTAATGCGGCACGTGAGGAGATTGATCTTTTTCGCCGATACCACAACGTTTACGGCTACGTGTTCTACGCAATGCAACGAGGGCTACTTCCGGAGGCGAAGGGAACGCCATAACAGCGCCGCCTCCGTACGATGGCGCAGTCCCAGTGCCGCGAGGATCGCCGTAACATAGTTTTTGATCGTTCCCTCGGTTAACAATAGGCGCTGAGCTATCTCGCGATTCGTGGCGCCTTGTCCTAATAACGACCAAACGTCGCTCTCCCGATGGGAAAGCCGCAGCGCCGATTCTCGTGCCTTATCTAACTCTTCACTGAAATCCGACGTCAACGTGCCGGGGAGCGAACCGCGGGGACCAATTGCAATGTAACCGCGGAGTGCTAGCCCGCAAATCGAAACTATGTCGTCGACCGACGTGCCCTTCAAAATGTAGCCCGCCGCACCCGCCGTCATCGCATCGTGGATCAATCGATCCTCATCGAAGGTCGTAAGGACGAGGATGCAGATGTTCGGATGCACCGAATGTATCGCAGCTGTCGCCGCAATGCCGTTCATTGCCGGCATCCGGATATCCATTAGGATTATGTCCGGTTTGAGCTTCGATGCCGCAGCTATGGCCGACTTGCCGTCCGCCGCCTCCCCGACGACCTCAACGGCTTCGACGGTCGAGAGCACGTCTCGCAGCCCGCTTCGGAAGTCGGCCTGGTCGTCGACGATGAGGATCCTCATGCGCGTTGGTCGAGGGGCACCCACGCCTCTACCACGGTGCCCCTTCCTTCACGACAATCAACCTCGATCACCCCACCGACGGACGCAATCCGTTCGCGCATGAAGCCCAGCCCTTGCCCTCGAGCCAGTTCTCGCCTAAATCCGCGACCATCGTCTTCGACACGCAAAGTAGCGGCGCGGTCATCGGCTGCGACGCTAACTCGCACTTCCTTCGCGCCGGCGTGACGGGCAATATTCGTGAGTGCCTCTTGTAAGACCCGATAAAGCGCAACGCTCACTTCACGGGGTGGTTCACGCGACACTTCCACTTTTTCAAGAACCGTTATTTCATGGGTTGTAGCAAATGTCCTGATTAGCCCCCCGATTGCGACCTCAAACGAAGCCGGGGTATCGAGGAAGTCTCCATGAAGTACGGCGACCGTCTCTCGAGTTTCGCTAAGCAGTTCGTTGGTTGTAACGGCTGCACGCTCCAAATAGCCCGCGGCCTTCTCCGAGTCACGGCCTTGGTATCGACGAGCTGCTTCAATTTGAACGGCCAATGTAGTCAGGCCGTGGCCGATGGAGTCGTGAATCTCTAAAGCAATCCGCGCACGCTCCGCTGATGCTGCGCTACTGGCGCTCCGCGCCGCATAAAGGGCCATAATTGCGATGACTCCAAATGCGAGGCCGAGCAAAATGGCGTAGACCAGAACGTAATAGGTAATCAGCGGGATGGCCGATGGTATCGACAGCGTGCGCGTCTGGGCGATTACGCGCAGAAGGATGGTAAGGCAACCGGTCCCCCAAGCGATTGCCGCTCCACCAAAGCCGAAACCGAGGGTTAAACGAGCGGCCAGAACGGCCGAAAGGACCAGCGGGATGATTCCAAAAGGCGGAAGCCATCCAAGACCTCCGATCAAAGCTACGGAGAAGCCAATTAGGATAAACCGGCGATTTGGGTGGTGCGGTATGCTAAAAACGCAAGCAGCAGCTGCAAGGGAGGACGTTAGGAAGAGAATGTCCGGTATAGGGTTTACGGATGCGGCAAAACGTGAGGGCCAAAGAAGATAGAAATCCGCTGCAAAGGCTAACGCAACGGCGGTTACTTCGACCCAAGTCAGGGCAGCGATCGGATCTGCACTAGTGCGGCGCACCATGCTGCTACACATCCACCGGGCTAAGCCCAGACCCTCCTGACGAAGGTCACATGACGAATTTCACTATGACCGCCAACCGTGGCGCGGTATACTCCCTTGATGAAGCACCCTTACGTGGCCCTTTACGGAGCATTGGCCTTTGCCGCGATCGCCTTTCTAGGCTGCTCTGGTGGCACGGAAGATCCCGCAAAAACGGCGCGATTCGCAGCCTTCTTTAGCGATATCCTCGCCGATCGCGTGCCGGACCAAAATCTGACTGATAAGATGACAGCGGCGCTGACGCCGGCTCGAGTCTCAGAAATTTGTGCCTTATATACGCACTTCGGGAAGTTCCAGCACTTGCAATTCCTCGGCACAGATAGCTTGCAAGGTTACGATCGTTATCACTACGCGGCGATCTTTGCCGGCGGAAAGCAGGCGGTGCTGTTCGTGCTGGACTCACAAAGCAAAATCGCGGGCTTCTTTAACGAATAAAGCTTTGGGGTTATGGACCAAACGCCAGCGCTTTAGGATAGTCGATGCCCTTGGATATCGTCCGCTCCAGCCTCCCCTTACGCAGATAGACCGTCACGGCGCTACTATCAAAGTCTGCGACGTAGAGACGTTTTGAGGCAAACGCCAGCGCCGACGGATAGTCGATATGCTGGTTGATCGTCAGCAGCGGCGACGATCCCCCGGGGGGATAGACGGTCACGTCGTTATCACCCGCATTTGCGACGTAGAGATTACGCAAGTCGTCAAAAGCCAGCGCTCTAGGATCGCCGATTCCCTGGGAGATCGTCCGCAGGGGCGACGACCCCCCTCGTGGATAGAGCGTTACCGTGTTATTGCTCCGATTTGCGACATAGAGACGGTTAGAAACGAACGCTAGCGCGTCGGGATAGTCGATGCCCTGGGAGATCGTTC
>PMTY01000193.1 GCA_003167155.1 Candidatus Cybelea tumulisoli
TCGGCACCGATCGTGGTCGACGTGGTTGCGACGCGAACGCTCGACGCGCCGGCGAACGGCGCGAACGACGCGATCTGGCTAAAGTTGGAGGCCATTTCGTGCATCATCGCACTGCGTAAGTACATCGGCGGATTGCCCTGGAGCGCCGTTCCGGTCGAGAACACCTTCACGTTTCCCGCACCCGAGAGCTCACTGGCGGCGATCGCTTCGGCGCCGCCGTAGGAACCGGCCAGCCACCCGGTAGCGATTGAGATCGGACCGCGATAGCTTGTACCGAACGGCGTAAACGAGGCGTCCATATGCGCGTTGCCGGGATTGTTCGGCCACGCCGGTGGAGCACCGATCGGCGTCATCAGGGAGTACGAAAAGACCTTGACCTGCGCGCCCGTTCCCGGTGCGGTTACGATGCTGTTCCGCCCTGTCAAGAAGTCGACGAATCCGGCGGCGAGGCTGACGCCGGACGTGTCGCTTCCGTACGGGGCGAAGGCTGCGAACGTTGCCGGCGCCGTGCCGAGCGCCGGAAGTTCGCTGCTGAAGATCCGAACTTGATCGGTCGTGCCGGCGCCCGAGCCGACGATGATGTTATCCGCCGATCTGCCGTCGATTTGCGTGGAGGCAACGCTCACGCCGCCCGTCTGCGCCGCATCGAAGGCTTGGAAGCGCGCGAGCTCGGTTGAGAACGGCTTGCCGCCGCTCGGTGCACCGGAGTATGCCACGACTTCGGGTGAGTGCCCCTTGCCGGCACCGACGATGAGATCGTAGATCCCGTCAGCGTCGACGTCGCCGATCGCCACGCTGAGCGTTCCGTAGAAATCAGGGAACGGCGTGACGGTCGTTATCAAACGATCGCCGTGGCCGTCGAAGACCTTCACCGTCGCGGCGTGGCCCGGCGAGCCTGGGACCGCCGCAGCATAGTCGGAGATCGCGGGAATAACGTTGACGAGCATCATCAACCCATTGTCTTCGTGGTTGAGCCGGTGGCAATGCAGCACGTACAAGCCCAAGTAGTCGTTGAACTTCGTGCGCATCGTCAGCGTACCGGCTTGAATTACCGCTTCATCGGGTCCCATCGACGGCGCGGGAACGTTGGCGTTGTCCTCGCCCCACATCTCCGGTCCCAGTTTCGTTCCGGTCGTTGGATCGTCGTACTTGGTCACTTGGAAGTCGTTCACGTGGACGTGAATCGGATGCGCGTCGTTATTGTGGTTGACGAAGTTCCACTCTTCGACAGACCCGAGCCGCGCTTGAATCAACGGAACGTTGGGAAACGCGTTTCCGCTGAACGCGTACACGAACGCCTTGGGATCGGCCTTGCTGGCGTGATTGTTGAGAAACCCGCCGTCGATCAGCAGCGTGCGGCTCACGTCGGGTTCGAGTTTCGACAGATCGTGGAAGGGCGTCGGCGCGCCGAGTCTCTGTCCCGGATTAAACGCCGTGGTAACGCCTTGCCCGTCGCCCGGACTGGCGTTAAGCAGCGTTTGCGACGGGAAGATGAAGAATCCGTCGGCATAACTGATCGCCGACGGCAGCACGCTGAGAGTTCCCAACCGCGCCGGCGGGTTCGGCGTACCGTTGTTGGTGTAGAGGACGCCGGGTGCGGAAAGCGTCCTAGCGCCCGAACCCAGACCCGGCAGTGAAAGGCGCAACGATCCCTTGGCGGGCATCGTCACGGCGATCGCATAGCGCGTCGCTGGCGGAATCAGCAACTGCGTTCCGTCCTGTTCGTAGGGATAGTACACCTCACCGTAGGCGATGCCGTCTTGTCCGACGATGGCGATCTTCGGATGGTAGCCGGTCGCGGTTTCGGTGAGCTCGACGTTCATGTAGGCAATGTCGCTGACGTTGGCGAGCACCCAAATCTCGGTCTGCCCAGGATTCACCTTGAGGATCGGCTCGAACAACCCGTTGACCGTATACTGCACGTCGCGCTCGTAGTCGGGAAGTGACGGATCGGCCTTCATGCCGGCGCCGCCGGAGCCCGCAGCGGCCGTAAAGTGCTGCAAGTTCGTCGGTACGAACTGGAAGCGGCCGCGCATGTTCGCAATCGACAGCGGGCCGGCGTACCACACGGTGGCCCATTGCGTGCCCTTCTTCGAATCCAAAAAGTTCACCGGTGCGAGCGACGGGTGGTACGTGCCGTTGGCGAGTTGGCTGCCCTTGGGCGGTACCAGCGTGCTGACCCACTGCGGCCAGTTCGGATTGGTCATCTGTGCCAGGCCGCCCCTGCGATCGAAGACCGTATTGTACTGCAACAGCATGGTGCGGATCGGAATTTTGTTCTGCGTGACGAGCGGGATTTCGCTGTCGGCGCGGCCCACGAGCAGCATACCGGCGAGGCCGTAGTACGTCTGCGATGCCGTTAGGGTGTGCAGGTGGCTGTGATACCAAAACGTCCCCGGGGTCATGTTCTTGGGGATGTCGTACACGTAGGTATTCGACATACCGGCATCGATGTGCAGCAGCACGTTGTCGGCGTTACCGCGCGGGCTCACGTGTGCGCCGTGCACGTGGAGATTGACGGGCGACGACCTCATCATAGCCGGGTACAACGGTACCGTCTGGCCGTTGGCCGTGTACTTCGGGTCGTAAAAGTCGCGGATCGTCAGGTTGCGCAACTCGTTGTTGAGGTGAATGATCAGCCTCTCGCCCGGTTCGACTTGCAGCGTCGGCGCGGGATACTGGTGCCCACCCGACATCTGGCCGTTGGACGCGGTTCCGCGCTGCACCGAGTAGTCGAAGAGCAGCATGTTCTTGACCGGCTTGGCGACGGTGTCGAGAGTCGCGGTACTCTGACGCGGGGTGAGCGTGACCTCGAGCACTCCGTCCTTGCCGGCCAGCGTCACCGGTTCGGTGAAATCGGGGCGAACGGCGAGATCGCGCGGCGCCGGCATGCCTTGAGCCGCAATGCGCACTGCCGACAAACCGATGGCGGCGAGAATCGCTACTGCGACGACGTTTGCCGGAAGCGCTCGGGAGATCGAGGGCATGTAACGTGTCCTTTCGCGCAAACGGGTCGAACGGCGCGCTCTTCTACCATTCTACGAATGATGCTGGGTCCATTTTGCAATCCGCAGTCGATCCAAGGGCCGCTTAGGCAGTTTGCAATATCGATGATTCCCTTCCGGAAAGGCTGTGCTAATTGCTAGACGCGCGCTCCTCTACCCGTAANNCACCACGATGATTGCCCACAAGAGACCTGCCATGTCTTCGGTACCTCCATTACTTGACTCTACGCGCAGAGGTTATGCCGCCGGCGGCGTTCTGGCTGTAGCGGGTGATAGGCCGGACGGAGATAAGCCTGCATCGTTGCCTCCCTTGAATAACGCAGCCAGGAATTCCCCCCGACTATACAAGGAGCCTTACGCTACGGGCCAACATGAAAATACCTGTGTAGATCCAAAGTCCAACAAGGACGACAGCGGCAATGACGGCGCGCAAGGTTCACTTTATTGAAGCTGACGAGTTGATCGCTCACGAGCACGTTGCCGTAAGGTAGCGTACTAAACCACGGGACCGGTGCGTCCTCGAGCCTGGGATTTCCGCACTTCTTGTTCCATCGATACGTTGCCATGAATCGGATCGCGCGTTTCTNNCGTTTCTTCCGCGTCTTGGGGCCCGGCCTGATCACCGGTGCTGCCGACGACGATCCATCCGGGATTTCGACCTATTCCGTCGCTGGGGCATCCGCGGGCTACTCGATGCTGATTCGCTTACATCATCACCGCATTTATCGTTCATCCGCCCTGGCCTCTCGTTCTGCAGCACTTCGTCATTCCTGAGGTTCATCTCAACTCGAGCTGGCTCGCGACGATGGTGGGCGTGCTCGGAACGACGATTACGCCGTCCTGTTCTCTTGGCAGTCGTCGTCGAAGATGAAAAGGCGGCCGGGCACAGCAGCATCGCTTCACGACGCGGCACCGACGAGCAATCAACTAAAGACGCGCACCAAGACGTCAACACTGGAATGATCTACTCGAATGTAGTCGCGGCGTTCATCATTATCACAACCACAGCGACGCTTGGCGCGCATGGAAAGACTGACATTGCGACCGCGCAACAAGCGGCGCAAGCATTACGGCCCCTCGTCGGGAACTTCGCGGCGCTGCTGTTCACACTTGGCTTCGTTGTGTTGCCTACGCCGCAGCATCCTGCCTGCGGCGACCGGCTTCCTCGGCCGGGTATAGCCCACTCTTGAGCACCAACTGCGCTCGCCCCCGAATCACCAGCGCTGCATTGACGTCGGCGTGGTTACGATAACCACACCGAACGCAACAAAAGCGCCTTCTTCGGCGGCTCTCGCGCGCAACATGCCCGCAGCGCGAGCACTCCTGCGACGAGAATCTTGCCGCTACCTCTCCACCGTGCGCGCAGGTTCCTCCCTTTCGCCACGATTAACTGCCGAAGCAGCCCAAATCCACTATCAAGCACCACCCGGTTCAACCCCGCCTTGGCGCGCGCGGTGCGCACGAGGCAAGATACTTCGCGCAATCGGTGTAAATCGGAGTGGTAAAGCCATTAGAGAAAGCGACCGCGCGATGGCTTGGCGAAGATTCCGCGGGTTGGGTCGATCCCCGACAAACGTAAACCGCTGGTGCTAGCCTGATCGAGAGCCGTACCGGGAAGATTGCGGCCGCCGCGCCGCCTTGGTTTGCGGGACTTCCACCGAACTTTGGCTCGGATTGCTAGGCAACGGACGAGTATCTTCCTCGATTTCCCCTGCCATCGCGCCGCTTGGCGATGTAGCATAGCCCTAACAAGAATAGGAGCAACTCTAACGTGACTACGACCACGGGGATTCGATATGCACTTGGCTCTGCCGCAGCGCTCTTGCTGCTCGCCGGCTGCAACGGCGGTTCTTCGGCCGGGCCGCCGGCCACGATCGTAAACTCGGGCAAGTTGGCTCCTCCGCCGGGTAAGAAGCCTGCCGACCTCGCCGTGGCCGAGTATTACGGCAGCAGCTCGTACGTCCAGATTTACAACAAGCACGACAAGAAGGCCGGGAAAGTCACCGCCGGCATCAGTGAGCCGTTCGCGCTCTGGTACGACGACGCGAAGAATCTCTACTCGGCGAACTACAACAACAGCAGCGGCGACGTCACCGAGTACGCAGGCGGCACGAACAAGCCGAGCTATACGTATTCCTTCGGCGTGGGTTGCCCAACCGGCATCACTACCGATAAGAATCTCGACGTCTTTATCTCCGATCGGTGCGTGGAGGGCGTAACCGAGTTTCCGCAGGAGTCCTACAACCAGATCGGCCAGTGCACCGGCATCGCAGCCCCGGAGAACGTTGCGCTCGATGCAGCCGGCGACGTTTTCGTGACGTACTACGACGACACCACGGGCCACGGGGCGATCTATGAGTTCGCCGGCGGCCTCAACAACGGGTGCAACGCCACGAACATCATCCCCAGCGGAAGCCAGGGCTCCTTTAACAGCACCGACGGCTTGCTGGTCGATAAGAACAACAATCTCATCGTCGTGGATAACGCGAACGCCACCGTCGATATCGTTCCGCCACCCTATACGACGATCTCGAAGTACATCACCGGCTTCGAGAAGCCGTTCCGCATCGCGCTCAACGCCAAGCAGAGTTTGCTCTTTGTGACGGATCGGGGTCTGGTGGAAGTGGTCGTGGTCTCCTATCCGCAAGGCGTGGTCAAAGGCGCGGTCGCGAAGGGCGTTATGTCACCGGGCGGCATCGCGGCCTATCCGCAGTGAGCGCGACGCGCAAGGTCGTCTGCGCCGCCGCGCTCTGCGCGCTGGCCGCGTGCGGCCATGCCGGAACGCTGCCGCTGCAGCCGGTCACGAGCGCGCGCCTGCAGCCGCAGACGTATCCAACGGACCAAACGCTGCTCTTTGAAGGCGACACCGGCAACCAGTACGTCGCCATCTATAAAGCCGGCAGGCTCAAGAAAAATCCGCTTTCGATCGCGCTGATCACCGACGACATCTATTGCCCGGAGGGCATGGCGCTCGATAAAAAGGGGACGCTCTACGTCGCCAACGGCTGCGGCAGCACGCCCGAGGTCACCGAGTATCCCAAAGGCTCGACGACGCACACCGTCGCGATCACCGACGGCATCAACTATCCCAGCGGTCTCGCCGTCGACAAGAAAGGAACGCTGTACGTCACGAGCTACCCGGCCGCGATCGTCGAGTACGCGTACGGCACGACCGAGCCGCTGCTGACGATCAGCGGGCAGGGCCTCTCCGATCCCTACGGTCTCGCGCTCGATAAGCAGGAGAATCTCTACATCGCCGATTCCGACGCGCACGCCGTCTTCGAGGTTCCGTACGGAACGACGACCGTTGAAGACCTCGACCTGCAAGACTTGGATACGCCGGTCAACGTGAAGTTCGATAAGGCCGGCAACTTGTGGGAGAGCGACAACGGCAACAACTATTCAAAGGGATACGTGAACGTCTATCCGCCCGGCTCGCAGACGCCGAGCCAAACGATTACCGGCTTCGGCTATCCGTACGCGCTCTCGATCGACAATAGAGGAACGGCCGTCGTTGGGAACGTCGGCTACCCCGAAGCCGTCTACGCGTATAAGCCCGGCGAGTACACTCCGTACGCGACGCTCACGACCGGCATCTCCGAGCCCACCGGACTGCTGATCGCAAGGCCATGATGCGTTCGATACTGCTCGCGGTGGCTGTTGGCTTGCTGCTCGGCGGCTGCTCCGCAGGCGTTGCGCCCGCGCCGGTGGCGCCCACCGCCCCAGCGGCGCCGCGCCCGCATTCTCCGGCGCAGGGCGCTTCGTTCCAAGAGCTTGCGGTTACCGAGTACACCGATAACTCGATTCAGGTCTTCAACAACAAATATCAGATCGTCGGCACGATCACGTCGGGCGTCAACGGACCGATTCGCGACTGGTACGACGCGCGCACCGGCGCGCTCTATGTCGCCAACTCCGGTAACGGCACCGTCACGGAGTATGCCAAGGGCTCGAGCTCGGGGAGTTTCACCTACTCGACCGGTTTGCAGTGCCCCTACGACGTGAAGACCGACAAACGCGAGAACGTATATATCGTCGACGGATGCACCCATCTGGTCGCCGAGTATCCGCAAGGCACCAATCGCATCTCGGCGCAGTGCTCGACGGGCGCCTCCGGCAACTACCCGCACGCGGTCGCGATTGACTCATCGGGCAACGTGTACGTGGGGATGCAGTTTAGCGCCAGCGGAATGGGGGAGGTGCTGCTCTATCTGCGCCAGTCGGGCGCGCTGAGCGGCTTGGTTGGATGCCAAGAGGAGTACCTGGTCACGCTCGGCGATCCCGCCTGTCTGCTCTTCGACGACCACGGCAACATGATCGCGTGCGACGAAGGCTATAGCGGGTATCCGCCCATTCCGCCCAACGTCGACGTCCTTCCGCCACCCTACACCTCGATATCGAAGAAGCTGGGCGGCTTCAACGGGCCCGTCGGTGCGGCACTCGATGAGCTGGAAAAGACGCTGTACGTCGCCGATCACATCGGCCAAGGCGAAGGCGATGTGAAGATCGTCAGTTATCCCGGCGACTCACTGCTCACGACGCTCGGCGCGAGCGACAGCGTTACGAATCCGTGGGGCGTCGCTGCGTATCCAGCTTCGAAGTCGAGCGACGTTGCGTCGACTACGGGCATCATGCCGGCGTCGCTTCGGCCGCCGCACTTCCTGGCCGGGGAGTCGTTGCGCGGGTTACACTCCAAAGGACGCGGCGCCAACGACTTCTACGTGAGCGACTTGGGAACCGGTAAGGTCGAGATCCTCAAGAACCAGAGCTGGCAAGAGATCGGGGAGATATCGAGCGGCATCCAAGGCCCCGACGGCAGCTATGTCGATACCATTCGAAACTTCTACATCGCCAACTACCTGGCGCCCAATATCGAGGAGTACAAGCCGGCGACGACGCAGCCATCGTTCACCTATAAGAGCGGCATGAAAGACCCGGTCGACGTAAGCGCCGACGCGCAAGGCAATGTGTATGAAGCCGACTATAACGGGGCGTTCGTGGCGGAGTACGCTCAGGGCCAAGACTCCATGATCAACGCGTGCTTACCGGGCGGGAACGTCGAGGGCGTCGCGATCGATTCGAGCAACGACGTTTTCGTAGCATACAACACGAAGAAAGAGGCGCGGATCGCCGAGTACCCCGGCGGCTTGAGCGGCTGCTACAAGAAGCTGCTCGGCGTGAAGCTGCAGTATGCCGGCGGCATCGCAGTGGATAACAAGGGCAACCTGATAGCCTGCGACCAAGCTGCTGCGACCGTCGATGTGATCGCGCCGCCGTATGCGAAGGTTTCAGGCACGCTCGGCTCGGGCTTCGAAAACCCATTTCACGTGACGCTCAACCAGAAGAACACGCTTCTGTTCGTGGCCGACATCGCGTGGGGCGACGTACAAGTGCTCGCCTATCCCAGCGGTACGAGCGTCGCCAATCTCGGAACCGCGAACGGCATCGAAGACGCAACCGGCGCCGTCGACGGAGAGAATGCGGTCTACTAACCCTATAACGGCGGGGGAATGCACTTTCCGGACGTTACACGGCAAGTGGCGATGACGGCAGGCGTCGTGCCCGCGCCAAACGGGGATCCCTTCAGCGGCTTCAGTGCCCCGTTGCTCCCGATCTGATAACCGGAAATAGAACTGGCAGTGCTGTTGCCGACATAGACGAACTTGTCGGACGAATCGACTGCCCCGTAACAGGCCCCGGCCTCCGCTGCAAACGGTGACCCCTTCACCGGGGTGAGCGCGCCGCCACTCTTGATTGCATAAGCGGAGACGCTCGAAGAACCGGCGTTCGGTACGTAGATGAACTTGCCGTTCGGATCGACGATCACGCTACAGGGTTGGGTGGCGGCCGCAAACGGCGACCCCTTCACGGGCGTCAGCGCACCGCTGGTCGCGTTAACCGTATAGGCGGAAACGTTAGCCGAGCCGTAGTTGCTTACATAGGCGAACTTTGCGGTTGGATCGACGGCCACGCCGAAGGGTTCGGTCCCCGCAGCAAACGGCGACCCTTTCACGGGCGTAAGCGCGCCGTTGCTAGCAATCTTGTACGCGGAGACGTTATTGGAGACGGCATTCGGCACGTAGACGAACTTACCCGAAGGATCGGCTGCCACGTATTGCGCACCCGTACCGGCCGCAAACGGCGAGCCTTTCACCTGCGTGAGCGCACCGTTGCTCTCAATTCGATACGCCGAAACGTTGCTGCTGCTGCCGGCACCAACGTTTGCCACGTAAGCGAACTTGCCCATAGGATCGACCGCCACGCCCGAGGGCTGCGTACCGGCCGAAAACGGCGAACCTCTGACTTGCGTCAGCGCGCCGCTGGCCGCGTCGATCGAAAAGGCCGAAGTATTGTTGGACCCGTCGTTCGACACAAAAGCGAACTTGCCCGTAGGAGCGATTGCCACGCCCGATGGGGCGGAACCGGCCGCAAACGGGGACCCCCTCACCGCCGTCAGCGCGCCGTCGCTTTCGATCTTATAAGCGGAAACGTTCGTCGAGCCTTCGTTTGCCTCATAGGCGAACTCAACCGCGGCGTCTGAACGCGCGCCAGTCGCGCTCGTCTGGCTTTGGTTCACGGCGTAACTCGGGATCGTTGAGTTGGGCGCTTGCGCTGCACCGCTCGAGCAAGCGGAGAGCACCGCAACCGCGGCAATGGCCGCTGCAGTGGATAGTGCTACGGGGTTTTTCATAGAGGTTGTTTCTCGCAAACTCTGCCAAAGGCCCCCGCATTTGCATGGCCTGCTGCGCTGGTTTGTGCTAGCTTTACCGTATGATGCGCGGTAGCTTCCTTGCGAGTCTGAGTTTCACGATGCTGCTAGGAGCGGGTTGCTCCGGTAGCGCCCCTGGATCGGATTCTTTGCCGGCGATTCGGTCGAGCGGCACTGCGGGCTACGCTGAAAGCTTGCTGCACCGATTCAGAAGCAGTCCTGACGCCGCCAGTCCCGAGGCCGGATTGGTCTTCGACACTGCAGGCAACCTCCATGGCACCACGATAGCCGGCGGGGCCGATCCTAGCTGCCCCGGCGGCTACAACGGCGGTTGCGGTACGGTATTTACCATCGACGCATCCGGCAAGGAACGCGTGCTCTACAGCTTCGCCGGAAAGCCCGATGCGAGCCAGCCGTTTGCCGGCCTGCTGTTGGAATCCGGAAATCTCTACGGTACGACGGCGAGCGGCGGAAACGTTGCGGCCTGCTATTCGTACGGTGGGAATGGATGCGGGACCGTATTCAAGGTCGACAAGAGCGGCGTTGAAAGACTGCTCTATCAGTTTCAAGGAAACTTCGGCAGCGGGAAGGGCGATGGGCAAGGCCCCAAGGGAGGCCTCGTTTCGGACGCGGCCGGGAATCTCTACGGTACGACGCCGTTCGGGGGCGCATCCGAATCCGGCACCGTGTTCGTGGTGACACGACGCGGTAAGGAGAAGGTGCTGTACTCCTTTACTGGATACGGCGACGGAGGCCGGCCGTATTCGGGAGTAGTTCGGGATGCAGCGGGCAACCTGTACGGCGTCGCGTACTCGGGCGGCAACCAGCAGTGCACCGGCGGATGCGGAACAATATTCAAGCTCGATAACGCCGGCACATTGACCACGCTCTACAGTTTCAAGGGAAAGAAGGACGGCGGAAATCCGATCGGCGGATTGCTCACTGATGCCGCCGGCAATCTCTACGGCACGGCCCAGAACTACGGCAACCTCAACTGCAACAAGCGCGGCGGTAACCCTGGCTGCGGTACGGTCTTCAAACTGGGACCGGCAAAGAAGTTCACCGTGCTGCACGACTTCGCTGGGAGCCCCGACGGTGCGGTGCCGTCTGAAAGCCTAATCCGCGACAAGAAAGGTAATATCTACGGTACGACTTCGTTCGGCGGGGACGATACATGCAACGGCGGCTATAGTTGCGGAGTGGCGTTTGAGATCGACGCCTCGGGGCACGAGTCGGTCCTCTACACGTTTATGGGCGGAAAGAACGATGGCGAGGTTCCGTACGGCGGCCTGGTGCGCGATGCGCTGGGCAATCTGTACGGGACGACCGTCAGTGGTGGAGTCGGACCTTGCAGTCAGGGGTGCGGTGTCGTCTTCAAGCTGACCCGTCGCGCCATTTCACGCTCCAGATAGGTCGCGCTCGCACCTATCATATCGAGAAGGTCCGCCACGGTGATGCATGAATCCGTGGGCAAAGCAAGCAACAGAGGCGCGGATAACTGCTACTCTGCGGAGGCTCGATTGAAGAAGCTCGGTCGGGGAGTGTTGGTCCCGCTTTTGGTCGCCGTCGCCTACGTTGCCGCCGCGAAGCTCGGCTTCACGTTGGCGTTCACGACGAAGCAAGTGACGGCCGTATGGCCGCCGACCGGCATTGCGCTCGCCGCCCTCTTGTTCTGGGGGTATCGTGTCTGGCCGGGGATTTGGCTCGGTGCATTCGCAAGTAACGCGCTCAGCTCAGAGCCCCTTTGGACAGCCGCAGCTATCGCGACGGGAAATACGCTCGCGCCGGTCTTCGGCAACTTCCTCTTGCAACGCTTCGGCGGTTTCGAGAATGCGCTCGAGCGCGTGCGCGACGTTCTTCTCCTCGCGTTGTTCGGGTCGGCGATTGCAATGACGGTATCAGCGACCAATGGGGTCGCCGAACTCGCGCTGGCTCGAATTGTCCCGTGGCGTGATTTCCTATCGGTTTGGTGGGTATGGTGGACGGGTGACGCGATGGGCGTGCTATTCGTTACTCCGCTGTTGCTCACGTGGATCGGCACCAGGCAGAAGGGATCTTCGGAGGGCGGCAGGCTCGAACTTGCCGCCCTCGCCGCGACATTGCTGGCCGCAAGCTCAATTTCGTTTCTTACCAATTTTCCGCTGCGCTTTTCGGTCTACCCGTTTATCGTTTGGACGGCCCTGCGTTTTCGCCAGCGTGAAATGACCGCGGCAATTGCGATTATCTGCGGTCTCGCCATTTGGGCGACATCGCACGGTCTGGGTCCCTGGGCCTCGGGCTCTCTCGATTCACGACTGATCCAACTTGACAGTTGGATGTCGGTTCTGGCAATAACGGGTCTGGTGCTCGGCGCGATCACGGCCGAAAGGCGGACCGCTCGTCTCGATCTTCAAGAGATGTTGACGCAGACGAAGCGATCGGCGGTAACGTTGCAGGCCGCGTTCCTTCCCGAGCGTCTCCCGCAGCGACCTGGCCTTCGGTGCGATGTGCTTTACATCGCGGCGGAGCGCGAAGCGCTCATCGGCGGCGACTGGTATGACGCCTTTGAGCTGCCCGACGGACGGATTGCTTTTTCGATTGGCGATGTGACCGGTCATGGACTCGATGCGGCGGTTACCGCCGCGCGCCTTCGACGAAGCATTTTCGCCGCGGCCCACGACACCGCAGATCCCGCGGATATCCTCACCAAGGCCGACGACGTGCTAGGCTCGCGCCATGAGGCTCCAGCCACCGCGTTGGTCGCCATCCTGAGCCGCGATCTCTCTACGCTGCGCTACGCCAGCGCCGGGCATCCGCCGCCGATCGTTGCGGCTCCGCATGCCGCCGCGCGCTTACTGGCACATGGGGGCTTCCCGTTCGGCATCGGCATTCCGATTGCGTCGGAAACGCACGTGGTAGCTTTGGACCCCGATGCGGCGATTCTTTTCTACACCGATGGGCTTACCGAGTTCAAGCGAGATATCGTACGCACCGAACGAGCGGTGTTGCAGGCCGTTACGCGTTTAGTTGAGGACCCGCACGTGGATCGTCCGGCACTCTTCATCCAACGCACCGTTATGGGTTCGCAAAGACCCGCCGACGATACGGTGCTGCTGGTGATCCAACTCGGTGCCGGACTTCAAAAATCCTGGACTTACGATTCAAGAGACCCGCTTGGCGCGCATGCGCTGCGCCGCGAGATCACGCACTTCATCCGTTCGCTCGCGCCGAACGAAGACGACCTGTTTCGCACGGAGCTCATCATCGGCGAGGCGCTCGCAAACACGGTCGAGCATGCGCCGGGCTCGGTGAACGTCGACATCGATTGGACCGACGCGTATCCGGTCGTCACCGTCTCCGACTCCGGGCCGGGGTTATCGCACTTTGTCGCAACCTTGCCCGCGGACGCACTGAACGAAAACGGACGCGGTCTCTTTCTGATTGCGTCCCTGGCGCGAGACGTACAAATCGAAGCTAAATCCGGGATGGGCACGAGAATGCGCATCGTTCTGCCGACGAAACGCGCGGTCGACGCCTAGGTTGAAGCGCACACGATCGAACGCGCAGGTACGTGAGTCTCTGCGGGGTCGCATCCGCATCGCCTTATGGCTTGCGATCGACTATAATTCGGCGCGGGCTCTCAACCTGTTGGCAGAGATACGGCCGGCGGTTAGCCGCCGGGATCCCGAGATCGTCGCCCTCTACTTTCATGCTTTTGCGATCGCCTGCATCAAGGCGCGGCGGTTAGCCGAAGGCTTCAAGGCGTTCGAAACCGCGCTCGGCGCGGCCAGAGTCTATGGCGACGCTGCTCTCTGCGGAAAGATTCTCAACAACTACGGCACGGCGGCGGCACAGGCAGGAAGCGTCCACATAGCGGTCGCGCGCCTCGAGGAGGCGCTCGAGTGCCATCGCACTCTTGGGAGCTCCGTCTCGCTCGGCCTCGTAAGTCTCGCCGAGGCGTTCTTTGCCGCAGGAGAACTCGCACGCGCAGCGGCCCTCATTCACGAGTTCCACGCGATCGGAGAGGGACGAACCACGACGATGCAAGGTGACGACCCGACCTCGCTGCTGGCCGTTGCCGCAGTGGGCATCCCGCTCGGCATGTTGCTCCCCGACGATACGCTGCTGAAGCTAAGCTCCGACCCTCACCTCGTCGACATCGCATTCACAAGGCGAGAGCAATATCTCGTCGGACCTCTCGTTGAGGCATTTTGCCTCCTCTACGAGCACGCCGACGATCGCAACGCGCACGACGCGCTTTTGGGGCGCGCGTTGGACGCCACCTCGTCGCTGGATAACAGTCTGCCGCTTGCGATTAGAGCGGCGCGGCTCGGATCCGGTCACTACCTCGCGCGTATCGCCACCCTCATGTCTCGAGAATGCCCGAAAACCTCTGCTTTGCTCCGAGCGCATAAGGACTTATTCGACAGTTTCATCGCGGGGCGCCGTACTGACGTTCAAGCAAAGGAGTTGGCGCTACGAGCTGCCCGCGAGTTTTCCCGTGCGCACCGGCCGCTGCAAGAGGCGTTGGCCTTGTCAGCCGCCGGCAAACGTGAAGAGGCCGACGCGCTCTACCATCGGTGCGGCGCGCGAGTCGCTGCGCTGAGCCCGCGCTGGACCGGCGCCGCGATCCCGAAGCGCCTGGCAAGAGATCTGACGCCGCGCGAGTCCGAGATCGCGCGCCTTGCGGCCGATGGCTCGTCAAACCGAGCTATTGCTGCCGCCCTCGGCCTGAGCGAGCGAACCGTGCAGAATCATTGCGAGGCCATCTTCATTAAACTCGGCATCCATTCGCGCTGGCAGATTTCCTCCGAAATGAATCGCTCCCCTGAGACGAGGTTCGAGGATTGAGTCCCCTGAGTAGTTTACTCATGCGTAAGGCGGCTCGCTGCGGTATTCTACGATTAGGAGGGTTTGTTCGTGAAGAGTGCTTTACTACGGGCATCGGCAATCTCGTGCGCATTGCTCGCCCTCACTGCTTGCGGTGGCCTTCCCTTCGGCGCGGCTCAGGGCAGGCCGGCTCAGGATGACACGCAGTCGCCGATCGGGACCGCTCACGGCCGATCGTGGATGCTTCCCGCAGCGAAGGGGAGCGATCTCCTCTACGTTTCGTATTTTTACGGGAACGACGTCTTAGCCTATACCTATCCGGGTGGGCAATCCGTTGGGGAGATCACCGGCATCCCCGAAGCGCAGGGAGAGTGTACCTCTAAGAAAAGGGGCGGCAAGTGGTGGGTCGTGGCCACTGGGGCTAACGAAGTGCTCGAGTTCGCCCATGGCGGCACGACCCCAATCCTCACGATTAACACCATGAGTGACCAACCCGGGAGCTGCGCCGTTGATCCGACGACCGGCAATGTCGCGGTTACGATGCTGACTACGAGCACCGTCGTCGTCTACACGAGCGGCGGCATCGACGGGACCACGTACACGACACCGTTCGAGCCGTTTTTCTGCGGCTACGATCCAAAGGGCAACCTCTATATTGACGGGAGCGGCAGCATGGTCGCACGGCTACCGCACGGTGGGAGTTCGTTCGAGTCGATAACGCTGAACCAGAGTTTCATATTCCCCGGAGGCGTTCAGTGGCACGACGATCGGCTTGCTATCGGCGACCAAGACGCCTCAAACGTCTATGAGTTCAGGATTCACGGCACGAGCGGCACATTGGAGGATACGACACCGCTCACCGGCGGCGCCGCGGCCGGCTTCTGGATCCAAGGGAAATATGTCATCGCAGAAGACGCCGGGGACATCGGAATCTGGAACTATCCGGCCGGCGGATCGCCGTTTCAGACGATCTCCGCTGGGTTTTACGGATCGATCGGCGCGACGGTAAGCGTAGCCAGGTAGGGACGCGCGGGAGATCTGTCCATGCGATTGATTTCGTCGGCGTCGTATACGGTCGTCGCGGTTGCGTTGCTCGTGGGGTGCTCGGAGAATGCGTCTCGGACGGCTTCGGTCATTCCAGACGAGCGCCCGGCACCGCCGCGCTTTCGCGAAGTCATGTCGCGGCTCGCTAAGGGAAATCTGATCGATCCCGACGGCGGCTCGCGCTCGGTCATCGTCTTCGCGGGTCCCGGTATGTGCGGCGCTAAGCTCGGATCGTTCTCGGACCCGTTCGGTCAGCCGACCGACGCATCCAGCACCGATGCGGTAAACGGCAAGATCGCCGTCGGCAACATCTACGGTCCCGACGCCTCGTCTTCTGCCGGCAGCATCTCGATCTGCACGCTCGCCGGCGGCTGTACGAGAAACCTTCAGAACCCCGCCATGTACGAAGTCGCCGGCGTCGCGATGGACAAAGGCAACTGCTGGGCCGACGCGAGCAACTGGGGTGGTAGCGCCACGCTGACGTACTTCGCTCGGTGCTCCGGATCGGGACAGCGGGCGACAGGTTTTTTAAACGCCTACTATGGCGGACTGGACTTCGACAAGAACGGCAACCTGGTTACGATCAGTGCGTTCGACAGCGAGATATACGTGTATTCGGGCTGCAACCCGGCTTGCACGCTCGTCGGCGGACCCTTCCCAATGCTCGACGAGGCCGTTTACGGCCACCTGAACAGGGAGTCGACGACCCTTTGCACCGGCGACTTCAAACTCGGTCAAATGGACATTTACCGCTACAATCCGGCCGCAATAACGTACCTTTATAGCTTCAACAACGGCTTGAACGTCAGCGACGTACCCGTCGGCTGCGCGTACACGCCGCGTTCATCGCAGTAACCAAGAGTAGCCAAGAAAAAGGCGAGCGCTCGATGCGCTCGCCTCCCTCCGTTTGTGTGTGGGCGAAGCTAGTAGGCCGTAATGCCGTTTGGGGTTCCCCATCCGGCCGGGCCGCTGTACGTTTTATAGCCGCCATCGGTCTTTGATAGGCCGGCCTGGCAGATGTAGTTGGCGCAGCTACCGTCGCTGCCGGAACTAATTACGTGCAGTTCCTTCTTGTGGTTCTTCTTGCTCAGCTCCCAGAAGGTTTTGCCGCCGGTTATGCTGCTCGCGTTACCGGCGAGCCCGACGATGCCGGCCGTGAGCGGTGATGCGACACTCGTCCCGCAGACGGTGGTCCAGCCAGTATAGGAGGTGGTGATGTATTCGGCGACGCCGGGGTTACAGCCGGCCTGCGCGGAGATGTCGGAGATCGTCCGGCCGGCGCAGTCCGGATCGTGCTGCCACGACGGCTTGGTGGTGGTAGTCGCGCAGCCGGCTCCCGCGCCGTCCCAGACGGTTTCGGTGAAGGTCGAGCTGGTCTCTTCCAACTGCGTGCCGCCGACGGCGAGCACGTTTGCAAGCGCCGCCGGCCACTCGATCTCCGGATAACCGGAGTCGCCCGATGAGGCCAAATAGGCGACGCCCGGCGTATCAAAGTAGTTGGGGAAGTTCGAGTCGCCGCAGTTTTCGCCGTAGTTGAAACTGCTGCATCCCCAGCTATTGCTGAGAATCTTTGCGCCGAGGGTAACGGCCTCCGTTTCGGCGCCCTCTAAGCCGCAGACGACGCTGCCGCAGTTGCCCCCTTCAATAAGGTAGATCGTACATTTGGGACAGCTGGCAGAGACCATTTGGATGTCGAGGTCGGTCTCGAGACACCAACCGAAGTCCCCACAGCTCTCAGGATAGTCGGATTGTTCTCCGTACTGGTTAAACTTCTTGAATTTCGCCTTTCCCAGTTTGAACGTGCTTCTGTAGGTCGCCAGATCCGTAGCGGCGGTGGGCAAGTCGCCAAGCTCGATGAGCGCGACGACGGTCCCAGACCCATTCTTCAACGACCCCGAAAGGTTATAGCGAGTCTGTAAGTCGATGGGTCGGAAGCCGCAGGTGCCGCCGGATGGCGAGCAGCTTGGCTTCACGCCCTTGGTCACCAGCAGCACGTGGCATTGCGCGCCGCCGGCAAGAGCTTTGCAGACGCGCCGGGCTTCATGCTTGGCTTGCCACTCGGGCACAAAGTGCGTTGAGCCATAATGCCCATTCTGCGACAGGGCACCCGCCGTTGGAGTACTCGACGAGCCGCCCGCATTACAGCCGGCGATCGCGAGCGCTGCTACCAGCAAGAAAAACCTCGAGGATCCGTTCACAATTGCTCCTTTACATGAGTAGGTCTGGGAGTCTGCAGTACTTACAAGCCGCGAGGCTTGCATCCTATCGAAAATGCAAGCTTCCCTTTGGTAGCGCCCCTCGCCGAACGCTCCTCACTTAGCCTGAGGGTCCTTCGTTGTGTGTGCCTACGCCGCAGCATCCTGCCTGCGGCGACCGGCTTCCTCGGCCGGGTATAGCTCACTCTTGAGCGCCAACTGCGCTCGCCCCCGAATCACCAGCGCTGCATTGACGTCGGCGTGGTTACGATAACCACACCGAACGCAACAAAAGCGCCTTCTTCGGCGGCTCTCGCGCGCAACATGCCCGCAGCGCGAACACTCCTGCGACGAGAATCTTGCCGCCACCTCGACCACCGTGCGCGCAGCTTCCTCCGCTTTCGCCACGATTAACTGCCGAAGCAGCCCAAATCCACTATCAAGCACCACCCGGTTCAACCCCGCCTTGGCGCGCACGTTGCGCCCAGGGCATTCCACGCTTCCTCTGGCGCTGCGGGTCATCGCGCGCAGGGACAACTTCTCGAGCGCAATCACATCGGCACCGTCGACCAGCCGGCGGGCGACCTTATGGGCATAGTCGCGCCGCGCATTGGCTTCTCGTTCCTTCGCCCGCGCCAGGCGTTTGCGCGCTTTGATGCGGCGATACTCCCGGCCGTTGATGACCCGCCTCTTGCCATCGTGCACCGTTGCTGCGTCGAGTTCACGCTGCATCCGCGCGGTCGCGGCCTTGCGTTTTTCTCCCGCTGCTGCATTGGCGCGCGTTCGCATTCAAATGAGGCGTACCAGCGATCGTTCTTGCGCACTACCCACGCGCGCTTATAGGTCGCCGGGATCTGACGGCCTTTGCGCAGCTTGACGACGCCAACGCTGGGGATCTTCACACGCTGCTGTGCTTGGTCGAAGCGCAGGGCCCGATCGCCGTGCGGGAACTCGACCTGCTTCCAGCGCCGCCGACTCTTAAAGCGGGGGTGGCCCGCTTTCTCGCCACGCTTGCAGCGACGAAAGAATGCCGCCATCGCCAGGCCCAGGCGATGCAGCACGGCGTCTTGGCTCTCGCGATAGACCGCTCGCACCCGCGCGTCTTCCGCACGCAGCGCCGTCATCTCCGCGTACTGCATCTTCGCCGTTACCGTGACCCTGCGCAAGCGATAAGCATCACGGCGTTGTTGCAGCAGCGCGTTATACAGCTCGCGCGTCACGTCGAGCATGACCGCCAGCGCGGCAGCTCGGCGCGCCGTTGGGTAGAGCCGAATACGCTCGATGCGTTTCACGTAAACCAGCATAACCCAGCCGAGGGCCATACGCCTGGCACACCCCGCTTGTCAAGTAGTCGTCGTTGGTGCTGATCGCTTCGTCACTTGCGCTTCGCACGGCACCTGGGTCCGCAGGCATTGGATCGCCGGACCTTGCGACGGCGTCGTTCACACCGTGTTCACTACCCTGGAGAATTGTATCGGCGCCCGTACGCGTGTCTACCGAGACCAGGAGCGGCTGGCCGCTGCTGTTGTAGCCGTCAGCCAGCAGATTGTGGGCATCCGCGGTTAAATACTCCACCTCGTTCAAGTTCGACGTAAAGAGCGTGCGGGCCGGGCCTCCGCCGCCGGCTTCGATCTCGATTGAATTAAAGAAGTCGATGACACCGTCGCCGGCGTTGGCGGCGTACAAGTCACCTTTCTTGTCGAAGGCGAGCCCGATCGAATACGGACCTTGTGACAGCTTCAGCGTGGCAAACAGCGTGATCTGCTTATTCTTCACATGCCAAACGGTGACCGTCGCCGACTTCGTACCAACGGCGAGGTCGCCCGAGCGCGGGTCGACTGCAAGGCCGACGCCGGTGCAAGAACACTGCGAAATCATCTCAAGCGTTTTCGCACTATAGACGTCGACGTTACCGGCCTCTCCGTTCGAGGCAAATATCCAGGTTTCGGAGGGCGGCCCTTTACCATCGGATGCCTTGGGTCTCGAGAAGCTCACGCTCACAGCCGGGGGCTCGCGAGTTTGCACTCCATTGCGCGTTGGGTCCACGTTCGCCGATTGGCACGCCGTTAGCAGTACCAGTGAAGCCGTGGTCCCGATCACGCAGCGCACTTCCTCCAGCATGATTTACGAGTGTGAAGAATCTATGAAAACGTCTTCGATTCCAGAATCCTCCCGGCTGCGAACATCGAAGCTAACATCGTGATCGTTCATCTGGTCGACGGAACCTACGAGCTGTTCCGCCATTTCTATGGACTGCGCCGCTTCACCACGGGGAAGGAGCGACGATTCGGAGCGGTTGCCGGGGTGCTCAATACCATGGTGCAAATGATCGACGAGGGTGCCACGCACTTGGGCGTAGCCACCGATCACGTTATCGAGTCCTTCCGCAATGGGCTTTGGAGTGGCTACAAAACGGAAGAGGGAATCGATCTCGCGCTTCTGGCGCAGTTCGAGCCGCTCGAGGACGCGCTTCGAGCCATGGGTATTCCGGTTTGGGCGATGACCGAGCTGGAGGCCGATGACGCGCTGGCCTCGGCGGCCGCAATCGCCTCGGAGGATTCTCGGGTACAGAAAGTCTGCATTTGGACTCCGGATAAGGATCTCGCTCAGTGCGTGCGCGAGGATCGCATCGTGCAAATCGACCGAAGGAGCAAGGTCATCCGGGACGCTGACGGCGTTCGCGCGAAGTTTGGGGTAAATCCCGAGCTGATACCCGACTATCTTGCGCTCGTTGGCGATTCCGCCGATGGCTATCCCGGCATCGCGGGCATTGGGCCGAAGGGCGCGGCCGCGCTCCTCACGCGGTATGGTGCGATCGAACTATTCCCGTCGCAAGAGCTCGGTGAGCGGCAGCCTCTCGCGCTGTTATTCAAGCTACTAGCAACCCTTCGAACCGATGCGAAACTCTTTGCGGACGTCGACGAGCTGGAGTGGCGCGGGCCTGCTGCCGGATTTCCCGCCGTGTGCAAGCGGCTGGACGCTCCCGATCTGCTTGCACGCGTTACCAAAGCCGCGCGGGCTCGCGCAGGCTAGCCGACTCGCTAGAAGCTCGCGTCTTAGTGCGCGTGGCCGGCGTGGTTTGCAGCTGCCACCGGGATCCTGGCAACGCGAACGGCATCGCGGAGCAGGGTGGCGGCATCGGCGAGACCACCTGCTCCGCTTGCGGTCCAGCGCGCGCGGACGCTGGAGCCGCGGTCGAGCATCAGCTCCGTCTCTCCGCCATCCGTGCGCGCTCGAAACAGGGCAAGCGCCGCCCGAACATCGTCCGAAACCTCGACGGTCAAAGGAACCTTGGCTGTTGATCGGTCGAGCGCGACAGCAACCACGTGCAAGCCCGCCGGAGCAAGTCGCGGTTCCAACCTCGCCAATTGCTCGAGTCGCGCATGCGGCGCCTTCGCTCCGAATAAGACGAGCAGAACCGGTCCATTCTTGAGCGTTTGACTCAAGGTATTCTGCGCGCCATTTCGCTCGAAGGCGAAATCCGGAAGCGGCGGCGCGGCCGTCGTGCTGATTTGCGCGCCCACTTCGCCGGTAAGGACGCCGGCCGCGCGTGCTAGCAGAAAGTTGATCAGATTCCACCGCTGGTCGGGATTCAGCCTGTCGGCGAAGCCCGGCATCACCCCATTGTCACGCCCGTAGCTCACCCACCAGAAAATGTCTCCGGCCTTGTGCGCGAACAGGTGCGGCTCGGTCAGATCGGCCGGACGAATAGGAAGTTTGCCCGCAAGTGGGCCGTCGCCGCGACCGGTCGCTCCGTGGCACATGGCGCAATTCTCGGCGTAAAGCGGTGCACCGAGCGCTATGGATGGTGCCGCGTAAGGCTGCGTCGAGGCGTAGAAGGTCGTGGGGTACGCGCGCACGATCCCCGGTCGCAGCGCAACCCAGCCAACACTACCGAAAAGGATGAGGCACGCGATGGCAGCGGCCATTTCGCGATAGCGCCTTCTCTGCGCAATAAATGCCGTAGCCACAACGCAAAGAGCGAACAGGAGCGCGGCGATGTCGAGCAGCGTCTTCGCGCCTACTGGAATCTCGCTCAGGTCGAGCCGGAACGGGAGCGGCCAGCGCGGCTCGGTGTGCAGCCCTGGGGGCAATATCCCAATGATGCCGACTACGACGAGCACGAAGACCCCGAGGCTTGCTTCGATCGATGCGTTGCGGCCAACTTGCCCGACTGCACGAAATCTGAGGGCAGCGTCACTCGCGACGTCGGCAAGGCGCGGTAGGAAGCGGCGTTGGTTGACGCTCGCGACCGCAATCATCGTCGCGAAGAGTGCGATCTTGACCAGCAAGAGTTGACCGTATAACGTCCCGAGCAACGCCGGAACGCTGCCGGACAAGAACCATGTATTCACGACACCGGTTACCAGCAACGTTCCCACGCACGAGAGACCGAGCGTCGAGAAGCGCAGCGTCGCCGCTCGCGCGATAGCCACCTCTTTCAGGCTGCGATCGCGCCGTGCTTGAGCGAGCAACAGCACGAGCGGCAANNTCGAACGGCACATCTTCGCTCGCCGCTCCGTGGCCGGCCCAGGCCAGACCGGCGATGAACGCTGCGGCAGCCAGCAATCCGATCCACCCAGCCACGTGTTTACGAGTGCGTCCCAGCACCGCAAGACAGACGGCTAATATGATGAGGAGCGCGGCGCGCAGATTCCAATCTTCGCCGAAGCGCGTCTGCGTCAAGACGATGCCGACGACACCGCTACCCCGTAAGACCGCGGTCAGCGGCATACCGCTCATATTCGAGGCAACGATGACAAGCCAAGCGGCGCCGCTCGCGAGCGCGACGATCAGGCTCGTCCAGGCAAGCCCGAAGAGCCGTCGATCCAGCCGTGCCTGAAACGCTTGCGTGGCCTTTGCTTGGTGAAACGCCGGCCATGCGATCAAACACCAGAATACGAACGTACCTTCGAGCGAGACGGTCGCCGCATAATGGAGAAAGCGCGTCGCGGTCAAGAGCGGATCGATTTTCTAGCCCTTCCCCACATGAAAGGTGAAGTCGCCCTCAGTCGTGTGCGTATCGACCGACAGAACATGCCATTTCACCGTATAGGTCCCGGCGGTCAAGTGCTTCAACTTGACGTCGAGCTCGGATTGGTTGCTCGGATCGATCGCCGAAGCTCCGTCATTCATCGACGCCCCCGACTGATCGGTGACCGTTACCGAGCTAAAGGCCGGCTCGACTTGCTGCGTGAACCACAAATGGATGACGGCAGGAGAGGCCGGTACCGTGCTGCCCACCGCCGGATCGGAATGGTCGAGGAATGCGTGCGCCCGAACCGCCGCGGGCGCGAGCAGCAGTCCGGCGAGCGCGAACGCCGCGACGATTACACGCGTAGCTATCATTCCCAAAGATTCCTGTTGATGAGCGGTCTGCCAAACCAGCTCTTATAGAACGAATCGAGAAATTCGTGGTATTGGATTATGAAGCCAGTGCCCTGCACTTGCCGCGTGGCCATGCTGGCCGGGATCACCGCCTCTGCGCCCAGCTGCCAAGTATTGGCGTCGTAGAGTACGCCGGGGGCGATCGTTCCGGTTGGTGAGCCGATGTCTGGGCTGGTCATTGCGACTTCGACGATCGGCGTTAGACGAGTCAGGAACTGCGGAATTCGCAATGCCTTTATGTGCTGCTGCACGTAGGGCATCGAGTATTGCAGCGACGCCGCATACGACCAAGCACTCGGACTGGGGCCTGGCGAATCCGAAAACACGCGGCTGACTTCACCGGTAATCGCAAGGGGACGCAGATAAGGAGCGGACACGTCGCCCAGGCCCCTGCCGAAGTAGAACGTCGGCGCCGTGCTGCCCACGCTCGCGATTGCGCCCGCGTTCCGCAGCTGCGTCGAACCAGTTCCCGGTATCAAGCGGATGAGACCCACCGACCAGGTCAGCTCTTCGTGCTCGTGGCGTTGGATGCACGGATGCTGATCCTTGAGCGTCACCGTGATATTGTCCCAACCACTTGACTTCTGGGTCGGACTGCGTTGCGAGAGATAATCGCCGTTGACGGCGAAGCCCAGATCCTCGGTGATGGTCTTGTCCCACTCGTACCCGTAGTCGTTGCTTTGCGCGAACGGCGTCGGAGTTAGCGCGATCGTCGGCAGCGACACCTCGTCGCTCACTCCGGGATCGTCCAGGGTCAGCGTGGTGGGAAACACGCGGTCTCCGCAAACGACGTGCGCCTGAGCGACCGAATGCATCGTAAGGATGAATGCGGCGCCAGGTAGGATGGCACGAAAAGCCGTGCGTTTCATCCGAAAAAGTTACCTCCCAAAACGGTTGCAGCTATAAAAGCCGCACATCGGCGTGTCGAGTCGAGTGCGGTTTGGCCTTAACCGATAATTGGAGGCGGCCGCTTGAAGCGGCAAATGCCCGCGCAAACCGCAAGCCGAAGAGGCGGCTGCACAAAGTCTGCCGGCAATCGTCTAAGGGCGTTGAACGCGTTTCGCGCGCGACGCAAATACGTCGTCACGACTGGAGCAACGTAGCGCTCAGCAAACGAACTCAAGAAAAACACGAATGCCGCGATCGCGAGCGCCGTCAATGCCTCGATACCGCAGCCGATAAGGTCCGGCGCATTGCCTTCAAAGAACTCGAGCGCAGCGAAACCAGCAACCTGCAGCGTCGCGAGCGTGACGTAAAAGGTAAGGGAGGACGGCGCTTCCCGCACTGCGCGATTGCTGGGAACCGTTAGCAGCCGCACCACCGCGACAATGCCGCAAAGCAACACCGAGGCGATCGCGACCGCCAGCAACGGTGAAAAGTAGCCGTGGTGGCCGTCATCGGTCGTCCGACCTTTGAGAAGGTACGTCACGGCATGACCGGCCAGCGTCCCGAAGGCGGCAACGCTGAGCAGGCTTGCTATCCCAGAAGCGCGTCGCAAGTAAGCTGACATTCTCCAGCGGGAACGTTCGGGGCCGGCGTTTCGTTCCCTCGAAACACAATATGCGCAAGTTTTCGCGCTACATACGGCGGAGCATAAATAGTGCGCCTCAGCTGTCGCAATAAGTTCGCGGTAAACCCGCGCGCCAGCTGCGGCCCTACGTGGCTCCTACGATAAAGCGGCCGGCATGCGGTAACTTCTCGATGACGCCGAGATCGAGACCGAAGTTGTCGGCGAGCAGTTGCGGCGGGTTTGAGGCCAACCAGGTCGATATCGAAATCTCCTGGTAATCCGGGCTGTTGAACGCAATGAGAATCTGCGTCTCCTCGTTGCCGACCTGGCGAATATAATGACCGAAACCGCGATTGATGAAGGCGACGTCGCCGGGTCCGAATTCGTCTTGTCCGTGCTTTCCGTTCGCGCCAAAGATGCCGATCTCCGAGCGCCCCTTGATGTAGTACTGCCACTCGTCGGCATTGGGATGCCAATGCAGCTCTCGTAACCCGCCGGGCTTCAACGTCAGCAGAACGCCCGTGATCGTCGACGAGATTGGAAACTGCTTCTGTGAAACGATCTGTTCCGTTCCGCCCGCGAACGTCAAGAGGGGGGCGGCCCTGAGCCGAAACTTATGATTCAGTTGGCTCGGCTCGAGATTTGGATTCAGCGCCGAGGGCGGCGCGTCGGGCGGTACCTCACCTTGGACGATGTAAACCTCTTCTTTTGGAAGCTTCGCAATTGCGTCGGGCGGCAGGCTGAGATTCTGTGCAAGCACGTCGGGCGGCGTGCGCGACATCCAGTCGGTGATGCTGAACGTCCCGAACTCCGAGAAGCGGCCATCATCAAAAACCAGTAAGAAGTGGCACTCTTCCTTACCGATGCCTTGAATTGAATGACCGTGCCCTTTTGGAAAATACCAAATGTCGCCGGGGCCGAAATCGGATATTTCCGCGTTGCCCGACGGCGCGATCACGGTCACGCGGCAGCGCCCGGAAATAATGTAAGCCCACTCGGCAGCGATCGCGTGCCAGTGCAGCTCGCGCAAGGCACCCGGCTGGAGGCGCATCGACACGGCGGCGAAGCTCGTAGATACGGGAAACTCGTTTACAGTGTGCTGCATCGCAGAGCCCGCCGCACCACTCCAGCCTTTCGCACCCTCGAGGTTGAATTTGAAGTTCGGAAGATCGCTCATGCTGCCTTATTCACTGAGCCGGTTAAGATTCCGCGCGGGTGAGCCTCAGGACTAAGGCTTCAGTGCCTCGCGGAGGCGTACTAGGTGATCGAGCACGGCGCATAGGTCGTCGCGGCCGAACGTGCTCAACAGCATTTGGGTGACACGCGAAATATCGAGGACGTATGCCAGTAGGAACAAATCCGCTCGATTTTGTGCCCGACAAAATTCCTTTCGACACTCCGTATAGGCCGCCGATATCACTAGACCGAGCCGAGGCGGTTATTCACGCGGCCGTGGCGGAGGCGCAGAAGCGGGATTGGAAGATGAACGTAGCGGTGATCGATTCCGGCGGCGACCTCGTCGCCTTTCAACGAATGGACGGCGCGATGCTTGCCTCCATTCGGATTGCCGAACACGAGGCTCGGGCAGCCGCGACCTTCCGGCGCGAAACGAAGTTCTTCGAGGACGGGGTCGCCGGTGGAGGTCCCATGGCCCGGCTGCCGGACCGGGATAGGATCAAAACGCTGACGGCGCGGGGCTTCCACAGGCCGGGGGATGTCGAAAATCGGCNNCGGCTCGGATACTACCTGGGCCAAATCGCGCGCTAATGGAAGAGCGCAACTTCCCGGACCGGGTCTCGGAGCCGTAAGCGCAACCTTTCTTACTTCTGTGGGGTGTAAAGGTTCGCATCGGGGACGAGTCTGTGAGACACTCCTCCTCGTCCTCAAGCGCGATCTTTCGAGTGGTCGATAAGTTGCGCCCACCCAAAGATCGGTTTCGACATCTCCATTTTTTCAGAACTCCCCCTGGGTGCTGCGCTATTTCGCGGCATCGAAGACCTTCACTATACCGAGGCGACGCCCATACAGCGCTCGGCGATTCCCGTTGCTCTGGCCGGCCGCGACGTCTTTGCGAGCGCTCCAACCGGCAGCGGCAAAACCGCGGCTTTCGGCATTCCGTTACTCCAAAAACTGCTCGAGCGGCGCGCNNTCACGCCGATTTACGGAGGCGTGGCCATGAAACCGCAGATCAATGCCATGCGCAGCGGTACCGACGTCATCGTCGCAACGCCTGGGCGGCTCATCGATTTGATGCAGCAGGGCGAAGCCCGTCTCGACGGCATTGAGATTTTCGTGCTCGACGAAGCGGACCGTATGCTCGATATGGGGTTTTTACCGGCCGTCAAGCGCATCGCCGCCAAACTCCCAGCCCGCCACCAAACTCTCTGTTTCTCGGCAACGCTGGGCAGTGCGGTGGTTCAGCTTGCACGCGAGTTTCTCCACGATCCCGTGCGCATCAACTTAGGGCTTCCGAAGCCCATAGAAACCGTAACCCAGTGGGTGTACGAAGTGGAACAGCACAAGAAAACGGACCTCCTCGTCGATCTGCTCAAAGATGGCCGCGTCTACAATGCGATCGTCTTTACGCGCACCAAGTCGCGGGCCGAGCGAGTCGCCGGTGCTTTGACAAGACATTCCGTCGATGTGGAGCGCATTCACGGCGATCGTTCGCAGGCGCAGCGCTCGCGCGCCCTCGAGGCCTTTAAGAAAGGGCGCTACCGGGTCCTCGTCGCCACCGACGTCGCCGCGCGCGGCATCGACATCGCCGATCTCGGACACGTCATAAACTACGACGTCCCGGCGGAGCCCACCGATTACATACATCGCATCGGACGCACGGGGCGCGCTCAAAAAACCGGCGACGCGATTACCTTCGTTTCAAGCGATGAGGCGGGCTCGTTTGCGCGCATCGAGGGTGCAATGGGCACGCCTCTGAAGCGCAGCGAGCACGGCTTCATGGAGCCGGCATCGGCTCGAGCGGCTACGGTCGAGCCGCAGGTGCGCCGCCGGTCGTTTCAGCGCCGCCGCCGCCGCTGACTGCGTCGAGCCTCAAAATGTCTAGAAATTTCGTGGTTTGGGGTTCGGGCGAGCGATAGCCTTAAGACACAACCTGCCTCTTCGAAAGGAATGTGTCGAAATGAACAAGCTCGCCTCCGGCCTTCGCGCCGCCACCATCCTCGCCGCCGCCTCCCTCACCGCTTCCCCGCTCGCGGGCTGCAGCGGCTCCTCGGCGCTGCCGGCCAGCCCAGCCTCAGCGTCCGTGACGGCAGCGCGACCGCCAGCCCAAACGGTTGACCCCGAAACAAAAAGCAAACTGCTATTCGTCAGTGACAACGAGAACAATAAGGTCTACGTCTACAACGCCGCCGCGAAGACGCAGAATCCACCGCCGCTGCGAACGATTACCACCGGCATCAAAGGGCCCAACGGCATCACCACCGACAAGTCCGGCAATCTCTACGTCACGAACTTTCTTTCCAATAGCGTCACGATCTACGCACCAAACGGCTCTACGCCCAAGACGACGATCTCCAACGGTCTGAGCGGCCCGTTTGACGTAAAAGTTGACGGGTTCGGCAACATTTACGTTGCCAACGATCCGTTGTCGGGCACCGCGTACATCAACGAATACGCGCAGGGTAGCTCGAATCCGGCAAACACCTGGAGCGTCCCGAGCGCGGGGATGGTCGTAACCGGCATCGCCCTGCTCAATCCTTTGTCTAAAGGCGAAACGTCGATCTACGCGACCGAGTTTACCCAAAATCAAAGCAGCGGCGCGATCGGCGGAG
Source organism: Candidatus Cybelea tumulisoli (assembly GCA_003167155.1). Classification (GTDB taxonomy): domain Bacteria; phylum Vulcanimicrobiota; class Vulcanimicrobiia; order Vulcanimicrobiales; family Vulcanimicrobiaceae; genus Cybelea; species Cybelea tumulisoli. The sequence goes on from PMTY01000193.1 coordinate 28,449, forward strand.
TGCTGACCTGTTTTCCCAACGGCTCGAGCTGCTCGCAAATCGGTGGCGTAACCCTGGGAGAAACCGGAGGCGTCGCGGTCGAGGAATCGCCGGGTGAGAAGAAGCCCTTCCAGTATCTTGCTGTAGACCAATATGTTCCCGGCGTCGATATCTTCACGCCGGGCCAGTCTTCCAACCAAATAGTCACCGGCGGGACGCCTGAGTTCATCGCACTGAACGCAAAGGCGGATCAGCTGTTCGTCGCGGATCGTTTCTACGGGCGCGTGGTCGAATATAGCTACCCCAGCGGCAAACAGTCGAACCTCTTCTCGCCCGACGGCGATACGCAACTCTACGGCGTCGCGACGAGCCCGGCGGGAACGTACCGCTAAGTAAGCTCTTCGGCCTGGTTAAGTGCCGGCTGCGGTCGAGCGATCGCGGCCGGCACTCTCTTCGTCTTGGAAAAGACGCTCGCTGGGACCGTAGGCTCCAATCGTAAACTCTGCGTCGAAGATCGCGTCTCCCAGCGCGGACCGCACGCCCTCCGCCAGTCGTTCGCTCGCCTGACGGTCGGCCATCGCGACCGGCGCATTCTCCCGCCGGCGAAGGTTGTTGCTCGCGCCGAGAAGGCGCGCGGCAAAGTGCGTGCGGCCTTGCGCGCCGACAATCGCGGCCAGAGCTTCCAGCGCCTCGGATGTTGATGCGGTGGCCTTCGATGATTGCGCAATCGCTATCGCCTCGCGCGCCAACTGCTCCGCGTCTTCGTATCGAGCATCCTCGAGGGCGACTCGCGCAAGGATCGTCTTCGCATACCCGATCGTCGAGTGATGGCCGATCGCTTGGGAGATCCGCAGGCTCTCGTTGGCGAAGCTGTGGGCGCGGTCGACGCTCTTTTCGCGAAGCGCAACTACGCTCAGCTGTGCGAAGGCCATGGCTACGCCGAGGTCGCTCTTTGCCTCCTGCAGCCGGGCAAGACTCTCTTCCAGATACGGTACTGCTACGGTGGGATCGCCGGCCTCCGCCGCCGTCGCTCCGATTTCATACAGCGACATCGCGATCGCAAAGTTGACGCCGAGCGCCCGGCGAATCTTCAGGCTCTCTTCCAGTAGCTCGAAAGCCCTCGTGTAATCGCCTCGAGTACGAGCGCGAGTGCCCGCCCCACCTAGTATCGACGCCACTCTTGCATCGAGGCCCAGCGCGCGGTGCAGCCGCAACGCTTGCTCCGCAAGCTGATCTGCAACGTCGAGCGACTCGCACTGATCGGCCAGACCGGTAGCGCGAAAATAGCCGGTCGCAAGAAGCTCCGAGTCGATTGCCTTATCCGCGCGCTCGGCGTTTTCCAAGATCCGGCGGATCCAAGTGAGTCCGGAGCCCGGGCTTCTCAGCCACCAATATCCGTACGTTTCCAGGCACATCCTCAAGCCGAGCTCGGTGCGACCGGTCTGGCATGCCCAGGCGAGAGCCGAATCGATATTGGCGACTTGGGTTCCGAGGCGGTCGAGGTTCTCGGTCGTTTGTGTCGCAGGATCGGAGAATTTCACCGCGGACGCGGTCTTGAGGCAGTAGGCGGCAAGCCGCTCGTGCGCCGCATCGCTCTCGCCGCGTTCGCGAAGCAAGTCCCTCCCATATTCGCGTACCAGCATGAAGAACTCGAAGTGCGGGTCTACGAAATCCGACCGTAGGCTCAGCAGATTATGGTCGACCATCTTTGCTACCGATTGCATCGTTTGCAGCGAGGCTGCAGCCGTTTCTTGCGGGCCCGCGATTGCCTGGGCCGCCTGCACCGAGAATGGGCCGTGAAAGACGGATAACCATCGAAAGGCGCGCTGCTGCTCCGGCGCGAGCAGGTCGTAACTCCATGCGATCGCGTTGCGCATCGAGGCGTGGCGAGAACCGGCGTTTTCGTTCGACGCCAAAAGCGGCAGCATATTCTCGAAGCTCCCCGAAAGAGCCGCAGCGGAGAGCGTCTTAAAGAGCGGAGCCGCCAACTCGATAGCCAGTGGAAAACCGCCGAGAGTGCGCGCGATTCTTTCGAGCGCGCTCGCGTTTGCTTCCGTTACCGTAAAGCCCGGCACGATCGTCGAGACACGATCCACCAGGAGCGCTACGGATGCAGTGAGGCCGATCGGCGCCAGCGCGTACCGGCGCTCGAGTGGAAGGCTTAACGGAACGCGGCTCGTGGCAACTACCGTGCAGGTCGGGGCGAGGGCCAACAAGTCGGCGACGAAGGCTGCTGCGCCGAGGACGTGCTCGAAGTTATCCAGCAGCAAAAGAACCCTGCGCGATCCCCAGTGATCTGCGATGCTTTGCGCCCCCGAGTCGCTGCGAGCGCGCTTGACGCCGGCAGCTAGCGCCACCTTCGAGACGACCAGTTCGGCGGCCGGAATCGCCGCCAACTCGACGACAAGCGTTTCGCTGAACTGGCGCCCGGCCTGACGCGCGAGGTGCAACGCGAGGGCCGTTTTCCCGATGCCCGCCGACCCCGTGATGGTAAGCAATCGCGTTTCTTGCGCAAGGACGAGCTCGAGCGCAGCGGCGACATCGGACTCTCGGCCGACGAGCGGCTCCGGCATCGCAGTCGACGGCAGCGTCCGACCGGACGGCAACGATGAATGGAGGCTCGCTGCCGAGCGAAGCCGCTCGCGGTTCTCCTTCGAGAGACCGAGGGCCTCTTCGAGCAGCACCATCGTCATCGTTCGAGGCGACCGCGCGACACCGCACTCCATATCGCTGACCGTGCGCGTGCTGACGCCCGACCGCTCGGCCAGCGCCTCTTGTGAGAGACGCGCCTGCAATCGAAACGTCTTCAGAACTTCGGCAAAGGTATCGTCGTTTCTCAAGATGCCCGCTGTTTTTTCGTGCTGAGAAAAGGGAACCCCGTCGATTGCCTGCCGAAACGGGGAAGTGAAGCAGAATGAAGGAGGTTTCATCGTAATGTACGCTGCCAAATGGGGATCGGCTCTGCTGCTCGCCGCGGTCGCCCAGTTCGCCGTAGCGGGCTGTGCGGGCGGGGGACTGGGGACGACCCCTGGGACGCCGTTGATGCAGGCGCGGACTGCATCGTGGATGGCGCCTGACGCCAAGAAGGTCGATCTCCTCTATGTGACCGACATCGGTGACAACTACGTGTATGTCTTTTCGTATCCGGTCGTCAAGCAACTCGGGACGCTGACCGGTTTCAACAACGCCCGTGGGGCCTGTACGGATAAGAAAGGCGACATTTTCATTACGAACCGATATTCGTTCAACTACACTACGCCACCCCAGATCCTCGAATACGCCCACGGTGGGACGAGCCCGATTGCCAGCCTCGGTGATTATAACGGCCAGCCAAATGATTGTTCCGTCGACGAGAAATCCGGACGCCTTGCCGTTGCAACATGGGCCAAGTATCCTAGCTACGCCGGCCCCGGCAGCGTTTCCATCTACAAGGATGCCCAAGGCACCCCCACGACGTATTCGGTTCCCGGTGTCTGGTTCGTAGTCTCCTGCGCCTATGACCCGAAAGGCAACCTCTTCGTCGATGGCATGCCTTATGGCTACGGTAGCTATCCCATCGGATTTGTGCTCGCGGAGCTTCCGAAAGGAAGCACCCAATTTGTCAACCTCAGCGTTAACGCCAGCCTTGCGTCGGCCGGCGGCATTCAGTGGGATGGCAAGTACGTAGCCGTCGACGATAACACGAATAATATCGTCTACCAGTTGAGCGTTACGGGTTCGACTGCGACGGTCGAGGGCACGACCGACCTGAAGGGAGATTGGGATTACGAGCAGATCTACAAGTTCGCCGTACCTCATTCCAAGCACGGTCAAGCAACAGTCCTGATCGGCGGAAACCAGGACGCAGGCGTCCTCGGATTCTGGGATTATCCGGCAGGTGGGTCGCCAACCAGCACCATCGGTGGTTTAGACGCCCCGGTGGCGGCAGTGATCAGCAAGGGAAAAGGCAGCTTCACGGGTGATGCCATCGAGCGATCAGCGCGCTAGGGCGGAACCTGCCAAGGAGTCGACTTATGAAATGGGTTGCCATATTCTTTGCGGTCTCTATCGTCGTGCCTGGGTGTTCGCCTTTGTCCGTTCCTAGTTCACCCCGGCTCAACTCCCCGGCATCACTCTTAACGCATAGCACCGTGAAATACAAAGACCTCTTCGACTTCGATGGTACCGACGGCAGCTCACCCGCGGCCAGTTTAATTGCCGTGAACGGCGTGCTGTACGGCACAGCTCCCGCCGGCGGCAAGGATGGGTACGGAGCTGTCTTTCGCGTGAACGCTGCGGGCAACGAGGTCGCAATCTACAGCTTTAAAGGCTCGCCGGACGACGGCGCAGCCCCAGAGGCGCCACTCCTTGACCTGCATGGAACGCTTTACGGCACGACAACGGGGGGCGGCGCCGGCAACTGCTCAGCGGGTAAGGCGCGAGGAGCTACGTCGGGTTCCAACATCGGATGCGGCACGGTTTTTAGCATCAGCACATCCGGCAAAGAGCGCGTGATTTACAGTTTCAAGGGCGGCGCGGATGGAGGCGATCCCGTCGCGCCGGTAATCGACGTAAATGGCATCCTCTACGGCACTACGTACGCCGGCGGCGAAGACATGCTGGGGAGCGTGTTCAGCCTAACGACAAGCGGGTCGGAACGAGTCCTTTTCAGCTTTCCCGGAGGCAACGATGGCGACAGCCCGGACTCGGGCCTCGTCCATGCGGGAGATCAGTTTTACGGCACGACGTTCACGGGCGGATATTCTCGCAGCAGCTCTTCATTGTGCTACGCATACGCGCCTGGATGCGGCATCGTTTACGCGTTGAGTGCGTCCGGCAAGGAGCGCGTACTTCATCAGTTCAAAGGGGCACCCCGCGACGGCGCCTTTCCCGTAGGCGTAACCTACGCGAACGGCATGTTGTATGGTAGCACGGCCTTCGGTGGGAGCCACTCGTGCGTCTTAGGATCCGGCCTGGTTACCGGCTGCGGGACCGTCTTCTCCTTAACGCCGGCAGGCAAGGAAGCCGTGCTCCACAGTTTCGATAGCTCAGACGGTTACAGAGTCGAGTCCGTCCCTATCTACGTAAGCGGTAACCTCTACGGTACGGCATATGCGGGCGGCAAGGGCAAATGCTATGACGTGTACTTACAACTCGCCGGGTGCGGCACGATATTTGAGGTGAATAGGACCGGCAAAACGACGATCCTTTATAATTTTAAAGGCAGCCCCAGCGACGGCGAATATCCCCTAGCGGGCTTGTTAGACGTTGGCGGAACGTTCTATGGCACAACAGCCCTCGGCGGGAGGTACGGTACATCGTATGGTAACGGGACCGTCTTCTCGTTGACGCCGTGATTAGGGGCGCGATTACCGCCGATCTCTACACGCGCGATGCGTGGTCTCATACGGGCTGAAACCTTCCGTAGGGCATTCGTTGGTTATTCGGATCCAGGACACACTGTTGAAAGCCATCCCTGAAGATTAGCGTCAAGGCCGTCGGCAGCTCGCCTCGATAGGTTACATCCTTGAACGCGAAGCCGGGTCGAACGCTTGGATATTGCACTACCCAGGCCGAGTTGTTCAGGTTCGGCAATGCGTAGCTCTTGGCTATGGCGTAAACGCCGGTCTTCCCGTTGACGAGGATTGAAATGCGCCAAGGCCCGGTTTCCGTTTTTACGTTGAAAAGGTTGTATTCGTAGATCTTGTCGTAGCCGGTCGTGGCGACGCCCTGCCACCAGCGCGTACCATTTTGCGGCATGGAGATCGTCAGCCGTTGTACGGGGCCGGAATCGTCGGGTATCAGATGCCCGTCGGGTGAGTACCACGTTTTACACTTCAATACCGAGAGCGTTGGCGATGGCGTTGGTGATGGCGTTGGCGACGGCGACGGCGTTGGCGACGGCGATGGCGTTGGGCTCGCGGCCGGGGTCGCGAGGGGCAGCCTTTCGCAGGCTTGTTGAAGGTCCGGATACTGGATCACTAGAGAGTTCAAATACGTTCTGACGGTATAACCGGCCAACTCCCAGGGGTAGACGATTCGCCACGTACCGTCGAGCGTAGCCCCGTCGCTCAACGCTACGAAATAGGTTCCAATAGCCGGATCGATCTGGATGTAGACCCACTGCGAGTGCGTGCGATCGTAGCCCAAGTACAAATCGTAAAAAGGCTCCTTTTCGCCGTGAACCGGCCGTGAGGCTCCATGCACCCAAAGGTCGCCGATCTTGTCGAATGTGTCGTACTCCAACCGCTGCAGCCCGCTCGCCTGGGTGGTTTCGCACTCCCAGTATGGTCGGCCAGTCAGTTGGCCAGTCAGATTATCCACCATTTGCCGAGCCGCGGCTGCCAGTTTCTCAGCTGCCAGTTTCTCGGCTGCCAGTTTCGCGGCTGTCAGCTTCTCTGCCGTTGGTTGACCGCCAAGCGACACGCACGGCGCGATGGCGCAACTGAGCGCAATGAGAGCGACGAGAGTTGCAGCGTACCGGTGCATCAGGAACCTCTAGCCTCGCCGGCCGGTCTGCGAGTAGGCAAAGGCGTCGGCGCCGGCAAGATGTCTTGTATCGACTCGCCGCCAGTCGAGGGCTGCGGCGTCGGGGTTTCCGAGCTCGGGGGTGTCGGCATCGGCGCCGGCGGTATCGAATTTGGCTCTGCACAAAATGGCGCGGAAGGCTGCCCGGAGGAATAACTACTCAGGTTCGCGGGCGGGACGTACGCCGGTGCCGGGCGAGAACGCCCTACGATGTCGGAGACCTGCTTGGCGCCACCCAATGCCTCTGCCGGAAGCTGCCAGCAGTTCATGTCCTTGACGAGCTTGGTGGCAACGTCTTGGAGCGTATCCCAGGTTTGTTGATCGATGGTGGGCGGCCCGGTGAGCGGTGCAACCACATTCGTATAGGTAATCGAGCTGCCGAGAAATCCGATCGCGACCGAACTCAACGATGAGGCGTTGAGCGTCTGCGAATTCGTCATCTGAACCTGCGAGATTCGTCCGGAGGTTGGCAACGGCAGTGGGGTTGGGTAGACGCGCGTCGTTACCGTCGACGTCGTTCGCGAAGGCGCGAACTCTTCGTAGGCCGCTCCCAGCGTCAAAAGGATCGCGAGCGGGGTCAACGGCGTCGGCGTGATGTATTGATTCGACTTGTAGGCCAAACTAGAGGCCCAGACGTATGCCGGCACGCCGCTCGCCGATGGTCCCTTGCGTTCGCAATCGGCGTAGAGCGCCGTCGCTTCGATCGCGCTCCAGTTTTTTCGGCTGAAAAACTGATCGCTGGCGCCGCTGCCCGCAGCCGTTATCGCGACGACGATCGCTCCCTTCACCTGAGGGGACTGCCCGCACTGAGTAATAAAATCGGCCGTTGACATCGCGGGTTCCGGAATCAGCCTTGCGTCGCCGGCGATGTAGGTGGCCGTTCCGTTCAGGTAATGAGTAAGCGTCGAGATCAGCTTCGCAAGCATCGCGGGATCACCCGCCGCGCCCATGACGAAAATCACCGGCTGGTTTCCACTGCCGGTCGTCGATGGAAGTTTCCATTGGATCGACGGCGACGCCGCCGGCGCCGGACCCGCGTACGGAAGATTTTTCAATGCTACGCAAAACTGGAGCTGTTGCCAGAGAACGCGTATGTCCTCGTCTGTATCGACCGGAGTGCAGGCGTTCGCGGGAGAGTCATCCTTGGTGATGCTCGCGTAGTCTTTAAGGACTGTCTGGCACTTTTGCAGGCGTTGCCGTAGGACGTTTTTCAAGTAGCTGTTCGTCTTTTTGGGAATGGGAAGCGCCTTTGTGTGCGGTGCCGGCGTGCTCAAGTACGCGGCGACGATGTCGGAAAGCTGCGACGTCGAGCAGTCAGTAACCCACAGCGGTCCGGGCGACCCCGATGCCGTTGGGGTCGTCCGCGGCGCCGCAACGGCCGACGCTGAAATTGCACTACCGACGGGAAAGAGAACCGCGAGAGCGCCCGCAAGCACCCCGAGGCTCAACAACAATCGCCTGAGGCGTGCGCCGAGCCTTCGCTCTTCGGGCTCTTGCATCGCCGCGATCAGAACCTCCGCAACGTCGAGAAGATCGCGCCGTGGATCGGGTGCGGCACACAACCGGAACCGCTGCCGGCGACCGAAACCTTATACGTCGCGTGTCCTTTGAGATGGAAGCCGGTAGCGTCATAAAACACGTTATTCATGCCGAAGGGCGGCGACGGGAACGCTGTCGGCGGGGGACGACCGCTCGGCGCTGGAGTCGGCGTCGGTGCGCCGACGGGGCCTGCGAGGTCGTGGACATCGAGCTTTTCGCCCGGCTTCGCATTTTCTGAGACGGCTGCAAGCCCCGCTTCGGTAGCGATGGCGTAATCGGAGACAACGTAAATAGTTCGCGTCGACGCGAGCACGCGGCTACCCGGCTGAGGGAAGAAGAGTACGAGCTGGGTTCCCGTACTGCAATAGTTGGGACCGCTAGGGCTGGGCGTCGTGCTATTGCTGCTGGTGCAGGCTACCAGGGCCGCAACCACCAGAAGGCACCACGCCGCGGTGCCGTTGTTTTGTGCCGTCGCGAATAGTCTCATAGTAACCTCGGCGGACTAATGGGGACGGGATAAGGAAGCCAAACGTGCGGCCGTTACCTTAGGATTTTCGAGGTCAAGGAGCCGCTCCCTTCGTCCTCGAAGCCCGCCTGCAAGCGAGCCCAATCTTGCCAAAAATCTCGGGTGCGCAAGCCCATCAGGAGATTCGTATGACACAGCAAGACCGTCGTTTCCGCAGAGTCGCAGCGCTGATTTCCATTGCGGCCTTGACCGCCTGCTCGGCGGCCTCTCCATCTTTGCAATATGCGCCTGCGTCTATCGCTGATTCTGTTGCTTCTCCCGCACTGAATTATCGCCTAATCCACGAATTCGGAAAAGGCGGCGATGGTGACGCCCCAGTGGCGGGATTGGTCGCTCTGAACGGCAAGCTTTACGGAACCACCGAGTATGGCGGTCGCGGCGGTAACGGCGTCGTGTTTCGCGTCGGCCTCATCGGTGGCGAAACGATCGTTCACAGCTTTGGCAAGGCTCCCGACGGCGAGAATCCGGCTGCAGGATTGATCGCGATCGGTAATGCGTTGTACGGAACTACGGAAGCCGGCGGGAAGTACAATCTGGGCGCGCTTTTTGTTATCCGCAAAGGTGGGGAGCGCGTTCTTCACAGTTTTGGCTCGGGCGATGACGGCGCAAAGCCGCTAGGAGGTCTCATCGCAGTCCACAGCGGCGCGCACGTTGAACTCTACGGCACCACCTCCGCCGGCGGCAAATACGCCCAAGGGGCGGTTTTTCGAATCGCGACGTCGGGGAGACCCGAAGAAGTAATCCACAGTTTTGGCTCGGGTAGTGACGGTTCCGCTCCCGATGCCGGTTTGGTTGCCGGAAGGGGCGTACTCTACGGTACGACCAGTGCCGGCGGCGGCCCGAGCAACGATGGCACGGTTTTTTCGATCACTACCGGCGGCAGAGAGAACGTTTTGACCGCGTTTAATTGCAGCGACGGTAAGGATCCCGTGGCTCGATTGACAATATTGAGCGGCACGATTTACGGGACGACGGAAATGGGCGGCAACAGCTGTACGACCGAATACGGCACGGTCTTCAGCGTGAGCAGTGGCGGTACGCTCCGGACGGTTTATAGCTTTGGCGCAGCGCCCGACGGCGAATCACCGGCGGCCGGCTTGATCCCGAGCCGAGGGATTCTCTACGGTACGACAGAGAGCGGCGGCGCCTCGGGCGATGGAACGCTCTTTAGCCTCAGCCCAGCAGGAAAGGAAAACGTTCTCCATAGCTTCGGAAGTCAAACCGATGGCGCTTATCCCGTCGCCGCACCGCTCCACGCGTACGGGGCGCTCTACGGCACAACGAGGGGCGGGGGCAAATTCGGGGGAGGAACCATCTACGCATATACGCGCTAGCTAACGCGCGGAAAGAGCGTCGCTGCCGATGCCGCAAGGAGCGCCATCGCCGCTGCGCCGAGCATCGCGTGGCCGAAACCCTCCGGATGCTGCGGCGTCGGTAACGGGCCGCCTCCCGACGCCGCGATCACGATTCCAAGAACTGCAATCGCAACCAGATTCCCAATGCGCGAGATCGAGTTGTTGACTCCGGACGCAGCGCCAACCTCGTCGGCATCGGCCGCTCCCATGACCGTGGTGACCAACGGCGCAACCGCGACGCCGAGCCCAACGCCAAGCACGATCGTCGCCGGCAGAACGCTAGTTGCGTACGGCGCGCCGTAGCCGAGCTTGGCAAAAAGCCCGAACCCCAGGGCCGAAATTCCAGCGCCGGCGATCAAAGGCAAGCGCGTGCCGGTACGCGTTGCGAGCGCGCCGGAGACCGGCGAGCCGGCCGCAATGAGCGCGATCGTCGGTAACAGCGCGAGGCCCGCGCCCAGTGGCGTGTACCCCATAATATGCTGTAACTCGAACGGAACGAAGAACAATGCCCCGCCGAGCGCCGCGTAGAGAAGGAAAGTGTAGATGCTCGCAATGGTAAATCTCCTCGACGCAAAGAGGCGCAGCGGGACGATGGGCGCCGAGGCCCGGCGTTCGGCAAAGACAAACGCGGCAAAGAGTACCACGCCAACGATGAACAACCAAAGAGCGCTTGGATCGGAGAGCCGCTGCTGCATCTGCATGAGCCCGGCGACGATGAGCCCGAGCGCGACGGTGACGAGCGCGCTGCCGACCAAATCCGGTTTGCCGCCAACGTTCTCGGCACGATTCTCAGGAACGCGCAGATAGACGAGGCACAAGACCCCGATCGCGAGCGGGATGTTGATCCAGAAGACCCACCGCCACGAGAACGTTTGCGTGAGCCATCCGCCGAGCACCGGCCCCGCCGCCATCGTAATCGCCGAGGCTGCGGCCCAGATACCGATGGCGCGGCCGCGCGTTCGCGCGTCGTAGGCCGCCGTGATGAGCGCGAGGCTTTCGGGGATCATCAGCGCTGCGCCGACACCTTGTACGCAGCGCGCAACGATAAGGAACTCCGCCTGCATTGCGACCGCGCACGCGACCGACGATAAGCCGAAGATCCAAATGCCTAGCGCAAAGAGCCGGCGCCGGCCGTAACGATCTCCGAGCGCACCGCCGATCAGAATCAGCGCCGAGAGAGAGAGCAGATAACCTTCGATGATCCACTGCGCTTGCGCGTCGCCGGCAGGGAGCTTCGCCTTGATGACCGGCAGCGCAACGGTAAGCGCGGTGCTGTCGATGTAGCTCATGCTCGAAGCAACGATTGCAGCGACGAGCACGGCGGTGCGCGCTCGGGGAGACGAGCTCTCCAAGCTCATGGAAAATAACTTCGCGTTGCCGGCAGGGCGCCCTGTCCGTCGAGGTGCAAGCTCGCCCTGTGGCTGTAATACCAACCGATCGTCTCTCGCTTGTTGTAGGCGTTACCGGTCACCGCGATATCGCGGCGGACGACGAGCCGCGGCTGCGCGCCGCGTTCGGCGGCATCTTAGAGCGAATCGGTCGAATGTGTCCGCATACGCCCCTGCTCGTGCTCTCCGGCCTGGCGGCCGGCGCCGATTCGCTCGCCGCCGAGGAGGCGATGGCGCGCAACATCCCCGTAATGGCGTGTCTGCCGATGCCGGTCGAAGAATATGAACGGGATTTCTCGCCCGACGAGCTCGCGCGTTTCCGTACCTTGCTGGCCGCCTGCGCGCGCGTGACGCTTGCGTCACCGAGGCGCCAAAACGGTTACGTCGCGACCGGCCTCTTCATCGCCCAATACGCTCATCTGTTGGTTGCCTTTTGGGACGAGAAGACGTCACGCGGACGGGGCGGGACTGCCGATGTCATCGAGATGCGCTTGGAGGGACGCCGGCGATCCGCCGACGTCGAAGAGATTCCGTATCTTCCGGACGTCGGTCCCGTCGAAGTCATCGTCACTCCGCGGGCCGGCGCTCCCCGACCTCCCAACCCTTATGCGGTGAAGCCCCGCTATCCCAAGATCTTTGCCCGCGGCCGAACCGTCGCGCGAAACTTCGACTCGATCCTCGAGAACATCGATACGTACAACGCGGATCTCGCACGGGTACCTGCGCCCTCGGCCGACCAGCCGACCGAAGCACTCATGCATCGCACGGACGCCGTCGCCAACCTGCTGCAGAAGCGAACGAACGCCTTTCAAATGATTCTCTTCTTCTTTGCGTTTGCCGCCGCAGCGGCTCAGGTCATCGGCCACGTTCCACCGTCTACCAAGATCGTCTTGCTCGGCGTGGCCTTCTTGGCGTACACGGTCGCGCGAAAGTACGATTACGAGAATCGCTACCAAGACTACCGCGCCATCGCCGAAGGTCTTCGGGTGCAGGGTGCATGGTATTGCGCGGGCGTGGAGCACCGTCTCGTCGACAACGAGTACTTGCGGATGCAGGAAGGCGAGCTGCAGTGGATTCGCATGGCCCTGCGCTTTTTCTACCTATTATGTTGTGAGGACCGCAAGCATCCCGATGCCTCTTGCGACCACCCCATCTGTCAAGACTGGGTGCGTTCGCAGTGGAGGTATTACCGTCGGGCGAGCGGGCGCGAAGCTGAAACGCGACGCTGGATGGACCGGATCACCATCGCCGCGGTCGCAGTCGGCGGCGTCTGTTTCCTGTTCGCCGCGATCAGGTTGGGAGGCACTTTCCCCTGCGCCTTCTTTTCGCCATATTGCCCCTCGGCGTTCTCACCCGACGAGTTCGAGTGGCTGCAGAATCTCTTGAGCGTTCCGATCGCGTTGGCGGCAGTGCTGGCGGCAATATTCGCGCATTATCAGGAGAAGCAAAATCTCCTCGGCAACCAACGCCGCTACCAGCGTATGTTTGCGGTCTTCGACCGCGCGCGCCGCGATCTGTTGAAGATCGCCAAGGGCAAGCCCGGCGACCCGAAGGAGATCGTCTACGAACTCGGGCGCGCGGCGCTGATCGAACATGCCGATTGGCTGATCATGCGCCGAGACCGGCCCATGAAGGTGGTCATCGTGTGAGCCACCTCGACGCGATCATCGACGCGCAGGGGCCAAAGAGACTGCTTTCGATCGACGGGGGCGGCATTCGCGGCTTGATTGCGATCGAGTTTTTGGCCAAAATCGAAGACCTGCTGCGCGAGAAGTTCGGACGAGGCGATCTAGTCTTGGCCGACTACTTCGATTACGTCGCCGGCACGAGCACGGGTGCGATCGTTTCCGCTCTCATCGCGATGGGCCATCCGATGGGCGACATCCGAGAGTTTTACCTCGAGGGCGCAAGACTGATGTTCGAACCCGCAAATCTTTTTCAGCGGCTTGCCCGTAAATCGACCGGCCCGTTCGCGCTTTTCTGCGGCTTGGTCGGCGTGCTCGCCATGAATCCGGCGATCTTCACGCCGAATGCATTATCAAAAGCCATCATTGAAATGTGCGGCGTGGACACGACGCTGGGCAGCAAGAAACTTCGGACGTTGCTGATGATCGTCATGCGCAACGCGTCGACCGATTCTCCGTGGTGGATCTCGAACAATCCGCGGGCGAAATATAACGTCGCCGGCACGGCAAGCGACGGGACGAAATATTCCAACCTCGACATTCCGCTCTGGAAGCTCATCCGCGCGAGCACTGCGGCGCCGGTTTTCTTCCCTCCCGAAGAGATCCACGTTCCGGGGGTCGCGCGCCCATTCATCTTTCAAGATGGCGGGGTCACCGTTCATAACAATCCGGCGTTTCATCTGTTCCTCATGGCAACGCTTCCCGAGTACCGGCTCGGGTGGCCGGCCGGCAAAGAGAACCTGCTGCTCGTTTCGGTGGGAACCGGCCTGTGCGAGAGCGAGGATCTCAGTTTGAAGATTCATCAGATGAAGCTTCTCTACAACGTGCAGGCGTTGCCCGCCGCGCTCATGCGTAGCGCGACCAACGAGCAGGATCTCTTATGCCGCGTCTTCGGTGAGCTCCGCCCGTGGTCCGACCTTCCACAGTGGGATTCCGAAATCGGCAATCTCGTCGGCAACGATTCCCCGGTCAAGGAAAAGTTCTTTACGTATCTCCGTTATAACGTCGAACTATCGGAGCACGGGCTCGCACGGCTCGGCCTGTTCGACGTATCCAAAACTCCGCCCGGAATCGATCCCAAGGCGATTCAACCGCTCGACGGGACGCAACACGTCGAGGAGCTTCGAGCGGTCGGGGCCGCGGCGGCGGCTTGCATCACGCTCGAAGACTTCGGTGGTTTCCTTGGCGCGCACGCATGATCGCCGGGGCTTTGTGGATGCCGCATGAATGGGACGCAGGCGCTCTTCATTAGCCGGGCCGGTGCCGACGCACCGTTTGCGGCCCAGATCGGCCGGATCTTAGCAGCCTCCGGCTGTGAGGTCATCCTACAAGAATGGAACTTCGCCAATCGTAGCTTCATGGAACCCATTCACGCCGCGCTGGCCGACGGTGCACGCGTCGTCGGGCTTCTCTCTCCCGATTATCAGATCGTAACGCGAGGGATCTCGATCAGCGTTCCCGCGGAGAGCCGAAGTATAAACGACATCGCGATTTGGTGTGCTGGGCGCACTATTCGTTTGGATCTGCGAGCCCGTTTGCGGTTCTCTCAGGATTGTCCGGTCGCGCCGTTGGAGCGCGCACGATCTTCTTTAGGAGGATTGCCAACAGCATCGGACGCGGAACCTCATCGCCGGACGGCCTCCCGCGGAAAACTCCGCGCCAGTGGTGTCTATCCATCTGAATCCCGCAAAAGATCGACAATGCTACAGCTATCGACACGAGAAGCACGTAAATCACGTTACGGAGCGATTCGGGCATTTTCCAGACGATTCCGTCCCGGGCAACCGCGACCGTGTCGCACGAAAAAGTCGTTACAGGCTTTCTTTAGGTAGCGCCAACGGGAATCGAACCCGCGTCCTTCGACAAGCTCAGGATGACATTGGTCCCGGCAGCTCCCGTTCAGTACCAGATAGTGCTTCGGTTTTTTCGCCCGTGGCGTTGGCCCAAGAACCCTAGCCGCCGGCGCTTCGGTTTTTGCGGCGTTTCTAAATTCTTCAAGAATGTTTAAGAGGGAAGCCTTGGCCCCTCGTTCAAGCCTACTTCCCTTACCATGCGGGCCTACGCCTCCTACCTCGGGCGCCTAAGGTCGCCTCGCTTGCAAGCGTTCCCGTTTTGAAAGAAGCTTCCTAACCTCCTCGCCTTTGGAGGGAGACCTGACTTACGGAAAGGAGCGTTCCAATGTTTAGGTTTACAGGGTGCACCCCATTAGTGATGGTAGGCGCGATCAGCGTTCTGAGCGCCTGCTCAAGCGGCGCCCAAGGAGTTCCATCCTCGTCCGCTGCGCAAGGGCCTGACGCAAAACGACCTGCGAGCGTCGTTTACCCAGAAGCGTTGCGCAGAATGGAGCACCAACCCAGATATTTACGACGCGAGCGAGCGTTTGGAGTCACTGGATCGACATCATTCACTGACGTGTACACTTGCCAGCCGAATCAGGATGAGTGCGCGATTTTCGATGCAAAAACTACCAAACTGGTTGGATCGCTGACAGACGGCCTGTCTTCCCCGCAAGGAGCCACCGTAGACGCGAAGGCGAATCTTTATGCGGCGAACACCGGCGGCCAAAATGTTCTCGTTTACGCGCCGGGATCGTCATCGCCGACGGAAACGCTGAGCGATCCGGCGGAAAATCCGGGAGATGTTGCCGTGCGAGGCAGCGTCGTCGCCGTATCAAACGTCTCCGGATATTCAGGCGGTCCCGGCAGCCTCTCCATATATATAAACGGGGCAACGTCACCAAGCTACACGCTCACAGACCCAAATGCGAATGAAGGAATTGGCGTTGCATTCGACGGTTTGGGCGACTGCGTGTGGAGCTTTAATTCGTCGAGCAACGAGGGAATGATCGACGTTTTTCCCGGTTGCTTGCAAGGCGCCTCGCCAATCAACGTCGGCGCAATCGGGTCCGCCGGAGGCGTTGCATTCGACAACGACGGCAATATGATTGCCTCCGACCAGAAAGCAGCCGCGATGTATAGGTATTCGCTTCTTGGTCCTAGCGAAACCACAATCAACCCCGGCTTCTGCAGCCCTCTATTCCTGAATTTCAATGTGAAGTTCGACCAGATTGCGGTGGCGGACCCGTGTGCCGGTTACACGTGGCGACTCAATTGGCCGAGTGGTAAATCAACGGGACGGTATGATGCAGGCTCCGGTAGCGAACCGGTGGGCGTCGCATTCGGGCCCGCACCCGCTACGGTCGCAGGGACCACCGGGGCCTGGCATCTTGCGGTGATGCAGTCGGTTTTTGAAAACTGGTCCGCAATCATAAAGGCGACCGGCCTGGCCTCCGAGCCTTCGTCGGCTGAACTTCTTCCGGTAATGCTCGAGGCCGCGCAGAAGGTGCCGACCGTTCCCGCCGACGTCAAGACGCTTATGCCCGTGCTGGTTGCGCAGTATCAGATATATCAAAGCCAACAACTCAGCCAAGCGTGCGAGAACGCACTGCACAACTTCGAATCCGAAGCCCCGAACTTCCCCAACATCGAGGCGGTGATCGCGTACTTTAAGAAAGCGGAGAAAGAAAGTAACTCATGCAGCGGCTGGGCAGACGGCATTGCAGCGGGTCTGGCAGTCATAGAAGACGGAAAATCGACAATCTATAATTCTAAGTGGTTTGCCGCGCATTTCAACGAATACGGCTCAGCCGGAAAACACGTACGTCCGGATTCGTTTTGGAAAACGCTGAAAAAGCTCTTGCTTGGCGATGCAATCGGCGCGGCCGGCGGGGCGTTGGGGGGCATTCCCGGTGGGCCGGCGGGCGTCGGATTCGGGGCTGCCGGCGGCGCGGTTGCCGGCACTCTGGCCGAAGGCGCAATGCTGCTCGGGTGGCTGTGAGCCCTCGGGGTATCACCTAAAACTGGCGAGGCGAACTCACTTCGCCAGCTTTTAATCTCGTGGTATGCCTCAGATTGCCAACGGCAACGCACTGCGTCCAACGTACGACTACATCGTCGTAGGTGCTGGGAGCGCGGGCTCGGTCGTCGCGGCCGAACTCGCCTCCTCGGGCGCACAAGTTTTGATCGTCGAGTCCGGCGGGAACGACGATGCACCCACCATCCTCAACCCCAGCATTTGGTTCTACAATCTGGGTAGCCCGCTCGACTACCATCTTCCGATACAGCCAAGTCCGCGCCTCAACAACCGAAGCTTCAACATGGCCCTGGGCCACGTACTCGGGGGCGGCTCCAGCATCAACGCAATGGTTTGGGGCCGCGGCATGCAACGCGACTTTGACGGCTGGGCACGCAATGGCGCGGGGGGATGGAGCTTCGCTGACGTTGTTCCGATCTTCAAGGCACAAGAGGATTGGGAGGGCGGAGAAAATGAGTGGCGGGGAGCCGGCGGGCCGGTTCACGTACGCCGCCCGCGCGATCCGCATCCCGCCGCGCGCGCGTTCCTGGAAGCAGCGCGCCAGATGGGCATCCCGATCGTTGAGGATATGAACGGCCCGATGCAGCCGGGCGCGAGTTACATCAACATGAACATCGGGAAAGACGGTACGCGAGTCAGCGCGGCGCGAGCGTTTTTACGCCCTGCGCTGAACCGTTCAAACCTCACGCTGCTGCTGAACTCCGACGTACAGAGAGTGACTTTCCGCGGCAAACGCGCAACGGGCGTCCGCATCGTCGTCGGTGGCGCCCCGAAAGACATCAATGCCGAGCGCGAGGTGATTCTTGCCGCCGGCGGTGTGGGTAGCCCAAAACTCCTGATGCTTTCAGGGATTGGAGACGCGGCCGATTTACGCCGGCTCGACCTCGACGTCGTTGAGAACTTGCCAGGAGTAGGTCAGAACTTTCAGGACCAAGTGATGGTGTTAGGAGTCGTATTCAAGTATCGAGGAACGATGCCGGAGCGCCGGCCGGATAGCAATGCCGTCGAGGCTGAAGTCTATTGGTCCAGCGGCCTCTCGCCAGAAGAAACGGACATCAACCTCGTCCTCCACCAGTTGAGCGCGCCGACACCCGAGGTCGTTGCTCGGTTTGGAAGCGTTCCCGAGGAGTGTCTTACGATAGGAGCGGCTCTGGCGCAGCCGGCGAGCCGAGGTACGGTTCGGCTCGCAAGCTCCAATCCTAAAGACGCCGTTATTCTCGACGGCAACTACTTTGCAGTGGATTCCGATTTCAAGGCTACCATCCGGGCGATCGATCTCGCTCGCGAACTTGGGCGTCAAACGGCTTTTGACGACGTCTCCGAACGAGAACTCATCCCCGGGCCGAATGCCTCCACAAGCGACGTTGAGGAGTTGGCGCGCGCAGGCGCGACGAGTTTTGGTCACCCGGTTGGCGCCTGCAAAATGGGTGTCGACGAAATGGCCGTCGTCGATCCGCAACTGCGCGTTCGTGGGGTCGAGTGCTTGCGAGTGGCAGATTCTTCCGTAATGCCCCGCATCCCAACCGGGCCCACCAACGCACCAACGTTTATGGTCGCGGGGAAAGCCGCGCAACTGATCCTCGGCTAGGCGTACGCATCGCTTCCGACGAAGCGATGATCGCCATGGTCGAGAGCTTCGCACGGCTGCTAAAACGCCACCGCGTCGTTGCCGGTCTGTCCCAGGAACGCCTCGGGGAGCTTTCCGGTGTCAGCGCCAACGCGATCAGTGCGCTTGAACGTGGCGCGCGCCGGGCTCCGTACAAAGCGACACTCGACCTATTGATCGAGGCGCTTGCGCTCGACGATACCGCACGCCGCGAAATCGAGGACGCCGCAAACTCCGCTCGCGCGCATCGGCCGCAAGCGCAAGGGTACGAGCTCCTTACCGATTCGCCCGACAAACGCTCCGTAAACAATCTTTCGCCGCAAATCACTACTTTTGTCGGTCGCGAGAGCGACATAGCGGATATCAAAGAACGACTTCAGTCGCATCGCTTTGTCACCTTGGTCGGGACGGGGGGTTGCGGCAAGACACGTTGCGCGATTGAAGTCGCCCGGGGCATACTCGACGATTACGAAGATGGAGTCTGGCTTGCGGAACTCGCGGCCATCTCCGATCCGGCCATGGTCGGCAGTCTTATTGCAGGTGCTCTGAGCCTGCGAGAGGCGGCCGACCGCCCGATGCTCGACACATTGCTTGCATTTCTGAAACGCAAGCGTCTGTTGCTCGTCCTCGACAACTGCGAGCACGTGATTGACGAAGCACGACGGGTCGTCGCTGCGATCTTACAGACCTGTCCCGACGTCCGCGTTCTGGCTACAAGCCGAGAAAGCTTTAGTATCGCGGGCGAGCAGGCATATCGTTTGCCATCGCTCGCCGTTCCGTCGGCCATGCAGCTCTTTTGCGATCGCGCAGCGGCGGCCGATAACCAGTTCGCTTTAAGTCTTGAGGCCGCGCCGCACGTTGCGGACATCTGCAAACGACTCGACGGAATTCCCCTAGCGATCGAACTAGCGGCGGCACGAATAACGGTGCTTTCTCCACAGCAGTTGGCACAAAAACTTGGCGAGCGCTTTCGCCTACTCACCGCGGGGGATCGTACGGCAAAACCGCGCCATCAAACAATGCAGGCGTTGATCGATTGGAGTTACGATCTGCTCTCGGACGACGAGCGCCGGTTATTTCGCAAACTGTCAATTTTCACGGCAGACTTCACGCTAGAACTGGCCGCTGCGGTCTGCCGTGACGATGATGTGGATGAAATTGCCATGCTCGATCTTCTGTCTTCGCTCGTGGACAAGTCCCTCGTGCAAACGCAGCCATCGGCGGGCGCGAGACGCTATCGCCTTTTGGAATCGACGCGCGAGTATGCTCGAAAGAAGCTGACCGACGCCGGAGAGGAATCGACGCTGGCGCTCGAGCATGCGCGAGTCTTCTTGGAGCTAGCGGAACAACTTCGCGATGCTTGGCAGACGACGCCGGATCGCGTGTGGCTGGCACAAGCAAAGCCGGTGTTAGAGAATTTCCGAGGGGCAATAAGCTGGGCCTTAGGCGCCGGGGGCGACGTACTGCTCGGACAACGACTCACGGCGGCGCTCGAGGGCGTGTGGTATTTTTTCAGCCCGTCAGAGGGGCGGCGTTGGGTGCAGGCGGCGCAACAACAGGTCAAGGCAGATACACCCGCCGGGATCGTGGCCGCGCTCGATCTCGCCGAAGGCACACTTGGAGCGACATTAGGCCGGCGCAAGGACAGCTTGCATGCGGCTGAGCGGGCTCTCGTGCGCTACCGTGAACTCGCAGACCTGCGCGGGACTGTCGCTGCGGAACGAATCATTGGTCAAGCGCAGATCTTGCTCGGCGAGATTGCGGAGGGAGAGGCTCGGCTTGAAGAGGTCATGGAGGCGGCCGGGTCTATGGGCGCACGCAGACTGTTCATCACCGCACTGCACGGCTTGGCAATGGCGCGCGAGGTCGCCGGCGATCTTCCCGGGGCACGGCAACGCTATAACGAAGCCTTGGCCGCCGCGAGGACCATTGGCGCAGAGGAATCCGCCGCAAATATTGCGACGAGCCTGGCCGAGGCCGAGTTTCGTGATGGGGATGCGGCTGCGGCGCTGCGGCTAGCCACCGAAGCGCTTACAATCCTCAGCGCGGTCGGCAACACGACTGTTCGGGCTGCACGATACAACGTGGCGGCGTACCTGGTAGCCTTGGGCCGATACGATGAAGCGCGCATTGCGGCGCGAGATGGGATCACGGCCTCGCGCGATGCGCAATCTTCATTGGCTCTCGCGTTTGCGCTCCAGCATCTGGCGGCGACTGGCGCCTTACGTCCGGGCGCCGATGCGCAGGGCCTGGAACTCAGCCGGCGTTCGGCTCGCATCCTCGGCTGCGTCGACGCCCGTCTTGCGGCGCTGGAAATGGTGCGCGACTTCACCGAGCGGCAGGAGTACGACGCAATGATTCCGGCGCTCAGGGGTACGCTCGGCGAGAACGAACTTTTGAAGCTGCTGGCCGAGGGCAGCACCTGGAACGAAGACCAGGTTGTTGCGGAGGCGATGCTTATCTAGGGCAAGCGAACCGCTCCGCCGCCGGCAGGAAACTGTGCGAGAAAACTGTCCGAGTGTGAGTGGTCGTTCCAGGCAGAATCAACGACAATCGGAGTGAACGCCAATCCCGGCGCTGAACTCGAGGAGTGCGATTATGAGGAAGGATGTCACGATCGAGCGTTCCCTATGCAAGCACAAGGTGGCCCTCGGTCTCGTCGTAGTTATCGACGAATCATACGAGCTTACTCAGGAAAATGTCGCTCTGATGCTCGCGATCCTGGAGGCCCAGCCCGGATCTCCGCCGTGCGAAAGCCGAGCCGAAGTATCCGCGGTCGACGAACTGAGCCATACCGAGCGGCGGGTCCTGCGGTATTTACCGAGTAACCTCTCCAGGTCGCACATCGCACGAGAGCTCTACGTTTCCGTGAACACCGTAAGCACGCACATTCGAAACATCTACTCAAAGCTCGACGCCAGAACCCGCGCCGAAGCCGTTGACCGCGCCCGACAGCTCCGTCTCATTGCTCATTAGGTCGCGACGATAGGGCAGGGGCGAACTAGTGCCGGTCGAAGCGGGGTCAATGCTAGTTCTCGTGTTACCGTGCGTAGCGCTCGTTCTGGGCGCCGTCGGTCCGGCGGCAACCGCGTCCCCCGCGCCAACGCTTGATGCCCCGGCTATCTTGCAGCGCAGCGAAAGCCAGTGGCAAGGCCTGCACTCCTACCAGGTCCCCGTTACGATCAGCGGGAGCGTCAGAGTGGCGATCCTCTCGGTGCCATTCAAGATGAGCGGAACGCAATATTATCAGGCTCCGGACAAACAAGCGCTCCACCTCGACAATCCGCCGAGCTACGCCCGCGGACTGGGCAACACGCTCTCGACGATCGGGACGCCGCAAACTTGGTTGCGTGATTACACGATCGCGCCGCCGGTCTCGCAACCGCATGGCCACCACACCGCCTACGGCTTAACCGGCACGCCAAAGCGCGAGAGCCGCGTCAAAACCATGACGATGTGGATCAGCGCTACCACCTACGGTATCGAGTCGATTATCTTCTCGTATAGCAACGGGGCGTCGCTGACGGTAGCCTTCCAACGCCACCACGGTGCGACGCAATATCATCTGCCACTCAGCGCGACCGTTGTCGCAAAGTTTCCGAGCTACAGCGGTAACGCGCGGATTGTATATGGCGATTACGGCTTGAATCAACCGATACCCGCGACGGTTTTTGCGGCGCACTAGGCGCGGCCCTTACGACGAAGCCGTAACGACCTGCCCCACCCACGTGTCGTGAAATGGTGCGAGGCCATCGAAGTCTGTCGAGAGGCTGATGGTGCGCCATTGCTCGTCTACGCGTTGGCGCTCAGCGTTTGCGGCAGCTGCGACCGCCACGGCGTCCGATCCTAACAGCAGCCGCACCGGTGGATTCGGCTCTGCGGCAATGCGCAAAATCACCTGCGCTATTTTGTCAGTATCGCCACGCATGATGTCGTCGTTGTCGCGCATATACGCAGTCACCACGCCGACCGTGTCGCGATAATCGGGTGATACGTCGTCGATGCGCATCGACGATCCGGCCCACTCGGTGCGCATCCCGCCAGGCTCGACAACCGTGACGCGAATGCCGATTCGTGCCGATTCTCTCGCTACGACCTCC
>PMTY01000133.1:0-2089 GCA_003167155.1 Candidatus Cybelea tumulisoli
AGATCGTGCGTCAAGGTCGTGGTGTTGAACCGCCATTCGTCGGGCGAGCTGAAATCGATCACCGGAATAAAATCGTCGCGCTGCAAGAACGTGTCGACGCCGAGGACGCGAAACATGTCGGCCGCAAACGGTAGACCTTCGCGCGTTCCGCGGTAGGCTCGGCGGACCCAGAGGTCCGTCCCCTGCGAAGGCTCGCTTCCCAGCAGGCCGTAGATCATCGGACGGTCGATCAGCGAGTTCTCGATATAGAACTGCGGATTTCCCCAATCGAACTGTTCGAGAAACTGCGTCGGGAAGAGCGCAACCCGGTGGCGATCGTCGTTGCCCAACAGCGCGTTTTCGCGATACTCCCAGGCGGGAAGCATCGCGCCGGGATAGTTCATCTTCAGAATGAGGACCGGAATGAAAATAAGAATCGGCATAGCGACGAGCAAACCGCCGACACCCGCCGGGAGCCAGCCGAAGCGCTCTCGGAGCGTCGCATTCCAGGTTCGCACGCGCTCGCGCAGCCAACTTAAAACCGCATACGACGCAAGTCCGTAGAGGCCGCTGATCCCGAACTCCACGCCCGCGACCCATTTATACGAAAACCGGAACATCTGAAAGCCGGGGAAGTAGCGGTAGAAGCCATCGTAAATGGGTGTCGTCACCGCGTCGCCCAGCGCGTCGTGATAGTAGCCGACGACGATTGGAACCGAAACGATCGTTACGATCAGAAAGTAGAGCGTAATCGGCCGCTGGTTGCGCGCAAACGCGACGCCGCCAAGCGCGACGATCGGCACGAACCAGAGCAGCCCGCTGAAGAAGCCCGCGGCGTACGGCGCCGCCCACGGGAAGTACGGCCGGCCGGAGAATGAGACGAACGTCGCCCAGTGTCCGAGGCCGCGAAGGACGTTTTCGAACGACGTCGCGGCGTTGTGCAGCGAGGGCGCTTCGCTCAGGACGCCGCTAAGCCAAACGCTCCGGAAGTAATCGACAAACGGCACAACCCAGTAGAGATTGATCAGCAAAGCTCCGACGCAGGCCGCGACGATGAATGGAACGCAGCGCCTTGCCATCGCGCCCGGCTCGGAGCTCAAGGCCAACGTCACAACGACGAAGATGGCCAGCAAAATGAAGTTGATTGCGACCAACGGCGGATTGATTCCGCCGCCGACAAACACCAGCAGCGCGATGCCAAGTGCCGCAGGCCAGGGGTTCATCTCGCCGCGCATCGCGCGCGCCGTAATGCCGACCATTGCCGGCACCGTGGCATAGGTGAGCAGCCAGACGATCTGCGCCTGCGAGTTCAGCGCGACGTACATATTGAACAGGTACGCGACCGAGCCGGCGATGCGCGAGGTCTCGTCGAGCCATGGCGCGACGCAGCGCAAGCAGTAGTACATCGAGGCTAGGCACGCGGTATAGACCGCAAAGACCGCAAAGCGCTGCGCGAGGTATTGGGGAACGTGAAATACCTGCGCGATTCCGTAAACCCACGCGTACGGAGTTTCGTAAGGGTACCAAAATCCGGTGTGCGTGCCGAGATAGAGCGAGGGATTCCACGCGTGCAGCAACGAGAACAGAAACTTCAAAGGATTGATGTGAAGGTCGGCCTGCCCGTCGTTGAGTTGGATGCCGCTGCCGTACCCGAGGGTCACGAGAAGCGCAAGCGCAACGAAGAGCGCCGGAACGAACGCTCTCCTCAGCACCGCTCGGTCCGGCCAGCGCAGCTCTAAGGCTGCGGAGGCGCGAGCCGTCTCCTCTTTCACGGGTAAGCCTTTCCATAAAGCTTGAACGGACCTTCCAAACTTATGCGTTGCTCGACGAACTTCGCCGCAAAGAGTTCGTCAACGACTTTAGCCACCGCATCGAACTCGATGTCGCGCACAATGCACCGGTATTCAATCCGCAGCACGCAGTCGAAGCCCTGCGAGCCTTCGTCATGACAGGCCGGACAGGGCGATGGACGCATCGCGACGGCCTGACCGATCGGCGCACCCCGGACCTCGCTCGTCATCCCGTAGAGCGCCAAGGTTTTTACGCCCAGACCCGAGGCAAGGTGGCTGAAGCCGGCGTCGTTTCCTACAAAGACTTCGCATTCCGCCAA
>PMTY01000133.1:2095-58531 GCA_003167155.1 Candidatus Cybelea tumulisoli
CCGGGGTGAATGCCGAGCGTCCCGGCAACGCGGTTGCGACGCCAGGAGTCGGGAATCCAGTACTCGAGGTCATCGCCCCCAGCCGTCAACCCAATAGCGCGCGCCAGCCGCAAGTTCTCGGCGAGGCGATGTCCGCCGCGCAGCGCGACCGCAACGTTGGGCCCAGTCCTGGCAATAAAGCGCGCGCTTCCACCGTATTCGTGCATGTAGAGCCGCTTCGCGCCGGCTCCGCGCGCCAGCGCGGCGTACTGCCAACGCGTCGCGGGGAACGGGAGGATGGCGATGTCGTATCGCCGCGGCCGCAGCTCCCGCAGCGCCCCAAGAGCGTCGACGGCGGTCGGGCGCAGCGGCAGCTGGGTGACGTTTTCCACGATGCCCAGCGCGCGCAGATATTCGCTCACGGGGGGGTGCATCGTCAGGGCGTCGACCGACCACG
Source organism: Candidatus Cybelea tumulisoli (assembly GCA_003167155.1). Classification (GTDB taxonomy): domain Bacteria; phylum Vulcanimicrobiota; class Vulcanimicrobiia; order Vulcanimicrobiales; family Vulcanimicrobiaceae; genus Cybelea; species Cybelea tumulisoli. Next base: position 2,532 of record PMTY01000133.1, read on the forward strand.
AGTCGCGCCGCAAGCCGCGCAAAACCGGACCGCAAGCCAGCGCATCACCGAGCCCTGGCAGCAAGATCGCCAGTGCAGTACCTCGAGCCAACCGGGGTTACTCTCCGATCGGGATGGGGATGACGATTTCGTGCGAGCCGGCGCGATCGAAGGCGCAGAAGCGTTCCGGCCGGTCGTAGTAGCGCAAGATGCGCATTCGATAAAAGATCGCCAGCGTATCCACGAAGACGTTCCAAACGGCCGGTAGACGAAGCCGGCTGCAAACGCGGTTGAAGTTCACCACCACCGGAGCCTCGACGATACGGTAGCCGAAATGATGGACGTTTGCGAGCAGCTCGAGGTCGAACGCGAACCGCTTGACCAGCACTCGAGGCAGTACGTGCTCGAGAACTTCGCGTTTGAAGAGCTTGATGCCGGTCTGGGTGTCGCGCACGGGCAAGCCGAAGAGCGAGCGCACCAACATGAAATAGAAGAAACTGTAGATGCGCCGCAGGCGCGGATACTCCACTTTCGACTGCGGATGGAACTTCGAGCCGATCACCACGTCGGCGCCGCGCGACTTCATGATCGTGAAGAAGTTTTCGAGCTGCTCGGGATGCAGGTCCATATCGGCATCGAGAAACGCGACGTACTCACCCTTCGAATAGGCCGTGCCGCAAATCAGCGCGTTACCCTTGCCTTCGTTGCGCCCGCAACGCACGACGCGGACGCATTCGGGCCAAACGCGCAGCGCGTTGATCGCCGCGGTATGCGTTCCGTCCAGGCTTCCGTCGTCGATGACGACGATCTCAAAATCAATACCGAGCGCGCGCATCGTTTCGACGGTTTCACACACGTTCTCGGCAATCGAATGAGCCTCGTTATATGCGGGCATCAAGATCGAGAGCATGGGTTGGGGACCTTGGCGTTCGCAAAAAGGCGCGCCTTCCGAAAGAAAGTTGATCATAGTTAATAATTACGCGATCGGGGCTTCGCGGTTCTCCGGCGGGCTAACGAGGTTGCGTTCGAACTTGGCAACGATGGTGTGCCAGGCGAGGTCGAGCTCCTCCACGTCAAGCATGCGGGCGAATGCGATAAAAACGGTCGCGCCGATCGCCATCTGACCGAAAAGGAACCAGGCACGCGAGGCCAGCGTGGCCTCGGGCGTCACGCCCAACGCGCCGATCCAATGCAGTGCGGCAAGCATCGCAAGCGAGCAGACCACGATCTTTCCAATCGAGAGAACGAGGGCCCCCCAGTCGATTCCCGAGACCAGCCGTGCGGTCAGCATCAGTAAGAGCACGGCCTGCACCGTCTGGCTGGTCGAGTTTGCAAGCAAGAGGCCGCGCGCCCCCAAGCCGGGCAGCCAGACCAGTGAAAGCAGCACGTTGAGGACGACGGTGATGACGGAGATGGTAACCGGCCAGAGGGTTTCGCGGCAGGCAAAGCAGCAGCGGGTCAATACCACGTTGGCACCCAGCGCGACTAAGCCCAGCGCCGCGTAGGGTAGCAGTCCGGCGGTCAGATCGGTCGCGCCGGCTTGAAAGGTTCCGCGTTCGAAGAGCGCCTGCACCAACGGATGCGAGAGGACGACGAGCGCGCAGGCGGATGGAATGGTGATGAAGTTCACCAACCGCAGACCGGTAACGACGCTGCGCGCGACGCCGCGGCGGTTCTCTCGCGCAAACTGCGCGGCCAGCAACGGAAATATCACGGTCGCAATGGCGGCCGCAAAGACCTGCTGCGGAAAGTTGACGAGCTTCGTCGCGTAGTTCATGCCCGCGATGTATCCCGGCGCGAGCGTCGATGCGAAGAAGCGGTCGAAAAAGAGGGCGAGTTGGCCCGCCGCCGAGCCAACGATGATCGGCCCCAGCAAGACCCAGATCTTCTTGAGCCCGGGGTGGTGCAGGTCGATGATCGGCCGGTACTTGCCGATGGAGAGAAAGGCTGGAAGCTGAACGAGCATCTGCGCCGTTAAGCCCAGCGCGGTTCCGACGACGAGGGCGTAGATTCCCATGCCGTGGTTGAGCAGAACGACGCAAGCGATCGTCACGATGTTCACGCCCACGCCGACGAGGGCCGCGGAACGGAAGCGATGATACGCATTGAGCATCGCCGAGAGCACGCCGCTCAGACTGACGGCGACGATGCTGGGCATCAGCCAGCGCGTCATCTTGATTGCAACGCCCATCTGCGGCGCCGGGAACCCATGCGCGATAATCGGCACGTACCATCGCGCCGTGAAGAAACCGATAATGGCGCAGCCAGTGACCACGATCGCTAGGATGTTGACCGTCGTGCTGGCCAAGCGCCAAGCTTCGTCTTCCTTGCGATGCGCGAGATACTCCGAGAACGTCGGAACCAGCGCGCTCACGAGCGCGCCGTTGAAGACGCCGAAGAGTATCGTCGGGACCGTCGCGGCCGCGAGAAACGTATCCATCTCCCAGCGCGTCCCGTAATAACGCGCGCTAACGACCTCTCGCGCGAAACCGAGCAGCGTCGATGCAAACGTGGCCCCCATGATAAAGAAGGTGGAACCGGCGATGGAGATGCGATGGCGCGGGTGCTCCCCCCGCCGGGGAACGGCCCGCAGGTACGGCTTAATGCGCTCCGTCCCTCCGAAGGACTGCCGGGACCGTCTTAGCGATGATGAGCAGATCCCCAATCGGCGTCCACGAATCCACGTATTGGTTGTCGAGTTCCATCCAGTGCTCGAACGAAACGTCGCTGCGGCCGTTGATCTGCCACAGGCAGGTTACCCCCTGGGGAACGCTCAGACGGCGCAATGCGATTGCGTCGTAGTGCGCTACTTCGCTCGGCAAAGCGGGGCGGGGACCGACCAGCGACATATCGCCGAGGACGACGTTGACGAGGTTCGGCAGCTCGTCGATGCTCGCGCGCCGGAGAAAACGGCCAAGTGGATGAAGCCGCGGATCGTTGCGGATCTTGAAGACGGGGCCGTCGACTTCGTTGAGGTGCATGACGCTGTGGCGCAGCGCGTGCGCGCCGTTGACCATCGTACGGAGCTTGAACATCTTGAAGCGGCGGCCGTGCATGCCGACACGTTCCTGCGCGAAAAACGGAGTGCCGCCGGTAACGCACGCGATCGCCAGCGCGGCGAGAATTACGGCCGGCGCGCTAATGACGAGCAGCAGGCTGCCGGCGACGACGTCAATCCATCGTTTGAGTGACGGCCACGATTCCGGAACCTCGCGTTCGCCCGGAGCGTTGACGGCCATTTGCATCGCGTTCAACTCAAGAGCGCCTTCTCGACGCTGTGACCCACGAGGTCGAGTCCTTCGATTTCACCTAACATGGCTCCGGGCGAAGGACTCAAGTGGATGAAGGGCACGAACTCGCGCGTATGATCGGTCCCGGGGGCCGTCGGATCGCAGCCGTGATCGGCGGTAACGATCAGCTCGTCGCCCGGCCGAAGCAGTGCCTCGAGCGCCGGCAGTCGCGCATCGAACGCCCCGAGGGCAGCAGCGTAGCCGCGGACGTCGCGCCGATGGCCAAACTTCGAATCAAAGTCGTTGAGATTCGTGAATATGAAGCCGTGATCGACCTGGTTCAGCAACTCGATCGTCTTCTCCATTGCGTCGCCGTTGTCGACGGCGCGCACCGTTGAGGTAATTGACCGACCGCAGTAGATATCGCATATCTTACCGACTGCATGCACCTCGACATACCCCGTTCTGAGTTGGTCAAGCAGATTAGGGGGCGGCTCGACCGCATAGTCCCGCCGATTCGGCGTCCGCCTGAAAGCCCCCGGTTTTCCGACGAAGGGCCGGGCGATGACCCGGTTGACATTGTGGGGGGGCCGCAGCATCTCCCGCGCCTTCTCACTCCATTCGTAGAGCCGCCCCAGCGGTATCACCGCTTCATGTGCCGCGATTTGGAAGACCGAATCGGCCGAGGTATAGAGGATCGGCCGGCCGGAGGCCATGTGGGCCGCGCCGAGCTCTTCGATGATCTCGGTCCCGGAGGCTGGGATGTTTCCGAGCGGCAGCTTGCCGGTAATTCGCGCGAACGCCTCGATCACGTCCTCCGGAAAGCCGTTTGGATACGTAGGAAAGGGTACGGACGTAGTGATCCCCATCATCTCCCAATGGCCGGTGATCGTATCTTTGCCGCGGCTTCGCTCGCGCAGGCGCGCGATCCGCGCCCGCGGATCCGCAACGGCGGCGACCCCCGAAACCGGCGTCAGAAGCCCGAGGCCTAAACGCTCGAGGTTCGGCAGATGCAGCGAACCGAGGCCCCGCGCGACGTTGCCGATCGTGTTTGCCCCCGGCGCATCGCCGTAGGTACCGGCGTCATCAAGTGCGCCGACGCCTCCCGAATCGATCACGATTGCGACCACACGCTTCATCAGACTTTAATCCGTCCCGTGCCCTTTCGGAGCCTGTCGGCATTGAAAGACACGCGTTGCGGCCGTCGAAACGCCTGCGGCTGTGCCACGAATAGCATTATCGGCCGCGATCTCGATACTGATGCTTATTCTCGCAAGCGCTGCGGCGCGAGCGCAAAGCACGCCGATGACGCTGCTCTATCTGAACGCAAAGTCGATCAATTTCTATTACGACCGCTTCTTGCTCGAAGCCGACGGCAACGTACGCCTGCGGACGAGCGACGGCTTCACCGTAACCGGCGATGCTTTCTCGATGGACCTCAAGCTCAACCGGTTTCTCGTGGCAGGGCACGTGACGCTCCACGATCCCAGCGGTACGGTCAGCGGCGCGGCCATCTCCGATTTCCTCGATTTCAAGCGTATTTACTTCGTGCCGGTGACGAGCGAACCCGACCGGTGGACCTTTCTCAACGGCGACCTGGCGCACCCCGCAAAGGGCCGCGTGATGCCAGGCGACGCGTTTTACTTTCCGCCGATCACGACCAAGCCCGACATGACCGGCACGGGCGCCATCGTCGGCACGAAAACCTACGTGCGCTTTGTCGGAGCGGTGGCTTACGTCGGAGGTGTCGGCATCCCCTTGGGAAGCAACGTCATCAGCTTCTCCTCGAATCAATACTTCGCGCAAAACTCGCTCTCCGGTGCGACGGCGGACATCACTTGGCAAGTAGCCGGCAGCCCGAATGCATTGACGGCGCTCCATTTGCGGTATGATCCGACGTATAAGCTGTATGGGTCCGTGGAACAGCATTTCGTGGGCGATCATGAATACGCGATCTTGTCGGTGAATCCCGCGACGCGGGCAGAGAAATGGTGGAATGCCATGCTGTACGAAAAGCTCGGCAGCCGCTTCCAAATTCAAAGCTTCACGCAATACTACGCGCAGCAGAACTATCTCCAACTGCCGCGCTCGGCACAACAGACGACGTGGATCAACGCGACGTACGCGTTTCCGCATTCCTACGTTACGGGCACGTCGCAGCTGGTCAACTACAACCTCCTGGGACCCGGGTCGCTCGAGGTCCCGCACGCCCTCGGGGGCAGCCTGGATCACCCCTCGTACCTGCAAGTAACGGCCAACAGCTTTCAAAATCGCATTGCCAAGCTTCCGCTTTATGAAAGCATCTACGAGGGGTACGGCTTCGCGCACGACTCGGTCGGCGCCCAGTATCTCAACGGCTTCGCGCAGTATCCGGAGTTCCCGCCGCTCCAGGTTCCCGGATTGCAATCGTACGGTGCGCTCTGCGCCTACCAATATCCAACCCCGCCACACCACCACCTTAGCTATTACTGCCCGACCTACACGTCGATCTACAACACGGTTCTGGGGTTCAATCTCTTTACGCCGTCGCTCAAGCTCAACCACCCCGACAATCCGTACCAGGAATACTACTTCAACGCTTCACTCAACAAGCAGCGCCAGTGGAACTCACTGCCGCACTACATCGACAACACGAATACGACGCTGACGATCAGCCGCCAGCCCTCGCGATCGCTCCACATGTATGCCGGTTACGAGATTCAAAACGTCGGCGACCACTATATCAACGGCGGCTACGAGCAATGCACCGGTCCCGGCACGACGTACTGCCCGGATAGTTTTACGTCGTTTCGGGGCGTTGCGACGTTACGCACGACCAGCTTCGGATTCAACGACGTGCCGACGCCGGATTTCAACTTCTCGCTGCTCGTTCGGCATCACCAGGATTTTCCAATTCCGGTGCCGGGGCTCTTCGCCTTTCCTGAAAACAACATTCTGGGTCAGCCGCTCTATTCGTGGTGGCTGGGACAACCGCCGTACGACGCGACCGCCGACGTCCGCTTCAAGATCCTTCCGCACACGCTCGTCGATCTCTCGCGCACGCTTTACTGGTACGGCAATCCGTACCGGGCGCAATATTGGCAGCCTAACTTCGTGATCCAGTTGCTGCCGATATGACGCTCAGTCCTTCGACTGCGCTCAGGATGACAATGGTGATGGCGCTCGCGGCGCTCATTGCGGCGGGTCCTTCGATCGTCGTCACCGGCCAGCTGCTCGACTATCAGGACGGCTTCGTCTTCTTCACGACCGGCGACGGTTTCCGGGTCGCGCCCGCAATCGTGATCCACGACGCAAAAACCGGAGGCCCGACCAAGCTCGTTCCGGCGGCGCGCATCTGGGCCCGCGCCACTTTTGACGCCACCGGCACGGTGACCGAACTCGATCTTTCGCGGGCACCGTTGCCGCCCGAGGGTAACTTCGCCGACGTGACGCGCTTTGCGGTCGCAGCCTCGTCGCCGGCGCCGAATCCGGATCTGCTTGCATACGCGAATCTCGCGACCCCGGCACCCGGTGGCGGTGCCCCGACGAACGTGAGCTACTCGGGCAAGCCGGTGCTCGTGACATTCATCGTGCAGGTCCCGCCGACGACGCCGCTTACGTCGAGCGTGTATATCTCGACCGATCAAAGCGCATGGAACGCCCAAGCGATCCCCATGGACCGCATCGACGCCCTGCACTATGAGATCACGCGCCGCTATCCGTCGGGCACGATCTTCAACTATCTCTACGACCGTGGATCGCTTCAGTCGGAGGAGATCGCGCAAAACGGCCTCTCCCGCCCGCCGCGCAAGTTCGTCGTTCCCGATGCCGACGTACGGACGGTCAGCGATACGGTTTACGCATGGCAAGACCAAGTGCCGGGAAGCATCAATCAGCAGCAGCCGCAAATCATGCCGACGCCCTACAACCCCGCACCGTTCCCGAATCTTCCGCCGGGGCTGCCGCCGCCCCAACCGCCGCAATCGCACAAGCCCCCGCCGGCGCGCTGAACCGGCGCGGGGTCTGCATGAAACAGCGGCCGGCAACGCTGATCTATAATGCGCTTGTCTGGGCGCTTTTTCTCGCGTTGGCGACTACGCTGTGCATCATCGTCCACTGGCGGTACGCCATCTTCCGCAATGACGTCGATCTCGGCATCTTCACCCAGGTTATCTCCGGCATTGGGCGCGGGTTTTCGAGCACCGCCGAAGGCGGGGCGAACCATCTGCTGGTTCACTGGTCGCCGCTCGTTGCTACGGCCTGGCCGTTTCTGCGCGCCTTTGGGCCCGTGGGGCTCGAGTACTTTCAGGCTATCCTCGTCGCCGCAGTCCTTTTCCCGGTTTGGGGTTTAGCGCGCGCCAGATTTCGCCCAGTCCCAGCGCTGGCTTTAGTAGCCGTCGCGGCCCTCTATCCGATTCTGTGGGCAAACGGCGTCGGGGATTTTCACGAGATGGCCTTCGTGCCGCTGCTCTCCGCCACGCTCGTCTACGCGCTGGACCGGCGCCGCTGGCCGCTGAGCATCGCAACTGCACTGCTCCTGGCTTGCACGAAGGAGGACCAGTTCGTCATTTTGGCAGCCAACGGTTTGATCTTCGCGGCAATGGCGCGAAACGACGTTCGCGCGAAGCGCGTCGGATGGAGCATCTCCGGCTTGGCCGCGGTAATGGCCTTCGTGTATTTCGCAGTCGTACGCCCGGCGCTGAACTCTCACGTCCCCTACCTGTCGTTGGAGTTCTTCAACTGGGCCGGGGCGCAAGGCGGAGGGCACGCTTCCATTTGGGCAATGCTGCTTCCACGCCTACGGTACGTTTTGATAATCCTCGCCCCGCTGGCCTTCCTGCCATGCATCTCGCGGTATGGACTCTTCTTGATTCCGGGGTTTGTCGAGATCCTAGCCTCCCGTCAATCGGTCACGATTATGCCCGGCGCGCACTACAGCGCGTTGCTAACGGGTTACGCACTGGCGGGATTCGTCGACGGCGCTTCTCGATTAAACGCTTATAAGCCGCGGCTAGCCAAGGGACTTGTCGTCGCGGCGGCTGCGGCGTCGATCGGCGTCGCCGTTTTCGCCAGCCCAATGGAGTATTGGTACTATCTTTACCGGCCCCCAAACGCGCACGATGCGCTGCTCGAAGCGACTCTGGGGCGACTGCCTCGGCAGGTAGAAGTTGGGTCCGAAGATGAAATCTTTGCGCACTTAGGCCTCGATCGCAACGCTTCCATCGACTTCAACGGACAGCGATGGTTCGTTTACGACCGGACACACTATTCGGAGCACTGGCAGAAAATCGACGAGCCCGCCGTAGTTCGAGCACTCGCCCGCAACGAGTACGTCGTGAGGAGCGACCGCGACGGCGTCGTGGTTCTCGAGCGGTCGGGCTCGTGAACCGCTTTTCTCGTGCGGCTCTGGCCCTGGGGCTGCTCGCCGCCGTCTCGTCGATCGCACTCGCCCGCGCGCCGGTCCCAACGCCCGTTCCGAGCGTTTCGGCGACACCTTCGCAGACGCCGTCGCCCGCACCGACGCCGACGATTTTGATGCTGCCGCCCGATGCGGCACCGCAGATTCTTTGGGTTGGTTTGAGCTCGACCACGCCGAAGGCGGGCGAGGCGCTCTCCGTCACCGTGCTGACCTCATCGAACGTCGCCAGCGTTGAAGTTCGTGTCGGCGGCTATGGCTTCAACTTGCCCAAGACCGATGTGGGGCGCTTTGAAGGCGCCTATGCCGTTCCCCAGCTCCCGTTCTTCATGAATCATAACCTCGTCATGCAGGTCATCGCACGAAACACCGCCGGCGTTGCCGCGACGAGCAGCGCTCAAATACAAATTCGGTAAGAATGCGACGGGAGAGTGCGATCGAGATTAGCCGAGGAAACGCGATTGCCGCGATGCTTTCCGCCGGCGCGGCGTGCACTCTCGGCGTGAAGCCGAGCTATGCGGGCGATGAAGGCCTGGCGTTGGCGGCGGCACGCTGGGGACGTTTTTTTGGATCGGCCGTCAGGGTTGGCGACCTCGACACCGAGCCGAATCTGCGAGCGGCGGTGATTCGCGAATGCGCGCAACTCGTGCCGGAGTTCGAAATGAACTGGAACGAGATCGAACCCGAATACGGCCGGCTCTCGTTTGCCAAGATTGACGACCTGACGGCTTTCGCGATTGCGAACGGCAAAAACGTTCGCGGCCACACGCTGCTATGGCATCTCGGCGTGCCGGAGTGGGCCGTCGATATGCTTCGCGAACATCAAGATTGGAATCTCATCGCCAGGTACTTTGGTTCGGTGATCCCCAGATACGGCGATGTCATCGGGATGTGGGAAGTCGTCAACGAGCCGATCGACCCCGGTCAGCGCATCGACGGGCTGCGCGAGAACATCTTTCTCGAAGTATTCGGGCCGGACTATATCGGCCGCGCCCTGACCCAAGCGCGCGCCTTTGCGCCGAAGGCACGCCTGATCGTCAACGAATACGGGCTCGAGTACGACCTTCCCGAGGAGCGGGATCGGCGCTACTTCTTGCTCAAACTGCTGGAGCGGCTGAAAAGCACCGGCGCCCCGCTCGATGGACTCGGCGTCCAGGCGCACCTCGACCTGCGCAAGGGCCATATCTCGCAATCCGCAGTTGCGCGGTTCTTGCGAGAGGTCGCGGCCATGGGTCTTTCAATCGTGGTGACGGAGTTGGACGTCAAGGAGGCCGATTATGTGGCAACGGCCGACGAGCGCGATCGCCAAGTCGCCGATGAAGTGCGCCGCTACCTCGACGTCGTGTTGAGCGAGCGAGCCGTCACCGGAGTAACGACGTGGGGCTTAAGCGACCTGCACTCCTGGCTCGAGATTACGAAGGACGACTACGCGCGGTTTGCCGGGGCCTGGACCAACGGCAGCGGGCCGGGCTTTAATCGCGGATTACCGCTGGATTCCTCGATGCGAGCCAAGCCGATGTACTTTGCCATTCGAGACGCGCTTTGGTACGTCAAACCCAGGCCTCAGAAACGGCGGAAAAAGGTCGCGCCGCCGTAGGCCCGTGGCGTAAATCCCGACTGCCAGGCCTCGCCGGCCGTGAGCTGCAACTCCGAGCGCGGACCAAAACTCACACCGGCAAATGGCCCGACTTGATTGAGATGATAGCTGGGATTACCTTCGAAGGCGTACGCGGCGCCGAGTCGCCAGTTCGACGCGACGGCGTGCGTGACGTCGATGGTCCAATCGTAGTCGTAGAGTCTGGTTCCATAGTATCCCAGCCAATCTGCGCGCCAGGGTCCACCCGCCATTCCGCCGTCCAAACTCACCCGAAGCTCCGTTTGGTGACCTCCGAGAAAATTCTTGGAATCGTACGGCGAAAGGCCCGTATAGGTGGCATTAACGCCGACTCCGAGGTCGTTCCAAACGTGTTTGAGCGTAACTCCGTAGACCGCATCCAACTCTTCTCCGGTGAAGTTTGCCCGAACCAGGCCGAGGTCGTGGCGCATATAGTCGTAGCCGCCGGTATCGAAGTAACCTCGAAAGGCCAGTCCGTTGCCGATACTCGAGCCGGGCAACGCCACGGTTGCGCCCGCAAAGACGTAGTTTGCAAAATCCGCTTGCGCCCCGGCAAACACCTCGACGTTATCCGCACGGACCGCAATCGGTTCCGCCAGCAAAAAGAGGCCGATAGCCGCAGCCGAGATTGCCCGTGACACTTTGGTTGCTCCCTTCACTAAACGAGAAGTCGCTGTTTTTCGAGTTCGGCGAGGCTCGCCCGGCTGCGATCGACCGGCGCCTTCGCTTCGGAAACCCAAGAGATGAGCTCTTGCATGCCCTCGTCGAACGACCGCTGCGGCCGCACGCCGAAGGTTCTCTCAATCTTTGAAATGTCCGCGAAGCAGTGACGAACGTCGCCTACGCGGTACTTGCTAAGATATTCCGGAGCGATGCTCTTGTCGAGCATCCGGGCCAGCGTGCTCGCCATCTCCGCAATGGAAATCGGCGATCCGCTGCCGACGTTGAAAACGTCCCACACGGCCAGCTCGCTCTCCAACACGGTCACAAAGGCGTTGGCGACGTCGCCGACGTGGACGAAATCCCGCTTCTGCCGGCCGTCCTCGAAGACTAGCGGCGGCTGATCGTTGAGAAGCCTCGAGATAAATATCGCCGCGACGCCGGTATACGGATTGCTGAGCGCTTGACGGGAGCCGTATGCGTTGAACAAGCGCAAAGCCACGGTTGGAACTTGAAGTGCCTGGCCCACCGCGAGGAACATTTCCTCGTGATCCCGTTTGTTGATGGCATAGATGGAGGCGGGCCGCAGCGGCTTCTCCTCGGTCGTCGCAATGGGAGTGAGCTCTTCGCCATCCTCCGATAGTTCCCAGCGACGCGCCGCGAGCTGCTCGTGGCTGCGCGGCGGCGGTGCCACGACTCTTCGGGTTGAGGGCGCCAGGTATGCACCTTCACCGTAGATGGACATCGACGAGGCGACGACGATTCGCCCAACCGTATGCGGGCGCCGCGAAAGGGTCTCCAACATAACGGCGGCGGTCATCACGTTGTTACGGGTGTAATCGACGATGTTGGTCATACTCTGGCCTACGCCGACTGAGGCTGCCAAGTGAACCAAATGCGTTACGCCTCGAAGACTCTCTTCGAAGACTCCTTCGTCCAAGACGTCGCCTTTAATCCGTTTCGCTCTCGGGTCGAGGTAGGTGGGCCAGCCGTTCTGGTCGCTCTCTCCGTCGGCGTGCACCTGAGGCAAGAGCGTATCGAGTACCGTAACTTCATGGCCGCGGGCTAAGAGCAAATCGACGAGATGGGAGCCGATGAAACCGGCTCCGCCGGTGACGAGAACGCGTTTAATCAAGATCCGGCTTCTCCCTTTCTTTGAATTTCTTGCGGATGAGCAGTTTGTTGGCGTCGATTTTCTCGGTGCGCTGCCACGCCAATCCCTCGTCGAGGAGGTACATGCGAAAACCGATCACGAGCGGCACGATCCAGAGAAACCACCAGATCATGGCGGAGAGCGGGTTAATGCGGAGCATATACCAAGCGCGGTCGCGCCATCGCGTATAGACGAGTCCGGTGCGCCGCCAGGTGTTGGCATAGAGCAGCGACAGCGACCACGCAAACAGCGTGAGGTTCACCGCCGCGAGCCAGAGCGTCCAGACCGGCACCACGTGAGTTTGCGCCAAGTACATCCAAAACGCCCAGATTCCCAGCGGCAGCCCGATGGTATTGACCCAGAGCGATAAGCACGGGAAGAAAATCAGCCAGCATTTGAAGCGCTGCCAGGGGGAGAGGCCGAGATGACGCAGAGGCCGGCCAAGCGACTGAAAGAAGCCGCATACCCAGCGCTTTCGCTGGATTACGCCTTGCCGCCACGTCTTGGGAACTTCTTCGATCAGCGAACTGGCAAGGATCCCGAGTCGCAACCCATTCGCCCAATACCGCAAGCCGATTTCCGGGTCTTCGATCGTTATCCAAGGATGGAAGCCGCCCAAAGCGATGAGATCCGAGACCCGATAGAAGAGACCTTTGCCTAAAACCCAGTACGGCTGTTGCCCGTGTGCCGAGAGATGTGGATACTTGTAGCCGTCCCAGGCCATGTGGTCGAAGGCATGCCACGACGTCGGGAGCGTCGCGTTGAGATTCCCAACTACGTTGAGGGCCTGCACGACGTCGTAGTGTTTGAGACCGATGACGGCGCCCTTGAAATGATCCACGGGCGGACAGCTGTCGGCGTCAATATAGTTGATGACGAGGTTTCGCTCGTGCTTGAGCGTCCTTGCGGCATGGTACAATCCATAGATCAGTTGGCGCGTCTTCTTTGGGGGCAGGTCTTTTTCGCCCGCACGTTTCCCATGGTGCCACCAATATGCTTTTGGATTGGCCTCCCAGGAATCCCAAACGACCTGCCATCTCGGATCGCTGGTCGGCGGGACCTCCAAGATTTCCAAAAACGCGAACTCCGAGGCTAGCCGCGCAAGGCTTGCGATCGTTTGCGCGTCGTCACTATTCGGAATTGCCACGACGCGGCAGCGTTGCGGCGGATAGTCCAACTTCGCGAGCGACACGAACGTGGTCCGCATCGTTGCTTCCAGTTCTCGCAGAACCGGGTAAAAGAGCACGATATACGGCCACTGGTCTTCGGGCTCGGCGATGGGCTCGTCCATGTCGACCCAATCCACCGGGAGGCTCAAGAAGTACACGTCGACGCAAAACGTAAGCGTGAACAACACTTGTGAAACCACGAACAATACGGTTACAAACAGTAAGAACGAATGTTCGACCGGGTGGACCATCGCTCTGCTGTTGCCGGGATGGGATGTTAAATCCTGGAGGCTAAAACGTCGCTTGCACCGGCCGCCCCGCGAAAGTATTCTAACGTAAGCACCAGCCCGTCGCGAAGCGCGACCTTCGGCTCCCAGTCCAAGAGCGAGCGCGCAAGGTCGATCGTTGGCCTGCGACGCGCCGGATCGTCGGGCGGCAACTCCGCTTTGACGACCTTGAGAGGGACGCCGGCGATCTGCGCGATTATCGCAGCCAGATCGATTATCGTAAACTCGTCGGGATTACCGATGTTGACGACGCTGCCGCTGCGCGCTTGCGCTTTCGCAAGCCGGACCACTCCCTCGATAAGGTCCGTTATATAGCAGAAGCTTCGCGTCTGCCGGCCGTCGCCGTAGATGACGAGGGGTTCGCCGCGCAGGGCCGCCATGCAAAAGTTCGGGATCACGCGGCCGTCCCCCGGCTGCATGCGCGGACCGTAGGTGTTAAAGATTCGAACGATTCGGGCATCGATTCCAAGCTTGCGAACTGCCGAAGTCACGTAAGCTTCGGCGTAACGTTTCGATTCGTCGTAACAAGCGCGCTCGCCGGTGGGATTGACGTTGCCCCAATACGTCTCGGGCTGAGGATGTTCCAGCGGGTCACCGTAGACTTCCGAGGTCGAAGCGAAGAGTAACCGGGCTCCGGTAGCGCGCGCCAACTCGACTCCATGCATTGCGCCCAGCGCATTGACGGCCATCGTCGCAAGCGGCTCCCGGCCGTAATCGACGGGGCTGGCAGGCGACGCGAAGTGCGCGATGAGATCGGGCGTATCGAGGTCGCGAGCCCACGTCCACGGCAGCGAAACGTCGGCCTCGATGAATCTGAAGTGCGGATGGTTATCGGCCGTCGCGAGATTTGCGCGCGATCCCGTCGCTAGATTGTCGATGCCGGTGACGCGGTCACCATCGGCGAGTAACCGGTCGGCAAGGTGGGAGCCGAGAAAGCCGGCGGCTCCGCAAAGCACCACCCTCAAAGGCTACGAAAGCCTTAGCTCGCCGACCGCTTCTTGGTAGGCGAACTCCAATGCGGGCTCCTTTGCGCGCCCGACCCCGACGTACCGCAGCCCTTCCATGACGACTTCGTCGGCGTCGAACATATTGCGTCCGTCGAAGACGATGTTCCCGCGCATCAGCTTGCGGACCATCCTGAAGTTGATATCCTTATAGTCATCCCATTCGGTCGCCAGCAGAAGAATGTCGCAGCCGTTGATCGCTTCGTACATTTGCGAGCAATAGCGAACGTCGTCGCCGGTTTTTGCCCGGGCGCCCTCGATCGTGATCGGGATCGGATCGTGCGCGGTGACGGTCGCGCCGAGACGAAGAAACATATCGATCAGGTGGAGTCCGGGCGCCTCCCGCACGTCGGACGTATTGGGCTTAAAAGCGAGGCCGAGAACGCAGATGGTCTTGCCTTCGATCGAACCGCCGAGCGCTTTTTCGATCTTTCCAAGCATTCGCGGGACTTGTGCGCGGTTGACGGTTTCGACCGAACGCAAAAGCGCCGCGTCGTAACCGCGGCCGTGAGCCATTCTCTCGAGTGCCAGCACGTCTTTGGGGAAACACGAGCCGCCGTATCCGATTCCGGGGCTCATGAAGTGGCTGCCGATGCGATGATCGTAACCGATGCCGCTGCCGACCGCCTTCACGTCGACGTCGACGAGTTCGCAGATATTCGCGATCTCGTTCATGAACGAGACTTTAGTTGCTAAGAACGCATTCGCCGCGTACTTGATCATCTCGCTGGTTCGGCCGTCGGTAACGACGAACGGCGCATCGAGGGGCGCGTATAAGTCGCGCATGACGGCCTCGGCTTGCGGACTGCTGGTCCCAATTACGATGCGGCTGGGGTGCATGAAGTCCGCGACCGCCGAGCCTTCGCGCAGAAACTCCGGATTGCTCACGACGTCGACGCGATGCCGCGCAACGGCGTTCTCGGCGATCATCGCCGAAACCATCTCGCTGGTTTCGACGGGCACCGTCGATTTCACGACGACGATCTTCGGTCCGTTCAGCTCGCGGCCGATCGTCGCGGCAACTTCCCAGATGGCCGATAGATCGACGCCGTCGTCGTGACGCAGCGGCGTTCCGACCGCGATGTAGACGATCGCCGTATCGCGCACTCCTCCCTCGACGTCTTCGGAGAAGGAAAGCCGGCCGGCGTGATGGTTGCCGACCATCATCTCGAGCAGCTGCGGCTCGAAGAACGGGAGTTCGCCGTGCCGAAGGGTCGCAATCTTTGCCGGATCGTTATCGAGGCAAACGACTGAGTTTCCGAACTCGGCCAAGCACGTCCCCGTGACCAGCCCCACGTAACCGGTCCCAACGATCGCGATCCGCCGTTGACCGTTGGGGTGATGCGAAGTCACCGATCCGACAATGCTTAGGCGGTGCGGCCCGCCGTTCGTCGAGCCGTTATGCGAACCGTTGTGAGAGCCGTTGGATGCGCCGTCCGTCATGCGGGTGCGGCCAAGTGAGAAGAGCCTTTAAGCAAGACGGTACTCCCAATAGCAACGAACGAGGCGGTTCTGTGCCGGCTTCATCCAAGTCGATGGTAGGGGATGGTAAATCGAGCGTGCATCCTGGAAATGGGAGAAATAGTTAAGGCAAGTTGAGCAAACGTTAATGTTTGCAGGCGCCGCAGCTTTGGCCTCCGGCATTTCGCGCTTAACTCTCAGTTGTTATCCGGCGGCCGCGGGTCGGGCGGCTGGTGCAGGAAGTAGTTTTTGCCGTAGGGAGCTTGAATCTGGACGAACTTGCGCGGCGACTGGGTGAAGTCGAAGGCATCGTCCGGCGGGTTGGCACGGTGGTCGCTGGCGGCCAGCCAGTGCAGGCTAAACTGTTCCTCGACGAACTTTAGAATGCTGCCGTGCTCGTAGTGCGTGTGCGAAACGTAGCGCTTCTTGGCGTATGGCGAGATGATCAGCAGCGGGACGCGAAACCCTAAACCGTCATAGTCGACATAGGCGGGAGGTTCCGGATCGTACCAGAGACCCGGATCGTCCCAGAAGACGAAGATCGCGCTGGTGGACCAGAACTTCGATTCACCGACCGCGTTGACGAGCGAAGCGACCCACGAGGGGCCGGTATTCCCGTTACACATCGCGTGGTCGGAGTTCTTGCAGGTCGGCGTGATCCAAGTCACCGTTGCGAGCTTGCCGCTGGGAACGTCGGTGAGGAACTGCGTCGCGTTGGTGATTACGTCTTTCTTCCAGTCCGGTCCATAACAAATATGGTGAATCGCCTGGTAGGCGCTCCAAATGCCGTTGGTCTCCGTGAAGGTGGGGCCCACGCCCATGTCGCCGCGGCAGGGGTCTGGTGCGGTGCCGATGGGATACGTGTAGAACGCCCAAGGCAACTTGGCATCGTCGAGCTCGTCGCCGAGTGTTTTATTATCCAAGCAAACCGGGATCTGCTTTGTGTCCTCGCGATCCTGGCCGATCGTCCAGATCTCGTCGGTTTTACCGCCCGGACAGCCCCAGTCGGTGCCGGGATAGTTGCTTGTGGCGCTGGCCTGACCAGCGATGATGTACTGGTGCGAGACGAAGCTGCTGACGTCGAAGTTCGACGCATACATCTGATCGGCCAAGACATACTGCTTGGCCATCGAAAAATACGGCGCCGTCTCACTCTGCGGAACGTACGAGTACGGCGGATACTCGATCGGACAACGCGGCTTCCCCGTCTTTTTGCAGGTCCACCCAATCTTATCGAAGCCGTTCATCCGGCAATTCTTGCCCGGCATCTTTGGAGTAGCGTTGCACGCCGCAAAAAACGCAGCAGCGTTGTGCGAGACGTCCCACGTCGTCGCCAGGCTGATCGGCTTGAGCGTGATCTTTTGATTCTTTGAGTCGAGCCCGTAGGTCGCGGTCTTGGCGCCGGGGTAGCCGTAAAAAAGATTGTTGAAGCTGCGATTCTCTTGAATGATGATAATGACGTGCTGAATTTTTTTCGGGCCCGCAAGCGGTTCGATCGCCGTTTGGCCCGGATGGAGATCGACTACCGGAACCGCGGGCGATGAAGCTACACTACCCTTACACGCGCAAAGGAGTAATGTCATCGCCGCGATCGCGAGCGGAAGCTTTCTCACGGCGCTCCTAGTCGTTATCCGGCGGACGCGTGTCGAGCGGCTGGAGCATGAAATAGTCCGCGTTATACTTCGCCTGGATCGGAACGAACTTCCGTGGTGACTGGTTGAAATTGAAGGCGTCGGCCGGCGAGTTCGCGCGCTTGTCGCTGGCGGCCAGCCAGTGTAGGCCGAACTGTTCCTCGACGAACTTTAGGATGCTGCCATGCTCGTAGTGGGTGTGCGAAACGAGCCCTTTTCTTGCGTATGGTGAAATAATGAGCAACGGAAGGCGGTATCCCAGGCTATCGTAATCGCTGTTCTTTAGGTAGGCCGGAGGCTCGGGGTCGTACCAGCCGCCCGAGTCGTCCCAAAAGATGAAGATCGCAGTGGAATCCCAGAACTGCGATTCGCCAACCGCATTGACGAGCGACGACACCCAGGACGGCCCCGTATCAGATCCATTGCCGCCGTGGTCGGAGTTTGCGTACGTCGGCGTGAGCCAGGTCACTGCCGCAAGATTGCCGCCTTTCACATCGCTAAGGAACTTTTGCGGCGGCGATTTGACGTTGTCCCAGTCCTTACCGTAGCAAATGTGCTTGATAGCTTGATACGCGCTCCAAATTGCGGTTCGGTAGCCATTGCCGTCCGACTCGGTGCCGCTGCCGCAGGTCGTCCCGCTGCCCTCGGCCTTGAGTGGAACTGCGTAGAACGCCCACGACAGGCCTGCCTTATCGAGCTCGTCGCCAAGCGTTCCCCCCGGAGGATCCCAGCAAGGGAAGATCGTCTTGGAATCCTTTAAATTGCGGTCCGCGCCAAGGACCTTAATGGCATCACCCGGAGCACCCGGACAGCCCCACAATGCATCGGGATAGTCATACGTATGATCGGGGTTTACGCCCGCGATGATGTACTGATGCGACTCGAAGCTACTGATGTCGAAGTCCGAAGCATACATCTCGTCAGCTAAGACGTATTGGCTTGCCATAGAAAAATATGGCTTGGTCTGGCTTTGCGGTACGTACGCGTACGGCGGATACTTGACTCCTTTCGGGCATTTCGGATGACCGTTGCCGCCGCACCCCCACGTCTCGTTGTTGAAGCCGTTCATCCGACAGTCCGTGCCCGGGATCTTGCCCGTGCCGTTGCAGGAGAGCATATAACCGTTGGCATTATGCTGGAGGTCCCACGGCGTTGCGATCGTGACCGGCTGCAGCTCGATCTTCTGGCCGCTGGAGTCGTAGCCGTAGGTTGCCGTCTTAGCCCCGGGATAGCCGTAAAAGAGATTGTTGAAACTGCGATTCTCTTGAACGATGATGACGACATGCTGGATCTTGCTCTGCGACGCACGCCGCTGGATCGGCTCGCCTATTCGTTGCAGGGTGAGGCCCGGAAGGCCCGGCGACGAAGCGAGCCGGCCGTTTCCCCCGCAGGCGCAGAGAACGGCCGATACTCCTATCGCCAGAGCCAGGTTCGGCAACGAAATGCAACGCACGGGCTTTGTCCTTTAAAGCGGGTGAACGGAACGCGGTTTCCTTCGCGATTCTCCCGCGTCCTGTATAAATACGCTTGCACTGCTCGAGAAAGGTGAGGAGCGGCGGCTAGCGCACCGTCAGCGGTATCGTGCGCTCGACCGTGTCGCCGCGCGTATTTGTTGCAATGACGCGCATGTTGAACGTGCCGCGAATGAACCACGGCAGCGGCGCGACGGTGTAGGTCAGCGCAAAGCGTCCCACGCCGGTCTTTACAAGAGTCATCGCATAGCCCCCGATGCGCGCCTGCACGCTGGCGACGTTGGAGGTCGTGACGACGCTGCCCGAGACGGTGTCGCCCGGATGGACGGTCGTCTCGCTTATCGCGACCGCGAGAATCTGCGGCGCCGCGTTGGGCGCCAGGCGCGGTACCTTGACTGCGAGCCGAGGAGGCGTGACGACCGGCGACGGAGGTGCCGTCGAGGCGGGCGAGGCCGAAGGAGAGGCGGCGGGCGGCGTAGCGGTGGCCTGCCCTGGTTTAGCGACGCCGGCCCGCTGCGAGGCGCCCGGCCGCGGCGGGGTCCTCGGCGCCGGCGGCGGTCCCGCTCCGCCGGAATGAGCCGCATGGCTGCAACCGGCAAACCAGAGCAAAGCCGCGCCGATCGCTAGGGCGGAACGGGCGTTAGGCATGCACGCTAGTTCTTGGGCCCTCCGCGCTTTCCGCTCGGGGTGACAACGACGGCGACGCGTTGAAAACTCCAGCCGCATGGCCGAAACTAAGCGCCCCACCTTCAGCGTCGTGGTTCCCCTCTACAATGAAGCCGGAAACGTCGCACCGCTCTTGGCGCGAGTCTCGGCGGCAATCGAGCCGTTAAGAGCTCAGTTCGATCACGAGATCGTGCTGGTCAACGACGGCAGTACCGACGGCACGCTCGCTGCAATCCGCATGGAGATGCAGCGGCAGACCGCGATCGTGCTGGTCAATCTCTCGCGCAACTTCGGCCATCAGCTCGCGGCGACCGCCGGCATCGAGATCGCGACCGGGGACGCCGTGATTTTGATGGACGGCGATCTGCAAGATCCGCCGGAGCTTATCGAAGATTTTTTGCAAAAGTGGCGCGACGGGTACGACGTCGTGTATGCGGTACGCCGCACTCGCAAAGGCGAAAGCCGTTTCAAGCTCTGGACCGCGCGCGCGTTTTACCGGATTATCAAACGCCTGACCAAGATCCCAATTCCGCTGGATACCGGGGACTTTCGTTTGATGAGCCGGCGCGCCGTCGAGGCCGTACGGCGGCTCCCCGAGCGCCATCGCTTTCTGCGCGGGATGGTGAGTTGGGTCGGCTTCAACCAAGCAGCGCTCGAGTACGATCGCGACGTGCGCTATGCCGGCGAGACGAAGTATCCGCTCTCCAAGATGGTTCGCTTTGCGATGGACGGCATCACCTCGTTCTCCGACGTCCCGCTGCGCTTTGCATCCTATTTTGGCTTCGCAGCCAGCGTCATCGCCTTCGTCTATGCCGTGATCATCATCGTTCTGAAAACGTTCAGCCTGAAGCCGGCCTTTTACACTCCCGGCTGGGCCTCGACGATCGTCGCCGTGCTCTTCTTGGGCGGCGTGCAGTTGATGAGCCTAGGGATTCTCGGCGAGTATCTCGGGCGCGTCTACGACGAAGTTAAAGGGCGGCCGCTCTACATTATCAGCGACATCGAACGATCTTGACGTATCGTCCGGTCGTCGACTCCATCGCCGTTCCGACTCCGCTCGATCCGTTCTCCGCCGTCTTCTTCGTCGCCGCATTCGTTGCGGCCGCGATGCTCACCGCGCGGCGCCCGGCGTACGGACTCTGCGCGCTGCTCCTGACGACGCCGATTGCCTTCGCGCACGATCTTGCGGCAACGACGATCACGCTGCCAAAGTGCGTCTTGCTCGGCGTGCTGCTGGGACTGACGACCTATTCCGGCGTCGCTGGGAGGTTGCGCCGCCGGCCGGCGCCTCTGCTTGCGGGCGCCTTTGCGTTCTATATACTTGCGACCGCACTGTCGTTGCTCGACGCAACGCATCCGGCCGCGGCCATTCGCGAAACCCTTAAATGGCTCGAGTACGCCGCGTTCTTTGTCGCGGCATTCTCCTGCTATGCGCTCGACGCCGACGATGCGGCGCTCGTCGTCGCCGCAGCCATAGCCGGCATCGCGGTCGCGCTCAGCGCGCTGGTTCAAGAGATCGCCGGCGCGCCGTCGGGACTGTACATCGGCGGCGCGATCGTTCCGCGCATCGCGGGCCTGCTCGAAGGCCCGAATCAGCTTTCGGCCTATTGCACGATCGCCGTCGCGACGCTCGGCGCGTGGACGCTGGTACGGCGAACGACGTTGCTCGACGTCGCGCTCGGCCTCGTGGTTTTTGCCGACGTCTTGACGTTCTCGCGTGCGGGCATCGTCTCGCTCGTCATCGTTGGCGCAATCGTCGCGTTCTGGGCGGGCCGCCGGGCATGGCCGGCGCTTGCGCCGGCTGTGCTGGGCGCGATCGCTGGCGCCGGCGGCGCGGTCTGGTGGGCGATTTACGCGCATACGCCGGGCATACTGCGCGTTTCGCTTGCGTCCAGCGCTTACGCGGGCGGCGTCGGTAATCGCGGCGAGCTCTGGGGTGCGGCCCTGCGAATGTGGCGCGATCACCCGCTTTTTGGCGCCGGCGCCGGCAACTTCGAGCTCGACCTGCCCGAGTACGGCGTCTACGGCGTTCGCACGCATGCAAACAGCTGGTATCTACAATCGCTGGCGGAGGGCGGCATCGTACTTTTTGCCGCGACGCTTACGATGGTGAGCGCATCGATCGGAGCGTTCCTCCAAAAGCCGTTGGTTGCGCGTTTGCGCGCCCAATCGCCGTGGGTGGTTGCCGCGCTGGCGGCGAGTATAGCCCTGGCGCTCCATCAGACCGTCGATGACTTCGTCTTCTATCCGAAGGTCGGCGGCGCATGGTTTCTGCTGCTCGGCATCGCCGCCGCCGCCTTCCGCGCGTGACCGCGAGTTTATCCTGAGCGCTTCGACTACGCTCAGCACAGGCTTCGTCGAAGGGCAACCCTTAGCCGTCGTTACCAACTGGGGCGCCGCGGGCGCACCATTGCTCGGGGGAGTCTTGCTGGCGATTTTTGCCGCAGGCTTCATGTACTGGCGGGCACTGCAGCAGGCGCAGCCGGTCTCGTTGCAATCCGTCTGCCTTACCGCTGCGGCGGCGCTGGCCGCAGCCTGGTTCGTGCCGGTTCTTTTCTCGAGCGACGTCTACGCGTACGCCGCTTATGGAGAGATGGCGCGAATCGGCCTCAATCCCTACGCGCTCGCTCCGGTCAACAACGCCGACGCGCTGGTGCGCGCCGCACAAGCTCAGTGGGTGACGGCTTTTCCAATTTGCCTATACGGACCAGTCTTCGTCGCGTTGGCCCGGCTCTTGGTAACGACGCTTGCCCCCTTGGGACCGCTCGCGCAGCTCGACGGGTTCCGCGTCACGGCGTGCGCGGCATTTCTGCTCTGCATACCGCTGGCGTACGGCGCCTTTACGGGCGACCGCGCGGCGCGTTTGCGCGCGGCTGCGACGATCGGACTAAACCCCGCCGCGGTATGGTGCGCGGCGGAGGGGCATAACGATGCGATCGCGTTAGCCGCGGTACTCGCAGGATTCGTTCTCATAAGCCGGCGATTCGTCAATGCCGGCGGCGCGGTCATCGCGCTTTCTTCGCTGATCAAACCGCCCGGCATCGCGGCTGCGTTCGTCCTTGCTTTCGCCGATCGCCGCGCGCGTTTTGGCACGGTTGCGGGAATCGTCGTTGCAATCGCCTTGTCGTGGCCGCTGATCCGCGGCGTGATGACGCAACTCGCACCGCACGGCAGCTATGCGCCGCAAGCCTCGCTGCAGGCCGTCTTTGCGCCAATGGGTCCATTCGTCGCCGTCGGCCTCGCCGGCGTGGTCGCGTCTCTCTTCGCCCTGCGCGGCACCGCGCTGCTGATCCGCCGGCTCGATGAAGGCTGGATTTGGCTGGGAATCGCGGTCTGGCTGCTCGTTCCTAATCCTTACCCGTGGTACGGCCTGTGGCTCGTCGCGCTCGCCGCTCTCGCACCGCGCACGCCCGTGGCCAGGGCAGCGATTTTGCTCTCCTTGACCTCGGTGCTGCGCTACATCCCCGACGCCATCGGCACACCGCATCCCCCGCTCTCCGTGGCGCTGGGGGTCGCCGCCGTCCTTCCGTTGGTCGTACTGCTACGCTATAATAAGCGGCCCGCATGACCGTGCACGTAGTCGCCCCCGACAAAACAGAGCTTCTTGCCGAGCTGACCGAGTCGAGCCGCGCCTTTGCGAGCACGATCGAACGACTGCGGGCGCTGCGCCGTATCACCGGAAAGAAGCCCGGCGGATACGCCTTACACGAAACGATCGCGGCGGCGCGCCCTGCGCTCTTAGCGGCGCTTCACGGAGAGCTGGGCGGCTCGATGCTCGTCGTGCTTCCGACTCCGGATGCGGCGGAACGGACCTTTGCCGACCTGCTTTACTACCTCGGAGACCGCAGCGAACGAGTCGCTTTGGTTCGCTCACGCGACGAAGCCCTTGGCGCAATCGAGAGCCCCTCCGAGCGCAGCGCGCGAATGACCTTGCTCGCCGACCTCGTCGACGGCGCCCCGCGAATCGTGTTGGCGCCGATTGCCGCGGTTCGTCAGCATCTGATCGCGCGCACGCGCTTCGACGAGCTCCGCTTCGCGTTGCGTCCCGGCGACGAACCTGGTTGGGAGCGTTTGCAGCAGCAGCTCTTCGATTTGGGCTACGTCCGCTGCGACGTCGTCAGCGCGGTCGGCGAGTACGCGGTGCGCGGCGGCATCATCGATCTTTTTGCGGCAACTGCCGACACGCCCGTGCGCATCGAGTTTTTCGGCGACGCGATCGAGTCTCTACGAAGTTTTTCCATCGAATCGCAACGCAGCAGCGCGTCGATCGATAGGCTCGCGGTAACGCCCTGGGAGGATCCGCTCGCGGCGAGCGCGACCATTTTTGATTATCTACCGGCCGACGCCACGGTCGTGCTGGACGAACCGTCGACGATCGCGGCGGTCGCCAATGCGCTTGACGAAGAACGCAATCGCGAGCGTCACACGCTGCTTGCCGACGAGGACGCCGGCGAAGCGCTGCGTGCCGAGTTGTCCGCCACTCCGATTTCGCTGGCCGACGTGGGCGCGCTCGTCGCAGCACATGCCACGCTCACCTTCCCGGGCACGATCGAGATGGCAGAGCACGGGACCGTTTGGGCGCCGCGGTCCATCGAGTCGTTCGTTTTCGAGTGCCGGCCGGTCGAGCATTTCAATCGTCAGATCGGGCTTTTCACCGAAGCGCTGCGCGAATGGATTTCAAACGGCGAGAACGTCTTCATCGTGAGCGCCGCGGTCTCGCGCACGATCGACCTCTTGCAGGCCGCCGGAATTGACGTTGGCCGGCGGGCGCGCGGAAGCGTTCTGGTCGATCATGGGTCGATCGAATCCGGCTACTGGTTGCCGGGCCTGCGGCTGCGCGTGCTGGGAGATCGTGAGATCTTCGGCGCGCCGCCCAAGCGCGTTAAGATGCGCGCCGTCAAGGAAGGCGTGCCCGTCACGCTGGCAGACCTGCGCGTCGGCGATTATGTCGTGCATGCGGTGCACGGCATCGGCCAGTATCTCGGCCTGCGCGCCGAGACGATTCTCGGCGCGACGCAAGATTATCTCGATCTGCGCTATGCCGGAAGCGATCGGATGCTGGTGCCCGTCACCCAGATGCATCAGATCGCGAAGTACTCGGCCGCCGAAGGTCAGAGCCCTCGGCTTTCGAAGATGGGCGGCGCCGACTGGTCACGCACGAAGACGCGCGTCAGCGAATCGCTGGCAAAAGTTGCCGACGAGCTCGTCAAGCTCTACGCCGAGCGGGAGATGTCGCGCGGCTTTGCGTTTGGTCCCGACACCACGTGGCAGGCCGAGATGGAGGAGGCTTTCCCTTACGAACCCACGCCCGACCAGCAGAAAGCCTTCGACGCCACCAAGTCCGATATGGAGGCTGCGCGGCCGATGGACCGCCTCATTTGCGGCGACGTCGGCTACGGGAAGACCGAGGTTGCGATGCGCGCGGCCTTTAAAGCAATCGCCGACAAGAAGCAAGTCGCGGTGCTCGTGCCGACGACGCTGCTGGCAGATCAGCACTACCGCACCTTCAGCGCCCGCTTCGGCGCTTTTCCGGTGCGCGTCGAAGGGCTCTCGCGTTTCACTTCCAAGCCCGATCAGAAGCGCATTATTCAAGACCTCGCGCAGGGGAAGGTCGACATCGTCATCGGGACGCACCGGCTGCTGCAGAAAGACGTTGCCTTTGCCGATCTCGGCTTGATCGTCATCGACGAAGAGCAGCGCTTCGGCGTCATGCACAAGGAGCGGCTCAAAGGCTACCGCGCGAGCGTCGACGTCTTGACGCTTTCCGCCACGCCGATTCCGCGCACCCTGCACATGTCGCTGCTGGGCGTCCGCGACCTGTCGCTTATTCAGACGGCGCCGAAGAACCGGATGTCGATCAAGACGGTCGTCGTCCCCGCCAGCGATGCCGTGGTGCAGCGCGCGATCGCCGCCGAACTCGACCGCGGCGGCCAAGTCTACTACCTGCACAACCGAGTGGAATCCATTTACGCGGTGCGCAACGCACTCGAGAAACTCTCGCCGCGCGCGCGCATCGGCGTCGGCCACGGCCAAATGCGCGAATCGGAGCTCGAGCCGGTGATGGAACGATTCATCGACCGGGAGCTCGACGTGCTGGTCGCGACGACGATCATTGAAAACGGAATCGACATTCCCAACGTCAACACGATGATCGTGAGCGACGCCGACCGATTCGGGCTGGCGCAGCTCTACCAGCTTCGCGGTCGCGTCGGCCGCTCGAACCATCAGGCGTATTGCTACCTGCTCTACCAGGGGCACAAAGCGCTGACCGAAGAGGCGAAGGCGCGGCTGGAAGCGATCCGGGAGTTCGCGCACTTGGGATCGGGATTGCAGATCGCGATGCGCGATCTCGAAATTCGC
Source organism: Candidatus Cybelea tumulisoli (assembly GCA_003167155.1). GTDB lineage: Bacteria > Vulcanimicrobiota > Vulcanimicrobiia > Vulcanimicrobiales > Vulcanimicrobiaceae > Cybelea > Cybelea tumulisoli. The sequence continues at coordinate 28,614 of PMTY01000133.1, forward strand.
GGCGCCGGGAATCTATTGGGATCGGCGCAGTCCGGCTTCATCGCATCGGTCGGTTTTGACACCTACTGCGAGCTTTTAGCCCAGGCGATCGCCCAGCGGCGCGGGGAGCCGGCAGCGCTCGAGGCGCGTCAGGAAGCCGTCATCGACGTGAAGATCGACGCCTTCATTCCCAACGACTACGTCGGCCAAGTCTCGCAAAAGATCGCCATCTACCAACAGCTAGCGAAGGCTCGCACGCAAGAGGAGGTCGAGGAGGTCGCCGCCGGCGTGCGCGACCGCTTCGGCGCCTTCCCCCCGCCCCTGGCCAACCTCGTCGAGCTCACCAGCCTGCGCGCGGTGGCACTACGCAAGCGCGTCACCCGGGTGGTGGTCGACGAGCGCCGGCTTACCCTGGGCGTCGGCTCGGGTTTCGAGCTGGATCCGGCCGCCGTGCCCAAGCTCCAGGCCCTGACGAAGAACCGCTTCCGCTTCTCCGATGGGCGCATTCTCGTCGACCTGCCCGGCAGCCAAAACTGGATGCCGCTCCTGCGAAAGCTGCTCGAAGCGCTCTAGGAGGCTCCCCTCAATCGAAGGAACGCGGGCACGACACGCGAACGAGCCCGCCGTGATGCGGGGCTCCAGGCCCCGCTTCCCTACGCACTTTTACCCAACGGAGCAACAATGTCGACAGTCCAACGCCTCACCGTAGGCCTGGCCGCCCTTCTCTTCGGCACGTCGCTAGCGGCGTGCTCGGGCGGCGGTACCGTCGCGACGGTGAATGGCCAACCGATCAGCGAATCCGCATTTAACATAAAGCTGGAAGGGACGCCGATGGCACGCACGGTCTTGCAGCAAATGGTGCAAGATGCGTTGATCGATCAATACGCCAAGAACAATAACATCACCGTCACCGATGCCGAGATCAGCGCGCGCGAAGACCAGATCAAGCAGAACTTCCCGGCCGGCTCGTGGGACGAGATGCTGAAGTCTCGTGGCCTTTCCGAAGACGACGTTCACGCCGCGCTGCGCGAGCAGATCATCCTCGACAAGGCGCTGGGTTCCCAGGTGAAGGTCACGCCGGCCCAGATCAAGGATTACTTCGACAAGAATCACGCCACGTTCGATAAGCCCGAAGAAGTGACCGCGCGTCACATACTGGTGCCGAACTTGGCCGAAGCGCAAAAGGTCGAGGCGCTTCTCAAGTCCGGATCGAACTTCGCCGACGTCGCCAAGCAATACTCGACCGATCCCGGCAGTAAGGACAAAGGCGGCGACCTAGGCACGTTCAAACGCGGGCAGATGGTGCCGTCATTCGATGCGGTAGCCTTCTCCGAGCCGGTCAACGCGATCAGCGCGCCGGTGAAATCGCCCTTCGGCTACCACATCATTCAAGTCACAGCTCGCATCCCGGCGACCAAAGCAACGCTGGCCAGCGCGACGCCGCAGATCACCGATACGCTGCGCCAGCAGCAAGAGTCGCCGCTGATTCAGCCGTTCCTCCAAGGCCTGCAGCAGAAGGCGGACATCAAAATCAACAATCCGACCTTCGCCGGCCTCTTCCCATCGCCGCCGCCGGCATCGGCAATGAGCGCTCCGCCGCCGTCGGGCGGGGCGAGCGCAGTCTCCTCGCCGCCGGCAGCGAGTCCCGCGGGTTCGCCCGCGCCTGCCTCGACGTAAATCGCATGCGGCGGTGTCCCGACCGGGACACCGCCGCGAGGTTGCGAAGGACGCGGCGTGCTGGTTCGCATCGCGGGTCTAGGCCCAGGTGATCCGGGGCTCCTGACCATCGGCGGCCTCGACGCGCTGCGCGCGATCGGTAAGGCCGTCGCTTTGCTGGCGCCGCCGGATTTGACGGCCTATCTCGAGCGCAATGGGATCGCGGTCATTCGCGATATGGTGGACGATCCAGCGCTCTTCGTGCGCGGAAGTTCCGAAGAGATCGAACGTTTCGCCGAGCGGCTCTCCAGCGGTACGCATGACGACTCCCTGGGTTTGGGCGTGCTCGGAAACCCCCTCTCGGATTTTCCGGGCCTTCCGTCGCTGTTGCGGCTATTGGAATTGCGCGGCGTCGCCACCCAGATCGTCCCCGGCGTACCGCGCGCGACGCTCTCCGCCTCAATCACGATGCCGCTGGTCCCGCTGCCGCCACAGTCGGCGCATTACTCATGGGACGATTTGGTCGAGATCATGGCCCGCCTGCGCCTGGGCTGCCCGTGGGATCGAGAGCAGACGCACCGCACGCTGGTTCCGTACCTCCTCGAAGAGACGTACGAAGTGGTCGAGGCCATCGAAGGACCGCACCTCGACGCGCTCTGCGAGGAGCTGGGGGACTTGCTGCTACAGGTGCTGTTTCACGCGCAGCTTGGCATGGAAGTTGGAAAGTTCAGCATCGCCGACGTCGTCGACGCGCTCTCCAATAAGATGGTGCGCCGCCATCCACACGTCTTCGGCGACGCGGTCATCGAAGACGTGGACGCGCAGTGGCGCAACTGGGAGAGGCTCAAAGCCCTGGAAAAAACCGGGCGCCGGCGTAAGAGCCGCCTCGACGGAATTCCCACGCAACTCGGCGCGTTGCAGCGCGGTCAGCGCATGCAGGAGAAGGCCGCACGCGTCGGCTTCGACTGGCCCAACGTCAACGGAATCCTGGAGAAGCTGTCGGAGGAGCTGGGCGAACTCGCCGAGGCGCGCCGCCTAGCCCAAGACGACCCCAGGGTGCGCGAAGAGCTCGGCGACGTTTTCTTCACGCTGGTCAATCTCTCGCGCGCGCTCGGCATCGACGCCGAGACGGCGGTGCGCGAAGCCAACGAAAAGTTCTACAAACGGTTTTCGTTCATGGAAGAGCACGCGACCAAAGGCGGAAAGAGCATCTCGGATCTCTCGCTGCCCGAACTCGAGGAATTGTGGCAACTAGCGAAGGCCTAGAAGATACGCTCCCCACAGCCACAGCCACGCTGCGCGTGCGTATGAGCGCGCTCGACGCGCACTATGGCGGAAATCTCGTCGACGGAGCACGCATGCTCGCGCTCTTCGGCGACGTTGCAACCGAGCTGTTAATTCGATTGGACGGCGACGAAGGGCGCTTCGCGTCGTACGACAGCGTCGAATTCTTGGCTCCCGTCTTCGCGGGGGATTACATCGAAGCGACCGGTAGGGTCGTGATGATCGGCAGGACGTCGCGCCGCATGGAGTTCGAGGCGCGCAAGGTGATCGCCGCGCGACCGGAGATCGGCGAAAGCGCCGCCGACGTGCTGGATCCCCCGGTAATCGTCTGCCGCGCCAGCGGCACTTGCGTTACGCCCAAAGCGAAGAAGCGGAAGTAGGGCCCGACTTCTTAGGCGAGGCGTTCGTGCGTTTTGCGTTTCCAAACGAACTCGTAGTAGGTGAACTGCAGCACCAGCACGACGCAGAAGGCGGCTGGATAACCGAGCCAGACGCCGTCGAGCCCGATGCGGTGCATCAAGAACCAGGCGACCGGCACTTCCACGCCCCAAATGGCGAAGATACCGTTGATCGTCGGCCAGAGCACGGCGCCGCTGCCACGCATGAGGCCGCTCAGTACGGCGGAGTTTCCGAACAAGAGATAGCTCCAGAGCGTGATCATCAGCAGTTGGTGTGCGATCACCAGCGTGGAGTGGTCGGTGATGAACCAACCCAGAATGAACCAGGCGCACAAGTAGCAGAGGGCGATGATGATGCCGCCGACGATGTAGTTCAGGCCGACGGCCGAGCGAATAACGCTCCCGAGCTTATCTTCGCGACGCGCGCCGATGCATTGTGCGCCGAAAATCGAAGCCGCGATGCCGATCGAGATCGCCGGGAACTGCACGTAGCCGACAACCTGATTGACCGCGCCGTAGGCCGCCGTCGCGCTCGATCCAAAACGATTGACGAACGAGATGACCGCGATCTCGGCAAGCGAGACCATCATCACCTGCAGCGCGGTAGGCAGTCCTATGCGCAGGACCGCTCCGAGAATCTTCCAATCGATTCCCATGTCTACCAGCGTCTCGCGGTCAAACTGCAGCGGGTGGTTCTTGCGGCGGAGGTAGATCAGGAGCCATGCGAAGGCCGCCGTGTTGGCGATAAGTCCGGAAACGGCGGCGCTAACGACCCCGAGCTTCGGCAATCCGAAGACGCCAACGATGAAGAGGGGCGTGATGGCGATGGCCAGTACGCTCGAAACGATTAGCGCGTAGAACGGCGTGGTTGAATCGCCGGTGCCGCGCAAGATCGTCGCATAGACGAAGTAGACGAAGAAGACCGGCATCGTCAGGAAGGCCACGCGCGCGTAGGCGTCGGACTGCGCGATGATGTCGGGCGGCGTTGCCAGCCATTTGAGAATCGTCGGCGAGCCGAAATATCCCAGCACCGCGACGATGATGCCGAGGTAGAGGGCTGCGCCCGTGACGGTTCCGGCGATCTTCTTGACCTTGTGGAAGTCCTTCGCGCCAAAGGCCTGTCCGATGAGGACGCTGCTGCCGCTCGAGACGCCGAAGACGAACGAGAACAGCAAGAAGATGATGGGAAAGACCGCCGAGATCGCGCCGAGCGCCGACGTGGAGATCAAACGCCCGATCCAGATGCTGGCCATCGTCTGCGATGCCGATTGCAATACGTTGCTGAGCATCAACGGCACGAGAAAAACGAGGAGGATCTGCCACATCGGCTTGCCCTCCTCGAAAATGTTGACCCCACGGTGCGCCGCTCGCGCTTGCCCCAACCTGCAAACCCCTTACTCTGTTGCCAGCACTTCGTAAATCTCTTTGCGCGCTCTGTCGAGCAGCTCGCGCACGCGCTCGATGCTTTCGGGTTTGGAAGAGTAGCCGAGCTGCGAAACCGCTTGCATCAATCGAGCCGCTGAATCGCGCATTTGCGCCCGCCGGTCGCGCGTGCCCTCTTCCTCGTCGTCATCTTCGAAAAAGCGTCCGATGTCGGCCCAGCGCTCTTCCATGATTTTTCGTCCTCTCTCGGTGAGTTCGTAGATGCGGCGCCCCTCCTCGTCGCGGCCGACGATGAAGCCGGCAGCTTCGAGACCCGCGAGCAGCGGATAGACCGACCCCGCGCCACCGGCCCAGCCCTTCTCCCGGATCTCGCGAATCAGGTCGTAGCCGTGCCGCGGCGTCTCGCTGAGCAGTTTGAGCAGCGCAAACTTAAGAATCCCACGCTTTAAGCGCCGCATTCCGTGCCGCCGCATTCCCCATCTATGCATATCGACAATATTATCCGATATATCGCGATACTGTCAATATTCCGCTACTGTGATCGTGAGCCCCGTTTTGTCATCCTGAGCGCAGTCGAAGGACGAGGTGGGTAACAACGTTGGGCGGCCCGATGGCGAACTCTCTCTGGCGTGCGGTTGGATAAGTTTATGAAGGTGTCGCGCCTGGCGAAACGGCGCAGCGAGGCGCACGAGGCTCTGGAGCACGGCCGCATCACCCGGGATGGAAAAGCGCTCAAACCCGGCTATCAGGTCAAGGCCGGCGACGTCCTCCAGATCCACTACGCTACGAGATTCGTGACGGTCCGCGTGCGTGAGGTTCCGCTGCGAGTCACCCCGAGCGTAAAGCCCGCCGACCTCTACGAGATTCTCGACTCGCGCCGGGACGAGGCGGAGTGGCTGTGATCTCCGCCGACACCAAGGACGCCCTCGCCCGCGAGCTTCCCGGCGAGCGCCACTGCCGGGATTCGCTGCTCGCCGGACTCTGCGTGTACGGCGGCAACGACGGGGAGTTCGTGACGCATCGCAACGCCGTCGCGCGTCTCTTCTGGTCGCTGCTGGAGGAGCGAAAGCTTCATCCCATTGAGGCGCGCGCCGCCACGCGGCTGCAACGGTTGCCGACCTTTGCGGTGAAATTGCCGCAACGGCTGCGCGCGATGCCGCCCAAACCGGTGCACAAGTGCGATCGTTTGATCGAAGTACGAGCCGCCTTTCTGGCGTGCGGTTCGCTGGCCGCGGGAGCGCGCGGCTACCATCTCGAGTTCGTCGTCCGTGATGAAGCCATCGCGACGCGGTTGACGTGGATGTTGCGCAGCAACGGCGTAACGGCAAAAGAAACGCGCCGAAAAGGGCGCAGGGTGCTCTATCTGAAGGATTTCGACGCCATCGCGGAGCTGCTGACGCGCATCGGCGCCTTCGCCGCGGTTCTCCGGCTCGAGGACGTGCGCGCCTTGCGCGAGACCAAGAACCGCATTCACCGCCTAGTGAACACCGAGGCGGCGAACCTGCAGCGCAGCGCCCAGGCCGGTGCCCAACAGCGGCACGTGATCGAGTTTCTGCGGAGCGCCTATGGTTTGTCGAGCCTCTCGCCGCCGCTGCGCGAAGTCGCCGAACTTCGTCTGCGCCACCCCGACGAGTCGCTTGCAGAGTTGGGACGCCGCTGCAATCCACCCATCGGCAAACCGACCGTAAGCAGCCGGCTGGGCGCGTTGACCAAGTTGGCCGGCAGCCTGCGCGGCGTGCAGGGGAGCGCGAAAGCGGCCCGGTAAACGCGGCTCATGCGCATTGGAATCAACGGCTTTGGCCGCATCGGCCGGAACTTCACCAAAGCGATCGTGGAGCGCCATCCGGAGATCGAGATCGCCGCCGTAAACGACCTCATGCCCGCAACGGAGTGCGCGCACCTCTTTAAATACGACAGCAACTACGGCATCTACGCCGGCAGCGTAAGCGCCGGAGACGCAACGCTCTCCATCGACCGGCAGAGCATCCGCATCTTTGCCGAACGCGACCCCGGCAAACTTCCGTGGCGCGACCTGGGCGTCGACATTGTGATCGAGTCGACCGGCCTCTTCACCGATGCGGCCAAGGCTCGCGCGCATATCGATAGCGGCGGCGCGAAAAAAGTCCTCATCTCCTCCCCGGCAAAGGGTGAAGACATCACGATCGTGCTGGGCGTGAACGACCGCCGCTACGATCCGCAGAAGCACAACATCATCTCCAACGCTTCGTGCACGACAAACTGCTTGGCCACCGCCGTAAAGCCGATCGTTGAAGAACTGGGCTGGGTCAAGGGTTTCATGACCACGATCCACTCCTACACCAACGATCAGAACGTGCTCGACGGGCCGCAGCGGGATCTTCGCCGCGCGCGCAACGCCGCGACCAACATTATTCCAACCTCCACGGGCGCCGCCAAAGCGCTGTACCTGACGATTCCGGAAGTCGAAGGCACCTTCGACGGCTTTTCGCTCCGCGTCCCGACGCCGACGGTGTCGATGATCTACCTCGTCGCGCAAACCAAACGCCCGACGACCAAGGAGCAGCTCAACGCGCTGCTGCGCCGCGCCGCGGAGGGCGAGATGAGCAAATACGTCGCCTATACCGAAGAGGAGCTGGTCTCGAGCGATTTCAAGAAGAATCCTAACAGCTCGATTATCGACTCCAGGCTCAGCAACGCCAACGGCGATCTCATCCAAATTGCCGCCTGGTACGACAACGAGTGGGGTTATTCGTGTCGCCTCGCGGAGCTGACGGCCTTGGTTGGCTCGACGATTCCAGCCGCGGCGTAGTGGCTCTGCGACGCCTGCAAGAGTGCGACGTTCGCAGCAGGCGCGTTCTGGTGCGCGAAGATTTGAACGTACCCCAAATGACAGGCGGTAAAATCGCCGATTACAGCCGCATTGACGCGGCGCTGCCGACGCTGCGCTGGCTGCGCGAGCACCGAGCAAAAACCATCGTGCTCTCGCACCTCGGCCGCCCTGACGGCAAACCAAATCCGCAACTCTCGTTGCGCCCGGTCGCACGGGCGCTGTCGGATCGCCTCGGCATTCCCGTCGGCTTTGCCCCCGATTGCGTCGGCGAGGTGGCCGAAAGCGCGGTGGCTGCGCTGCACGACGGCGACGTGCTCTTGCTCGAAAACGTGCGCTTCCATCCAGGCGAAGAACGCAACGACCCCGCGTTTGCCCAGCAGCTTGCTAGACTGGGCGATCTCTACGTCAACGACGCGTTTGCGACGGCGCATCGCGCACACGCCACCACCGAAGGCCTCGCGCATCTGCTTCCGAACGCGGCCGGCCTTCTGATGCAAGCCGAGGTGTCGGCGCTCTCACGCTTAACCGATCGTCCAGCTCGACCCTTCGTCTGCGTCGTCGGCGGCGCAAAGATCAGGGACAAGATCGGCATGCTCGAACGCTTGAGCGAGCTGGTCGGTGCGTTCTGCATCGGAGGAGGGATGGCCAATACGCTACTCGCGGCGTTGGGCGTCAACGTCGGCACCTCGCTGCGCGACGACGATCTCCAGCCGACGCGCCGCATCCTAGCTGCGATCGAAGAGCGCGGTGTCGGCCTGCATCTACCAAGCGATGCGGTCGTTGCGCCCTCGGCAGACGCGCAGGACCAGGCTCACGTCGTTGCGATCGACGCCGTCGGCGAGGAGATGATTCTCGATATCGGGCCGGCAACCGCGCAGGCGTATGCGAGCGCGATCGAAGCCGCCAAGACGATCGTCTTCAATGGTCCGATGGGCGTGTACGAAAAGCCGGCGTATCGAGGAGGAACGCAAGTAGTCGGCGATGCGATCGCGCGCGCGACGGAGGCCGGAGCGACGAGCGTCGTCGGCGGAGGCGACGCCGCGGCGGCAGCACACTTACTGGGCTTCGCCTCGAAGATGACGTACGTATCGACGGGCGGCGGCGCGACGCTAGAGTTTCTGGAGGGAAAACAACTGCCCGGAGTCGCCGCACTTGAACGCTAGAACCATCATCGCCGGTAACTGGAAGATGCACAAGACCGCGGCCGAGACCGCCGCGTTCTTCGACGAGTTCCTGCCGCGCGTCGCAGCGCTCGGCGCAGAGATAGAGATCGTCATTGCGCCGCCATTTACTTCCCTGCAGTTGGCGGGTGAGCGTTTGGCGGAGACGCGGGTGCGCTTGGGAGCGCAGACGATGCATTGGGAACTCCGAGGCGCCTTCACCGGCGAAGTCAGCGCACCGATGCTGCGCGAGCTTGGCGTCTCACACGTAATTCTCGGGCATTCGGAGCGCCGCGCATATTGTGACGAAACCGATCGCACGGTCAACTTGAAGGTGCATACGGCACTCGCGCAGGGCCTGGTGCCGATCGTCTGCGTCGGCGAGACGCTTGAGGAGCGCCGCGCCGGTGCGACCGACGACCGCGTCGTATCGCAGACGCGCGCCGCATTTCACGGCGTACCGGAGGCCGATCTCGCGAAGGTCGCGATCGCCTACGAGCCGATTTGGGCGATCGGCACCGGCCAGAACTGCGAACCCCAGGAAGCCAATAGGGTGATGGCGACGATTCGTCGCGCGATCGACGGCTTGAGCGCAACGCCGATTCTCTACGGCGGAAGCATGACGGCGGTCAACGTTGCGTCGTACATGGAACGCTCCGATATCAACGGTGGCCTGGTCGGAGGCGCCTCGCTCGATCCCGACGGCTTTGCAACCCTGATCGAACGAGCCGCGGTGTCATCCTGAGCACAGTCGAAGGAGACCGGCCGGTCGTTTTGTGCGTGCTCGATGGCTGGGGATGCACCGACGCGACGCACGGCAATGCGATTGCGGCGGCGAGTCTGCCGCATTGGCGAGCGCTCTTGGAGCGCTATCCGCATACGATGCTGCAAGCGTCAGGTGAGGCGGTAGGTCTTCCCCCGGGCGTCATGGGAAATAGCGAGGTCGGCCATATGAACCTCGGCAGCGGGCGCGTCGTGCCGCAAGGCGTGACGTTGATCGACGCCGAGATCGCATCGGGCGAGTTCGCGAGGAACGAAACGTTACGGCAGGCGCTTGCGCATGCGGCGCGCACCGGCGGGACTTTCCATCTCATGGGCCTGCTCTCCGACGGGCAAGTGCACAGCTCGATGGTCCATCTCTTTGCGCTGATCGATGCCGCGGTCGCAGCCGGCGTGCCGATTGCCGTACACTGCTTCCTGGACGGGCGCGACACGACGCCGCGTTCGGCGATGACCTACGTGGAACGGCTCGAAGCAAAACTGCGCGCGGTCAATCGCGCCGGAGCGATCGCCAGCGTAGTGGGACGCTACTACGCCATGGATCGCGACGGGCGCTGGGAGCGCACGCAACTGGCTTACGACCTGCTTGCGGGGGGTCGCGCGCAGTTCCGCACCGGCGACGCGCTCGGCGCCGTTGGCGACGCTTACGCGCGCGGCGAAGATGACGAGTTCGTGCTGCCGACGATCGTCGGCGAGCCGCGACCGATCGAAGATGGCGACGCCTTCGTCTTCTTCAACTTCCGCCCCGACCGCGCGCGACAGTTGACGACGGCGTTCGATGCGGGAACGACACTCTACTACAACGGCGGCTTCGAAGAGTTCGCGTGTAAGACATATCGGAATCCGTACTTCGCAACGATGACGAAGTACGACGAGAACTACACCAATCCGGTCCTCTTTGGCCCGCGGCCGCAGCGCGAGACGTTCGGCGAAGTCCTCGCGCGAGCCGGCTTACGCCAGTTGCGACTTGCCGAAACCGAGAAGTACGCGCACGTCACCTACTTCTTTAACGGCGGGCGCGAGGATCGGTTCGAGGGTGAAGACCGCGAGCTGATTCCGTCGGACCGTTCGGTGGCAACGTACGATCTCGCACCGGCCATGCGTGCGCAAGAGATCACCGATACCGCCGTCAGCGCGATCGAGAGCGGGCGCTACGACGTTATCGTGATGAACTACGCCAATGCCGACATGGTCGGTCATACCGGCAAGTGGGAGCCGACGATCGAGGCCGTCGAAATCATCGACCAATGTTTGTCGCGGTTAGTCGAGGCGACGCTTCGCGCGAATGGCCTGCTTGCGATCACCGCCGATCACGGCAACGCCGAAACGAAACTCGACGAGCAGAACAATCCTCTAACCGCGCACACGACCAACCCGGTTCCGTTTATCCTAATCGCCAATGGCTTGCATGGAAGTTTGGCGTCCGGCGGCAAGCTGGGCGACGTCGCGCCGACGTTGCTGAGCCTCATGGGGCTTCCGATTCCCGCACAAATGACCGGACGCAATCTTTTCGACGCGTCGCGAGCGTAAAAATTCATGCAACTCACAGGCGCCCTTACGGTGGCGTTCAGGAACGTGTGAGACCATACCGTGGACGGCCCAGAGGAGGGTCCCACGATGGCGCATCAGCGCAAAGAGATCCACGACGTTCTGATATTCGCACAAGGTTTGACCTACTTCATCTTCGTCGGTGCTGCAACGGTCGCAATCGCCGTCGCAGCGCACCTGCACTAGATCCGCGTGCAACACATACGAGACTCCACATCCAGCATGGATAGTCGCGCGGCGGGAGCGCAAACTCGCGCTCCGCCTGGGCGACCGCCCGAGAGGCGCTAGGCTCCTAGGAAACGCGATAGCAACCGCTCGGATCCACCGCAACGCAGCGATTGCCAACCATAATCGAACGAATTCGATGATCCCAAAACGAAAGGACGTGGACGATGACAGGCCGCAGCTTGGCGATAAGCTCGCGGCCTCGCTGCGAGACGGCAACCGCGTCCTTTATCCAACGCGGATGGTCCTGCGGCAGGAGCGCAGTCTCCAGCTCAGCCTCGGCAACGGCCGGAACGACCGCCTCGGAGCGTCCTGCTTCGAGGCGCGCGGAGAGCGCGGCCGGGGATTCGTCGAGCTCAATACGGCGAAGCATGAGACTCCCGTTTGAGCTTGGCAATCGCGCTCAGGTGAAGTTGCGACGCACGCTGCGGTGAGATCGCCAAACTCTTTCCAACCGAGCGCAGCGAGCTTCCCCCAAAATAATGCAGCAGCACGACCTCGCGCTGGCGCCGAGGCAGGCCGTCAATGAGCGCCGCGAGTTGCGCGCTTTCGGAGCGGCGCTCCACGATCCGCGCTGGGTCGGCGCCCCAGTCGTTAACCAGCGATTCTCCCAGCGGGAGCGGCGCATCGAGCGAGAGCGGCTGACCGCGATAGACCGCGGCAATGGCACGGCGATATCCGGGGCAGCGCTCCTCCATCTCGCTTGAGGTCGGCACCGCACCGAGCGCCGCGGCGATCGAGTACCGCTGGTTCTCGCCGTCGCGCACGATCCGGCGCGCCCGCTCGGAGACCGGATCCATTCGGCGGATGCCGTTGAGCATTGCACCGACGATGAGGCGCCGCGCGTAGTCGCCAAGCTCCGGCCCGCGGTACGGATCAAAGGAATCGACGGCGCGGATCAAGCCAACCGATCCGTCGCCCACGAGATCGTCGAGATCGAAGGTCGGCACCAGCCGTTTGAGCCGTCGCGCAAGCTTCTTCACGACCGGCAGCAAGCTTCGGATCTGCTCGTCGCGGTCGCCGGTGCTCATCGAGTACTTTCCAAGCGAGAGGCGATCAGGGCCGCGAATCCCGCGCCGTCGCTTCTGGCTATCGTTTGCGCCAAGAGCTCCAGCTCGTAGTCGCCGAGCATGCCGTCGCCTGCGATCAGCGGGCGAAGCACGGGTGCGAGCAGGATGGACTCGAGCATCTCGCCCGCGCGGCGCGCGGTGACGCTATCCACGCGAAAGGTTGTTGGCGATCCGCAGCATCTCGTCGGCCGCCTGGACGCCCTTTGCATTGGCTTCATAGGCACGCTGCGCGGTGAGAATCTGCATCATCGCGTCGATAATCGTGACGTTCGACTCTTCGAGCATCCCGAAGTGCAGCTTTGGACCATCGGGCGAACCCGCAATGACGTCCTTTGCTTTCCCCGACGCGGACGTCGCTTCGAAAATCGCGCCGTCGAGCGCTCGCAGGTGCTCGGGTGCCGCAAACTCGGCGAGACGAATGCGGCCCAGGTTGCGGGCGGCGCCAGCGGCAAACGTTGCACGAACGCTTCCGTCGCCGGCAACCGTTACGGTAAGCGCGTCGTTGGGAATCGTGACGCCCGCGAGGCGGTAATCGGCGGCGTTGCGCAGCGTTCCGTCGGCGCTGCGCGAAAACGCTCCATCGCGCGTATAGAGCCTGCGCCCGTGGCCGTCGAGCACGGTGAAAAAACCGGGGCCGTCGATCGCGAGATCGAATGGACCGGCGCTTCGGGCCAGCTTACCCTGCGCGAAGAGCACGCGCGAACCGAGCGCGACGGTTCCAAGTCCCTGTCCGCCGGGCGCGATCAGCTCGGCAAAGCTTTGCGCCGATCCTTTGAATCCGACGACGCCGGCGTTCGCTAGGTTATCGGCAATCGTATCGAGGTTACGTTGCTGAGCCGCCATGCCGGTGGCGGCGGCAAAAAGTGCGCGATCCATGCACGCCCTCCTTATTTCACGCGGGCCGTTTCGGCCGACTTCTGACGGGTGGCATCGATTGCGGCAACGGCCTTTTCCGCGCTCTCGAACGATCGCTCCGCGGCGAGCACGTCGATCATTTCGGCGATCGCATCGACTGCCGGGCCCTCCAAAAACCCGCTCTGTACGCGGCTGGTCGAAGGAAGATCGAGCGCGTGCGCGTCGACGACGCCGCCCGATGGAACGTGCAGCGCGCCGCGAAGCCCCAATACCACGCGTCCCCGGCCATCGTGCAACGTTCCATCGGCTTCGTGGATGAAGGCGCCGGCTCTCGTCTCGCTCACGCGACCCGCAGAGTCCACAACGCGAAACGCACCGTCGCCAAGAATCGCCAGATCGAAATCGCGACCGGTATGGCGCAACGCGCCGCCTTCGCCCGACGTCCGTCGCGCAATCGTTACTCCCAGCGCGGTTAGGAAACCCCGTGCATCGATGCGGCGAAAGCCGTCGGTCGAAACGTTGGCGAGATTTTCGGTCGCGATTTCTAGCCGCGTTCGGGCCGCGACCATGGCGCTGGCCGCCCATGCTATTCCGTCCATGCTCGCATGGTAGCGAAGCGGGTTGGCCGAATCGTTTCCGTACGATGGCCGGCCTGCGGTTCCTCGCGCGTGCGGTTGTGGCGACGCTCGTCGTGGCGTGCAGCTCGCCCTCGGCCCAAGAGCGCGCCAACGATGCCGAGCTTGCCGCGGTCGCGCCGCTGCGCACGCAATATTCCGGCGTCGAGATGGGCTTCGACATCCGCTCGCCGAACACGTTGATCGTCAGCCTCGACTTGCAAACCTATCTCGACATGGACGATGATGCCGTCGCCGCGATGCAGCGAAACACGCTAGGGCACTGGCGCTCTGCTTGGGGCGCCGCTCACCCGCACGCGCACGCGGCGCTGCACGTGCGCTTCATCGATTTTATCGGACGAAAGGTCGCGGAGCTCTCGTCACGCCGATGACCCACAACCTTCAAGAGCAGGTGCCTTCTTGCTAAGACAGGTCAGATAGTCCCTTCGGATTCCTTCCGACTATTTAGATAGGGCCAATAGACATACCAAAGGAGGGTACCCTCTCTGTCTCGAAAGCTTGCTGGCTGGAAGCATCACGGCGGTTCTCCGGACGCATGGAAACGGGGAGCGTATCCTCACCGATGGAGCGCAAACGGATCCTGATTGCGGACGACGAACCGCAGATCGCCGAGGCGCTCGCCGCATACTTTAGGCGCCAGGGCATGATCGTCGAGACGTCCGGCACCATAGCGGACACGCTCCGGGCACTGGAAAGCTTTGCTCCTGACATTCTCGTACTTGATGTCAGGCTTCCCGACGGATCTGGGTTCGACGTCTTGCGTACCACCGCGAAGCCCGACGGGTACGTTCCCACGATTTTGCTTACGGCCGAAGTGGACGAAGCCGATCGCATCATCGGTTCACAGCTCGGCGCAGACGATTTCGTGACCAAGCCTTTCTCCCCGAGTGAAGTCGCGGCGCGGGTCCGTTCGACGATGCGCCGGGTCGCGGAGAGCGGCGCGCGCCGGCTGGCAAAGAAGCGCCGCACGTCGCGCGTGGGAGGCCTGGAACTCGATCACGATTTCCGCGAGGCGACCGTTGACGGTACCCACGTGAAGCTCACCGCAACCGAGTTCGACATCCTTGCAGCGCTGGCGGAGAGTCCGGGCGAGGTATTTACTCGCTCCAAAATGCTCGACCTTTTAGGGGACGACGGCGACGTTTACGAGCGCACCCTCGACCGTCATATCAACAACCTGCGCAAGAAGATCGAACAATACCCGCACGATCCCCAGTATTTACTGACGGTTCATGGCGTCGGCTACAAAATGCGGAGACTCTAGAAGAGTTCTCTGCGCCAGCGCTCGATTGCTCGATCGCGGAACCCAACGTCAGGGGAATCACTCTGCCAGGCCTCTAAGAAGCGGGCACTTCCGCCGCTCGGACGGTTTTCAGCCTCTAGCTCGTCGAAACGGACGTGCATCGGCACTGAGACGCCGTCTCCAAAAATGATTGCCTCGCGATCCGGCAGTCTGCCCAGCGTTCTTTTCAACGACGCTTCATCGTCGTTGAGGTTCTCCTCGACGCAGAGCCGGTCGGCGCGGTTGCGGAGGCGAAGGGCGAGGATGGTTCCGCATTGGGCTAGCGCGCGAGGGGAGAGTTCCGACGGGTGTTCCGAGACAAGGGCCATCGAGAGACCATACTTGCGTCCTTGTGAAATGATGCGGCTGAGATTGCGCGTGCAGGCCTCATAGGTCGCTCCCTGGGTCGCCGGGAGGTAGTGATGCGCATCTTCGCAGACCAGTAAGATGGGAACTCTGTGCTCGGGCTCGCAGCAGAACGCAAACTGGAAGATCATCTTCGCGAGTACCGTGACGACCACGTCGGCAATCGCCGTTGGAATGGTCGACATATCCACGACCGTAACGGGTCTCCCGTTGACCGGGATGCGGACCAGCCCGCCGATATCTTCCGACAACGTATCGATCGCGTAGTCGCCGAACATGAATGAAAATCTCCGGTCTCCGACCAGCGAGTCTAGTCGAGCCAGCAGCCGGCGATGTGGACCGATGCTCTCGGCGTTATTGACAGCGCCCATCGCCGTGTTGATGTTACGGCGCAAGTTTTGGATGAGATAGGGCAGCGGAGTGTCGACGGTAATCCACGATGTATCTTCGGGGTGAGAAGCTTCCTTGCGTGCCTTGACAATCGCGTCCTCCAGAATGCCGGTCTGGAGATGTTGTTCCGCCGGTGGACCGCCCTGCACGAGTATTCGCGACGACGATTCCAGGCTCAAGGCCCAGAACGGCATCCGCGTATTTGCTATGTTGACTACGACGGCCGAGTCGCCGAATGCCTGAGCGTACTCGTTGTGAGGATCCAGCAGAATTATGTGAGCATTTGGCGCCTTAGCAAGGATTCTGCGCAGCAGCAACGCTACCGCGCACGATTTCCCCGAACCCGTTGCGCCGAGGACCGCGAAGTGTTTTGCTAGCAACTCTTCGACCCTAATGAGGGCCGGTTGAGAGACATCGCCCGCTAGTGAGCCGACGCGGACGCTCGAAGCTGCAGCCGCGTCAATCCCGCTGAGGACGGCCCGCAGTGGAAGGGGACCTACCCGCTCGATCGTTTCGTTCACCTTAACGGGGTCCTCCGCGCCAACGTTGGACTACTTCGTCGCAAAACGCCGAATCCATGGAATCCGGCAAACTGTCAAGAAGCTGCACTAAAGAACCCTTCCTTTAAAGAAGAGCGGTTCCGGTTTTCTCACGAGCTGGTTCGGAGCGCGAGATTCCCCGTACCACATTATACAGGGCGGATGTTCCCAAGTTAAGAATTTCGGCGAGAAGAAACGCCCGAAAGCGCCTTCTTAAGCAGCCACGCGCTTGCCCTAAGCCTTTCCTGCCGCGGACGCTCCGATACTACCAGGACGCCAGCGGCAGTAGTAACGGCTCAGCAGTGCCCCAACTAGCGAGACTTCAGGATGACAAGCGGTCGAGAATCGCTTCCGTGAACTTTGCCATCGAGAGTGCCGAGGCGCCACACGCTACCTCGGCGGTGCGTAAACCGTCGGCGTAGGCGCGGTCAACCGCGCGTTCGATGCGCGCCGCGGAGGAATCGTCGGCGAGACTGTGGCGCAGCAGCATCGCGGCGGAGAGAATGGCCGCCGTTGGATTTGCGACGTCTTTGCCTGCCAAGTCGGGCGCCGTGCCGCCGATCGGTTCGTAGAGGCCAAACTGCCGGCCTGGAGAGCCTCCGGAGCCGAGACTGGCGCTGGGCAGCGTCCCGAGTGAGCCCGTAAGAATCGCGGCTTCGTCGGAAAGGATGTCGCCGAACATATTCTCGGTAACGATCACGTCGAAATCGCCGGGCCGCGCGACGAGCTGCATCGCGGCGTTGTCCACGAGCAGATGCTTGAGCTGCACGTCGGGATACTCCGCCGACATCTCGCTGACGACTCGTCGCCATAAGCGCGACGTCTCCAAGATGTTCTGCTTGTCGACCGAGGTGAGGTGCTTGCGCCGCTCCCGCGCCAAATCAAAAGCGATGCGCGCGATGCGTTCGATCTCCGGCGCGCGATAGATCATCGTGTCGACCGCCTCGTCGACGCCGTCGACGGTGCGCTGTTCCTTCGGCCGGCCGTAATAGATGCCGCCGGTCAGCTCGCGCACGACGATCAGATCGAGACCGCGCACGATCTCGGGGCGCAGCGACGAGGCATCTTCGAGTCCCGGAAAGACGCGCACCGGCCGCAAGTTTGCGTACAGCTCGTAGTCGCGCCGCAACACGAACAGCGCGTACTCGGGACGTTGTTCCAAAGGAAGCCCGTCGTACTGCGGCAGGCCGACACTCCCAAAGAGGATCGCATCGCTGCGATCGCAGAGCGCTTTAGTCTCCGGCGGCAGCGCGGGTAGTCCGGCGGCCAGCGCCGCCGCGCCTACCGGCGCCTCCGTGCATTCGACATCGGGCCGGACGCGCCGCAAAACCTCAGCGGCGCAAGCGATAACCTCCGGGCCGATTCCATCGCCCGGCAGGAGCGCTATCAATAGACGGTGATGCGCTTAGTGTCGTCGTGTTTGGGCGGAGGCTCGACCGGCGGGCTGATTTCAGCTTGGACCGCCGGAGTCGGGATCTCACCGTTGCTTGCCGCGCCTTCCCTCCGTTCGAGCAACGCCAGATGCGTCATCAGTAGGCTGCGCAGCTCGCTCTTGGCTTTCTCCGTGGCTTCGAGCGCGCGCTGCTGCTCGCGCCGAACATCGGAGATCGTATCGCTGTAGCCGGCGATCTCGCGCTCGTTGGCCAGACGCGCCTGCTCGCGGATCAGGTCGGCCTCTTTATGCGCCGACGCCTTGACCTCGTCGGCCGTGCGCTGAGCGAGCACCAAGGTATTTTGCAGCGACTCTTCGATCGCTTTGAAATGACTTACGCGCTCCTTGAGGTCGGCGATCTCCGCCTCCAAAGCGGCCCGCTGCTGCGCTTCGTCCTCGAGCGTCTCGATGATTTCGTCGAGAAACTTATCGACGTCGGCGCGCTCGTAGCCTTGAAGAGCCTTCTTGAAGCTCTTGTGTTGTATGTCGACCGGTGTGATCTTTTCCATCGCTTCCTGTCCTACTGTCTATTGGCCATGAAATCGAAGGTGCCGTCGGCCATCATCGAATCGCGCAAGCCTGCGGCGTTTACGACGATGCCGGCGGGGACGACCAGGTAAATGGACTCGGCGAGCTTTTGGATCTTACCGTCGATCGTGTAAGCGACCCCCGAGATAAAATCCACGACGCGCTGCAAGAGCGTTCGATCCGCGTTTTGCAGGTTCATGATAACGACTTGCCGGTTCCGAAGTGAATCGGCGATTTCGACGACGTCTTGGTAGCTCCGCGGGGAGTAGACGCTCACCTGCGTGCCGCCGCGCCGCCCGGCGGCCGAGAGCGGAACGACGCGCCCCGACGGCACTTCGTCCTCATAAAGCTCTTCTTCATCGTCTCGAATCGAAAAAAACGAGCCGATTTTGCTGAACACGCTCACGTGTGCCTCCCATCCATGCGCTGGCCAAAGAGCGCCTCTCCGATGCGCAGCATCGTCGAGCCCGCTTGCAGCGCTTCGCGCCAATCTCCCGACATGCCGATGGAAAGCGTACTTCCACCTATGCGTGCCAAGGTCTTGGCAGCGAGCTCGAATGAGCGTAATATTGCGTCGCGCTGCGCGCCCAGCGGTCCCATCGCCATCACGCCCTCGAGGCGTAAGCCCGCCTGGCCCCGGAGCGTTTCGGCAAGCGCTTCGGCCTGATCGGGGAGACATCCAAAGCGATCGGAGGGCGTGACGTTGAGCTGTAGCAGCACAGGAAGCGCCGAGCCGCGTTCTTGCGCCGCCCTTCCCAGCGCGATGCCGGCTTCGGCGCGATCGACGCTCTGGACGACGTCGAACGCTGCGGCGATGGCTTTCGCCTTGTTGGTCTGCACGTGGCCGATGAAGTGCTTGCGCACGGCAGGCAGCAACCCAAACTTGCGGCGCGCCTCCTGCAGGTAGCTCTCACCGAGATCGGTCAAGCCTGCTTCGATCGCCTGCGCGATTATCTCCGGGGGCTGGCGCTTGCCGACCCCAACGAGCGTGACGCCGCCCGGGTCGCGCCCCTCTTTCTCCAGTTCCTCGTCGATTGCGCTGCGCAGCGCTCGATAGCGTGCTTTGACTCCTTGCGTCATCCACGCGCCGGCTTGACCGGCCGGGCTTGCGTGCGGGGGCCGGGCCGGGTCGCACAGTAGGCGATTCCGATTACGCCGACGACGATCATCGGCAAGGCGTAAAGTTGGCCGCCGGTCAGGCCCATCCAGCTAAAATCGGTCTGACGCCACATCTCCGCGATCGTTCGCGTGATGCCGTAGCACGTGAACCAGGTCCACGCAACGACGCCGTCTTTGGGTTTGAGCCGGTAGACGATCAAGAGGATCGGGAGCGTCAGGATGTCGAGAATCGCCTCGTAAATCTGTGAAGGGTGGCGGAATGCCGGAACGCCGTTGACCAGCGGAGCGTTGGGAAAGACCATGCACCAGGGATGGTCGGGACGGCAGACGTCTCCCCACAGCTCGTCGTTGATGAAGTTCACGATTCGCACCAGCGTGATGCCGACGGGGAGCATCATCACGACTTCGTCGCCGACGACCACGTATTTGAGGCCCGGGTGGCGCCGAACAAAAATCCAGATCGCCACCAGCACGCCGATCAATCCGCCGTGGAAGGCCATGCCGCCGTTCCAGACCGCGATAAAGTTGATCGGGTTGGAGAGATAAAACGCGGCGTCGTGCTTGCTGATGATGTCGTTGATGACGAAGAAGGTTCGGCCGCCGACCAGCACCCCGATCAGCGCGTAGAAGAGAAAATCCTGAATCTGCGGCTTGGTGAGGCCCAGGCGGCGCAGCCCGGCCGGACGGCTCATCCACAGATAGACGCAGANNTTTGACTGATGACCGCGACGACACATATCACCGCCGGCATCGCCTTCCTTGCGGGCCTCGTTTCCTTCGTTTCGCCGTGCGTCCTTCCGATGGTACCGGCCTACCTCTCGCTGCTCACGGGAGAGAGTCTCGAAGACCTCAAGAGCGAGCCGACCGCTCGCACCCGGGCGAAAACGATGGCGCACGCCTTCGCTTTCGTCATCGGATTCAGCCTGATCTTCGTCGGATTGGGCCTGAGCGCCAGCGCGATCGGCGGCGCGCTGGATGCAAATCGCGTGCTGATCGCGCAGATCGGGGGCGTGCTCGTCGTCGTTTTGGGCTTGCACATGATGGGCATGCTGCGCATTCCCTTGCTGATGATGGACGCGCGGCTCCACCTGCAGCACGACCGGCGCACCCTGTGGACCTCCGGCTTGGTCGGCATCGCATTCGCTGCGGGCTGGTCGCCCTGCATCGGGCCGATTCTCGCCGGCATTTTGGCCATTGCGTCGCAACAGCACAGCGGGCAGGCGGCGCTTTTGCTTTCGTTTTACTGTCTCGGCTTGGCGCTGCCGTTCCTGGCAACCGCGATGGCGATCGGTGTGATCCTCCCGTTGCTCGCCCGCATCAAGTCCTCGCTGCCGGCGATCGAGTTCGCCTCGGGCGCATTTCTCGTCGTCGTCGGTTTGATTCTCGTCAACAATGCGTTCCTCAACGTCGCAGGATGGTTCTATCAATTTGTACCGCAACCGAATCTTTAGCCTAAAGCAAACGCTCGTGATCGCGGCCGCCGCGATCGCCGTGCTGTGGGCCGACCAGTACACCAAGCGCCTCATCGTCAAGCTCTGCCTCCCCGACGTTCCCGCCTGCCGTACGATCATCCCCAACTTTCTGAGGTGGACGTACGAACGCAACGTTCACGGCGCCTTCGGCCTCTTCGGCAGCAGCAGCGTGATGCTGGTCGGGATGGCGATCGTCGTGCTCGTGCTCTTTTGGTTCAGCTTCCGCGAGGCCGCAGCGCATTCGCAGACCGTTCGGATTGCGTTCGGCATGATCGTCGGCGGAGCGATCGGCAACGTCGTCGATCGCCTGCACTACGGTTACGTCATCGACTTCATCGACTTCTACCGAATCTGGCCGAACATCTTCAACGTTGCCGACTCGTGCATCACCGTCGGCGTCGGCCTTCTGCTCCTCTCGAGTCTTGTTACACGTCGTCACCGCTGAACAAGCCGGGAAACGCACCGACGTTCTCGTCGCTTTTCTTTGCGGAGCCTCGCGCTCGCTCATAACGCAAAGCGCGCGGCGCGGCGAGGTTCTCGTCAACGGCAGCCCCGTCAAACCAAGCCGTCCGCTCGAAACCGGCGACGTGCTCGAGTTCGAAATTACGCGGCCGCCGGTGCTCGTGGCACAGCCGGAGTCGATTCCGCTCGACATCGTGTACGAAGACGACGATCTGCTCGTCGTCAACAAGCCTGCCGGAATGGTGACGCATCCGGCACACACCATCGTTAGCGGCACGCTCGTCAATGCGCTGCTCGCGCACGTGCAGGCGGCCCTTCCCGGCGATCTGCTGCGGCCGGGGCTCGTCCATCGGCTCGACCGCGATACCTCGGGTTTGCTCGTCGTTGCGAAGCGCGAAGAGAGCCTGCGAGCGCTGGGCCTCGCGATGAAAGGGCGGCGCGTCGAACGAGAGTATCTCGGATTGGTCCGCGGCGTACCGCAGCATCCTCTGGGTTCGATTGAAGGGCCGATCGGCCGCGATCCGCGCAATCGTTTGAGGTTTGCGATCGTCGACGATGGAAAACCGGCGGTGACGCATTACGAGGTGCGCGAAGCCTTTGCGGAGCACGCGGAGCTGCTCTTTCGTCTCGAAACCGGCAGAACGCATCAAATTCGCGTCCACTTGAGCGGAATCGGTCATCCCGTTCTCAACGACCCGCTCTATGGCAAGGTTGAATCGCGCTTCGACCTTCCGGGGCAAGCGCTGCATGCGTGGCGACTCTCGTTTCGCCACCCGAGCAGTGGCGAAACGATGACGTTCGAAGCGCAGCCACCTGCGGCGTACGTTGACGCCAAAGCGCTCGTTCGGCGCCCTCTAGAACGACCTTGACGAGATGAACTCGGCGGCGTTCGAGCTTCTCGCCAAAGACGGTGGTGCGAGGCGAGCGCGGTTGAAGCTGGCGCACGGCGTTGTAGAGACGCCGTGCTTCATGCCGGTCGGCACGGCGGCAACCGTAAAGGGATTGACGCCCGCCGAACTGCGCAGCGCACAGGCCCAGATCGTGCTTGCGAATACGTATCACCTGTGGCTGCGGCCCGGTCGCGAAACGATCGAAGCCGCCGGCGGTCTGCATCGCTTCATGGCGTGGGACGGACCGATACTTACCGATTCGGGAGGGTTTCAAGTCTTCAGCCTGGAGAGCCGGCGCGAGGTCGACGACGACGGCGTCACCTTTCGCTCGCACTTTGACGGCAGCCTACATCGCTTCACTCCGGAGAAGGTCATCGCGTTTCAAGAAGCCGTAGGAAGCGACGTGGCGATGGTGCTCGACGTCTGCGTGAAGCTGCCGTCGGCGCGCGACCCGCTCGAAGAGTCGGTGCGCTTGACGACGGCTTGGGCGCGCCGTAGCCGCAACGCCGGCGCCTCGGCGTCGACGCTGCTGTTCGCGATCGTGCAGGGCGGCCTCGATCTCGAGCTGCGCGCGCGCAGCGCGGGTGAAATCGTGGAGCTGGATTTCCCCGGCTATGCGATCGGCGGACTCTCGGTCGGCGAGGCGCGCGAGCAGATGTATGCAACGGCGCGCGTTACGGCGGCGATGCTCCCGGAGGAGAAGCCGCGCTATCTCATGGGGGTGGGAACGGTCCCCGACCTCTTGGAAGCGATCGACGCCGGGCTTGATCTCTTCGATTGCGTCTATCCGACGCGCTGCGGACGCAACGGGCGCGCGATGACGCATGACGGCGAGCTCAACCTCTTCAACGCCGGCTTCACGCGCGATTTCGCGCCGCTCGACGCGCACTGCGACTGCGCGACGTGCACGACGTTTTCACGAGCCTATCTCGCGCATCTCTTCCGCAACAAGGAGATGCTCGGGCCACGCTTGCTCTCGTATCACAACGTCTATCTCGTCGACGGATTGATGCGCGAAGCGCGCGCGGCAATCGAGGCGCGGGAGTGGACGAAGTTTCGGGCGTCCTTCGCTCATCCTTCGACAGGCTCAGGATGACACCTAACGACGCGGGCGCAGTCGGCGCAGATATCCGGATGCTCGCGGTCCGTGCCGAGTTCGCGGTACTTCCAGCACCGGACGCATTTCTCGCCGTCGGCCGGCAATAACTCGAAGGATTCCGCATCGCCGGAGTTCAGCGTCAGTTGGGAGACGACCAGCGCCTCGCGCAGGTTGTCGCCAAGCGCGAGCAGCCGTTTGTAGTCCGGAGGCGGCACCGTAAGGCGCACCTGCGCCTCGAAGTCGCGCGGTTGCGCCGATGCGGCCACTCGGGCGCGCAGCGCGCGCAGTTGACGCCAAAGCGCGAGGTCGCTTTCGACCGCCGCATTCCGCGAGCGGTTGACGTCGAAAGAACTGTCGAAAACGCTTTCGGTCTGCGCGCGGCGCCATTGCGGAAGGTGCTGCCAGGCCTCCTCCGCGGTGAACGAAAGCACCGGCGCGACGATCGTAAAGAAGCGCGTCGCGATGTAGAGTAAGGCCGACTGAGCGCTGCGGCGGCGCGGATCGCCGGTAGCGCGCGAGTAGAGCGGATCTTTGAGCGCGTCGAAAAAGAGGCTCGACATCGAGCTTTCGAACTCGACGATGCGCAGATAGGCGTCGTGGATTTCGCAGCCATCGTACGCGTCTTTGACGCCGGCGGCGAACGCGTCGGTAACGCTGCAGGCAAGCCGGTCGATCGGCTCCATCGCCTCGCGCGCGACGACGTCCGCGGCCGAAAGGTCCGCCAAATTGGAGAGCATGAAGCGCATGCGATTTCGCAAGTTTCGGTAGACGCGTCCAACCTGGTCGACGACGTTAGGCCCGAAGCGGACGTCGTCGATGGGTTCGACCGAGGCCGCCCACAACCGCAAGACGTCGGCCCCCCAGCGCGTCATTGCATCGCTTGCGTCGATGCCGGTTCCCCGCGATTTCGACATCGGCCGGCCTTGCTCGTCGTTCACCCAGCCGTTCTTCAGCACGCGCCGGTACGGGGCGCGGCCCTTGATTGCCACGGCCGTAATGAGCGAACTGCGAAACCAGCCTCGAAACTGATCGCCGCCTTCGAGGACGAGGTCGCTCGGCCAGGGCATCCCGTCGCGTCCCAGCACGGCAAGGTGGGTCACGCCCGACTCAAACCAAATGTCCACGATGTTCTTCTCTTTTTCGAGATCGGTGCCGCCGCAGCGCGGGCAGGCAAAGCCTTCGGGAAGATAGGTCTGCACCGGATCGCTCCACCACGAACCCGCGCCCGCCTCGGCAAAACGCTTGGCGGCAAGGCGCGCGACCCGGGGATCGAGGATCGCTTCGCCGCACTCCCTGCAGGCCAAGGACGGGATCGGCGTTCCCCAGGTACGCTGCCGCGAAAGACACCATTCGGGATGCGTTTCGATCATCTGCCGCTGGCGCGCGCGTCCCCACTGCGGCGCGTACTCGACGGCGTCGGTCGCGTCGAGCGCGCGCTGGCGAAGCAGGTTTTGGTCCATCGCAAGAAACCACTGGGCCGTCGCACGGAAGATCACGGGGTTGCGGCACCGCCAGCAATGCGGATAGGAATGCTCGTACTCCGCCAGACTCCACAGCGCGCCGCTCGCGCGCAAGTCGTCGACGATGCGCGCGTTGGCCGCGAAGATGTTCATGCCGGCGTAGGGCCCGGCTTCGGCGGTAAAACGCCCGGCCGCATCGACCGGATTGAGAATCGGCAGACCGTATTTCATTCCGGTGTCGAAGTCGTCGGCGCCGTGCCCGGGCGCGGTGTGGACGACGCCCGTCCCCGTCTCTAAGTCCACGTACGGCGCGAGCACGACCGTCGAATCGCGATCCATGAACGGATGGCGCACCGCGATCCCGTCGAGGGCGTCGCCGAGCGCGCGACCGATCAAGGTCGCCTCCGCGAAGCGCTCGCCCAACGCGCGCTGCGCGAGTGCCTCGGCGACGATCAGCACCTCGCCGTCGACGCGATAGAGCCCGTACTTTGCGTCAGGTCGCAACGCGATCGCTACGTTTGCCGGAAGCGTCCACGGCGTCGTCGTCCAGATAAGGAATGAGACGGGCCCAGTGCCTGGGTCACCACTCGGGTCGACACGGGAGAGAATGACGTCTCGCTGTTCGAGCGAGGCGGTGAAACGGACGAAGATCGAGGGCGACGTGTGCGGCTCGTACTCGATCTCCGCTTCGGCCAGCGCCGTTTCGTCGTGGATGCACCAGAGCGTCGAGCGCAGACCCTTGTAAATTTGTTGGCGCTCGGCCAGATCGGCAAGCGCGTTCACGATCGTCGCTTCGAAGGACGGATCGATCGTGCGGTACGGATGGTCGATAAAGCCGAAGGTGCCCATGCGCCGCCGCTGCTCGCGTTGACGGTCGAGCCAGTAGAGGGCGCGCTCCTTGCACTGCGCGCGCAGTTCGAGCGGATCGACGGCGTGGAAATCCTTAATTCCTAAATGCTTGAGGGTTTCGTACTCGATGGGCAGCCCGTGCATGTCCCAGCCGGGAACGAACTTGGCATACTTTCCGTCGAGCAGCGCAATCTTCACGAACATGTCCTTGAGCACCATGTTCAGAAAATGGCCCATGTGCAGCTCGCCGTTGGCGTAGGGCGGCCCGTCGTGCAAAATCCACGCCCCCCCGGGCGCGTTGCGCTCCAAGCGCCGTTCGTACGTCCCGTGCTCGTCCCACCACGCGACCCGCTGCGGCTCTCGCTTGGAAAGATCCGCCTTCATTGGGAAGTCGGTCTTCGGTAAGTTCAACGTGCTCCGGTAATCCATCACTCGTCGCCTAAGAGCTCGCCGAGGACCTCAAAGTTTCGCTGCGCGGCCGCTTGGACGACCGGGAGGCGTTGCGATAGCGCAGCCGAGAGCGCGTCGCGCTCCGCGACGAGGCGGTCGACGAGCTGGTCGATTGCGTCGACGCTCGGGCGCGGTTTGCCCGGAGTCCAGAGCGGCGGCAGTGGATAATCGAGATCCTCGCAGAGCGCGGTCACCTTCGGATCGTACGGTACGGCAAGGAACGGGACCGCGAACCGCGCGGCTAGGACGAGAGCGTGAAGGCGCATCCCGATCGCAAAGCGGGCACCCTGCAGAATCGCGGCTGCCTTTTCCAGCGTGCAGTCCGGCAGGAGAACGGGAGCCGACGAGCAGGCGCGGATCACGTCGGTTGACAGGGCGGCATCGGCGGCCCCTCCCAGCGGCAGAAAGGCGGCGCGCACGTCGTGGCGCTCGGCGAGCCGGTCGACGGCCCGCGCCAGAACGGGTATCCCGTCCCGAAACGAAGCGACCTTTCGAACGCTGATCACGGCATAGGCGCCACTCTCGGGACCGAGACCGTCGGCCGCCAGATCGGCGCTCGCCGCGGGCCGGTCGTACAGAAAGACGGGATCGGCGGTACGCTCGACCGGCGCATTAGGCAAGAGCGCTTCGAGCAGACGCAGCGACCGCTGGTCTCGGACGGTTGCGCGATCGAGGCCCTTACAAAACCCTTTGACCACCCAACGTCCCCAAACGTCGAGCGGCCCGATGGACTGTGCGAAGATCATCGCTTTGCGCCCGGTGCGAATCGCTTCGCGCAGAATGCCGGCGTAGTAGAGCAAACTGCGCAGGCTCGTTCCGTTTTGCAAGAGGCCTCCGCCGCCGGAGAGCACGACGTCGGCCCGTCCGATTGCCGTGCGGACGGCGCGCCAATCCCATCGCGGCGTCGCATCGACGCGATAGTCGGCCGCGGTGCGCTGCGGCGTTGCCGAGAGCACCTCGATCGACGCCGCGGGAAAGTCGCGGCGCAGCCGCCCGACGATCACTTCGAGCAGCGCTTCGTCGCCCAAATTGCCAAAACCGTAGTAGCCGGAGATCAGCACTCTCAGGATAGACTCCGCCGGTAGAGGCTGCGCCGATAGATCCAGATCAGCAGCGCTCCCACGATCGCGCCGGCCACGAGCCCGTTAACGATTCGCAAAACCGAAATCTCGAGCGGCGTGTGCAAGTGCGAAAACGTATCGATCACATCCCCGATGCCCACCCCGATGCAGAGCGCCAAGAACCATCCGATCGCGCGCCGGTGCGGCGGCAGCAAAGCCGGCAGCACCATCATCGCGGGAAAGCCGATCAAGAACTCCTTGAAGCGTGGACGGACGCTCAGCGTGGCGGTCAGCAGATGGCGAAAGGCGAGCTCGAAGGGCGACGGCGAGACCTCGCTGTCGTTACCGCTGCGCACGAGCATCAACGCGCCGGCGGCAATGATCGCGATGCCCGCCAAGAGCTGGTAGGTGAGAACCGGCGAGAGAAAGACGTCGCGCGGCCGCTCGATGCCCGAGCCGAAGCGGCGGTCGAAGAGGTAGAGCGCGAGCGCGATGAGCGGTGGAAGCGCCAGCACGAGCCGGACGCCTCGAAAGCGCTCGATCTCCTCCATCGCAAGCGGCGCGCTCATGACGCCGACGACCACCAGCGCGCCGAGCAGCGCGACGCCGGTCGCGGCCACGGTCCAGCCCAGGCTGCGGACGAACTGCGTGCCGCCGCTGCTTGCGGGTATTTCATTCCAGGCCGGAATCAAAATCAAGATCGCGGCGGTCGCGAAGAGCAGCGCGCCGGCCAAGGCAATGACGGAGCGCGCGAACGCGTCGTGATGCGTCAGCAGGCCCGCCAGATAGAGCGCCATCGTGGCGCCGTAAGCGATCGCGGCGACCCGCCGGCCGTACCAGCCGAAGAACTCCAGCAGCAGCACGAAAATTGACGGAACCGCCAGCGCCGCCAGCCCGACAAGCACGCGATTGTTCCCGCGATACTGCGGAATCGGCGTCGCGCGGCCGAGGCGGAAACCGTCCGCGCGAAGCTGATCCGCGATCTCCTTGACCATTTCGACGTTGGTCGCCTCGACGGAAAGATCTCCGTCTTGGTGGGCCCAGGGACGTAAGTACGCGACCCGGATGTTGCGCTCGCGAACGCCCAAAACATATCGCGCGACGATCTCGTCGAGCTTGAGCTTATCCAGCTCCGTCTTGGCGATGGCCTGAACGCGAACCGTCCGGCCGGGGATCAGCCGCGCGAGCGTGTCGTTACCCTTCTGCACCTGGCTGGGATCGTACGTCTCGATCGATCCGAAGTTAAAGACGTGGCGTTTGAAGGCTTCCGCGGTATCTTCTAAATGGTCGGGGTAACCGGCAACCGCATTGCTCAACCCGAAGAAGACGATCGTCGAGACCTTCGGATCGTAGGCAAGCACGTCGCCGAAGAGGGCGTTGATCTGGGGTGCCTTAAAGCGTTCGTCGTTTTGAAAGCGCGGAACGACCAGGAGGCCAAGCCGGTGCGCTAGCGCGATTTCGTCGGTGGGGATGCCCAAGCCGATCGTGTTGAAGTAGTCGATCTGAGTCCGGACTTCGATGACCCAAGGGCGGGTCGCTCGCAAGACTCGCACGCTTTTAGGGTTGAAATGCAACGCCAACTGGGCGAGATAGCGCCGGTACGTCGACGGATCCGATACCACCAGGTAGATGGCGCCGGCGTCGACGCGACGGCCGGAGACCAAGGAGGCAAGCAACGGATCGCGGAGCGGGGAGAGGCGCGACTGGTTGAGCAGCGCCGCACCGGTAGTCGCGTAGGCCTTTCCGTTATAGCCGACGTTCGCGCCGAGCTCTTCGGTGAGCGCGAGCGAGGTTAGGCCCGCGCGCCGAAGCGCGATCAGAAACGCGGCGGGACTATAGTTGTACGAACGCGCGAGGGCGTCGAGATCGGTGAAATCCATGGCAAGCTCGACACGGTTCGCGTGCGATTCCGTGCGAACACGAAACGCCGCGACGGCCAGCGAGGCGACCAGAGCGACGAGCAAGACGATTGTCGCATAGCGCGTTCGGGGAGTAAAAAGCGTCACGAAGCGGGGGTGTTCGCCCAGCGGCGCATTTTTTCTGCCGCCGAATCACAGAAGGGCTCGCCATAGGCGAGCCCTCCTGCCGTCGCGTATGCACGGATCCCTTTTTGTCGGGCCACGCATACCGGGTGTGGGCGACGCTTGTTGTTTCATCGCAAACGCTCGGTACCCACAATCGAGCGACGCGGATGGTCGGGCTTCAAGGGTAGCAGATTATCCCCTCCAATGGAAGCGCGTTACCATTTCGGTGCGCGCTTTTCGAGAAACGCGCTAATGCCTTCGCGCGCGTCGGGCTCCAGTGCGTTTGCCGTCATGACTTCTTTGGTGTAATCGTACGCGGATGCTTGATCCAGATCGATCTGCTCGTAGAACGCCGCTTTGCCGATGCCGACGATCGTCGCGCTCGCCGATGCGATTTCGCGCGCGAGCGCGAGCGTCTCGGCGTGGAGACGCTCCGGCGCAACGACGCGATTGACCAAACCCCACTCGAGTGCCGTCTGCGCACCGATCGGTTTACCGGTCAGCAACATCTCCATCGCGCGCTTGCGCCCGATCGCGCGCGAGAGCGGGACCATCGGCGTGCTGCAAAAGAGGCCGATGCGCACGCCCGGGGTCGCGAACGTGGCCTGCGTCGAAGCTACGGCGAGATCGCAGGCGGCGACGAGCTGACAGCCCGCGGCGGTCGCAACCTTTTCGACCTCGGCGATCACCGGTTGCGGAATCGCGGCGATGCG
>PMTY01000136.1 GCA_003167155.1 Candidatus Cybelea tumulisoli
CGCGCGCGCAGCGCGAGCGCCGTTGCCGGCTCCAAGGCTTCGGCTTCGTAACGGCACCTACGAAAAATCTTGGGCACGGTGTCAGGGGGCGGCCTCTTATCTTGCCGCGCCCCTCGCACGACCGCGACGTCGGTTCCCACGAGCGCCGCAACCGCAAACACCGACGTTGCAAAATCAATGTCTCATAGGCACGATCGGCTGCGCCGAGGGATACTTCCATGAGAGAAGGCCTTCTTGTCAAGGCCGACGTGGCGGCCATCGTCGTTTTCTTGTTCGTGCCCTTCCCGCGACCTGCGCCCTACTTCCATTCGCACTCTTGTGAGCCTGTTCTCGGCTCGGTGCACGTTGGGGTCCATCATGCAGNNCTTACGCTCGTTACGCTGCCTCGCTGTCTTGTCGCTCGGAGTAAAGCGGATCGTAAAGCTCGCCATTTACCCATAAGCGGTGCAGCAGCACCGCAAGTTTGCGCGCAACGGCGACGTGCTCGCTTCTTCGCATTCTTTCCGCCTCGCGTCATCAACCGCTCTCCGTACCGCCGCAGGTCGCAGTCTGGTCCGTGAACGCCTAGGATGTAATGCGCACTGCCAACCAACAACCGGCGAAGTAGTGTGTTACCGGCTTTTGTGATGGAGAGCTGTGAAACGTGATTGCCCGAGTCGTGCTGACGGGGCACCAGGCCCAGATACGCCCCGATGTCTCGGCTGATCCCGAACCGTGACGGATCGCCCAGCGTTAATGCATAGGTTACCGCCGTGAGCGCACCGACGCCAGTGACCTGGCGCAGTACCTCCGTAGCGGGATAGCCTGACGCCAGCTCGTCGATGAGGCGATCATAAGCGCGAATCTGCTCGGTGAGCGCCTCGATCGTCTTCAGCATCGGCGCAAGCGCACTTTCCAAGCCACTCGGAACCTGTGTCGCTGTCTTCCGCGCAAAGCTCTCCGTGCTGCACGTCGTCAAGCGCCCGCCGGCGGTTTTGACCAGCCCCCGAACGGCGTTTACACACTGCGTACGAGCCCGCACTAGGACGTCTCGAGCGCGAACCACCGCTAAATCGTTCTGCATTTCAGCGCTGCGATGAGTAATCGGGGCCAGGAGCTGGGGATCGAAGCGCGCCATGCGCGCGAGTACCTGCGCATCGGTGCGGTCGTTCTTTCGATCGCTTTGATGGATCTTACGCAGCTCACGCGGATTGGCAACGATCACCTCGTGGCCGGCAGCGCTCGCTAACCGGCTGATCCACGCAGAGCTGGTGCCAGCTTCCAAGACAACTCGGCTGCGAGCCCAGCGGGCGAAGTGCTCGTTTAAGGTCTCAGTCGTGGTGCGGACTCGCCCTTCGGCGACGATTTCGCCGCTCTCGTCAAGGATGCAGAACTGGCTTGCCGATCACCAACGTCAAGGCCAACAGTCGTACGGCTGGCGGGCATGGTTTTTGCCTCCGAGTTCCTAAGTGTCTTCACGGGCTGATCCTCGCTTTCTTCATTGCACCTCGAGTGCGTCAAAGGGAAACCACCATGGTTTCTGCGGGGGTCAGCCTTCTCTCATCCCATCTTCATAAGGCCTTCGGCAGTTCCGGTTCCGGTTGATCTCCCGGGGCCGCGGTTCGAGAGATCAGAAAAGGGGTTTACACTCCCGAGGGATCGGCCTACGATCCACCGTTATTGCCATAGGTGCGCAGCGGGTCCGCCAGGTTCACTCGCCGCGCGACCAGACTCACGACCTCGCCGCAGTAATCGGATAAGCTTTGCGTGGGACCTGGGTGGGACCTAACTGCCAGGACTTGGATGGGGAGCGCCGCGTAGCTCAGTTCGTCGGACACGGTTTTTAGTAGCGAAAGGAAAGAGAACGAAATGAGACGCTTCCATTTAGCACTTGGTATTAGCACTTGGTATTCTGCCGGTAACGGCGACCGTGCTGTTGGCAGGATGTTTTGCCGCAGCTGCGTTCCTCGCGGGATGCAGCGGAGGATCGCAAAGCGGCGCGGCGTTGTCGCCCCCCGTCCTTCCTCTAAGCCTGTGGAAGGGTCAGGGTGACTACGCTCAGCGTGACGCTGCTCTCACGATGCCGCACTACGTGCAGCGGCCGGTGCATCCGGATCGTGGCAGATCGTGGATGGCGCCCAACGCTAAGAACGACAAGGAGCTGCTTTACGTTGGAGACGACGAAATCAACGACGGTCAGTTCAGGGTTCGGTGCTGCCCTAAGCCTCGGAACGCAGTGACGCGGAAGGCATAAAGTGATGATTTTACGTTTCAACCGTTACGTGCTAAGCATCTGCGTGGCAGCGGCCATGCTGGCTGGGTGCGGCGCGCTTCCCCTGAGCCTGTCGAAGGGTCAGGATGACATACAGCCGCTGCCCGGCCCCGCGTTCGTTCGGGAACTTTCGCTTCCCCGAAAGGTGCAACCTGATCTCGTGCGGTCGTGGATTGCTCCGAAGGCAAAGCAGCTTGACCTCCTTTACGTCGCGTCCCAGATGACGTGGGATGTCGACGTGTACTCATACCCACAAGGGAAGAGAGCGGGAAAATTGACCGGCTTTGACTTCCCGAATGGTCTCTGCTCCGACACTGACGGCGATGTTTTCATTCCCGACTTGTTAGCAAGCGACATAGTAGAGTACGCGCATGGAGGCACGAGTCCCATTGCCACGCTGGCGGACACCGGCCAGAATCCAGAAGCCTGCGCGTTCGATTCGGCGACCGGCAATCTCGCCGTCGTGAACATCACGTCGGGCCTCGGACCGGGCAGCATTTCCGTCTATACGAATGCTTCGGGAAACCCGAAGGTCTACTCAGACCCAATCCTCCAGCTTCCGTATAGTGGCGGCTATGATGATCGCAGTAACCTGTTCGTCGACGGCCTCACCGAGTTTCCGAGCGAGGGCGGAGTCTTCCAATTCGCCGAGCTGCCAAAAGGCCACAGTTCGTTCAAGAACATCATGCTCGATAAGACCATCCACGCGCCGGGCGGCGTTCAGTGGGACGGCAAATACATGGCGATTGGTGACGCAGAAACAGGGGTAATCTACCGGACGAACGGAGCGGGCGGGAAGGTCGAGGCTTCGACGACGCTCACCGGTAGCGACGGCGACTTCCAGTTTTTGATTCAAGGTGCGACGATTTTAGCGCCGAGCTTCTACAGCAGCAAGGTCGGTTTTTGGAACTATCCAGCGGGCGGCAGCGCGACAAAAACTCTTACGATCGGATCGCCGTATGGCGTAACGGTCAGCATGGCACCGAGCAAATCGCTCGCGTTAGGGAAGGAGCAGCTTCGATGAGGTTTTTTGATTCGGTGAAACGTGAACTCGCCGTTGTAAGTGCAGCTGCTTTGCTCGCCGGTTGCGGAAACGCATTATCTGCGGGCGTTGGGTCATGGGCTCCGGAGGCGGAGCCTCCGACGGCGATGCACTCGCCCGCCGCTTCATGGATTTTGCCTGGCGCCGAAAAGGGTCCGCTCCTCTACGTTTCCTCGCTTTTCACGCAAGCAGTGTATATTTTCTCGTACCCGCACATTAGGCTGGTGGGCGGCCTGGACGCCTACAAAGGCTTCGACCAGCCGGATGGAATCTGCTCTGATCGGAAGGGCGACGTCTTTATTCCGCTGGCGCGCGAAGCGAGGACGCCTGAATACGCGCACGGTGGTACAAGACCTATCGCGACGCTCCGCGATCCGGCCGCGACTCCGGTCAGCTGCGCTGTCGATCCAACAACAGGGAATCTCGCCGTAGCCGGTGGCTTGGACGTCCACCACGGCGTGGCCGCCTACCTTGGCGTTGCGATCTACGCGCAAGCAAAGGGGAAGCCGAAGACGTACGAGGATCAGTATATTAAAGGCGATTTATTCTGCGGCTACGACGATAAGGGTAATCTCTTCGTCGACGGGCGCGGAACGTCGAGCAACTTCGCGCTTTCGGAGCTTCCGAAAGGCAGCACGTCGTTCAAGGAAATCTCCGTGAAGCAGGACATCTCGGCTGGCGGCAATGTTCAGTGGGACGGCAAGTATATCGCGGTCACGGACGAGGGATCGGGAGTAATCTACCGCCTGAAGATCGCCTCCTCGAAGGGAACCGTTGTCGGATCGACCACGCTCACTAACGGCGGGGGTGTCTACGGGTCGTGGATACAGGGCGGCTGGGTGATCGGGCCAAACGAGGCTCGCTCCGAGACGCTGATCTGGACTTACCCGGCCGGCGGTGACGCCATCAAGTCCTTCTCGCTAGAGGGAGCCTACTCTGCGACCGTCAGCGCGGTTCCAAGCGAGTAGTATTGAGCCAGTTAAAGTTTCTACTTTACTTTGCAGCATTGCAGCGTCGATCGCTCAGGCGCCCCCCGCACTTCTGCCCCGCGCACGGCTTCGCGATCGAGTGATTACAAAAGGCATCGATGCTCCGGCATTTTGCGCGATCGACGCATCGGGCGATCTTTGGTGACGAACATTGGTCTCGATGACGTCGCAGAATACTTAAAGGGATCGACGAAACCCCATGCGACGATTACG
This sequence comes from Candidatus Cybelea tumulisoli, assembly GCA_003167155.1. Classification (GTDB taxonomy): domain Bacteria; phylum Vulcanimicrobiota; class Vulcanimicrobiia; order Vulcanimicrobiales; family Vulcanimicrobiaceae; genus Cybelea; species Cybelea tumulisoli. Next base: position 4,496 of record PMTY01000136.1, read on the forward strand.
GAGGGGTTGACGTACCCTGACGGTATTGCGATCGACCAGGCGGGCAATCTTTATGTCGGGAATCTCTCCAGCCCCCCGGCTCCTCCAACATACAGGTGTACGCTCCAGGCAGCAAATCGCCGTCAAGGACAATCACTGATGGCATAACCTGGCCAGTGGGCATCGCTGTTGACACGCACGCCACGCTCTGCGTAACCAATAGCACTGAATCGGGCAGTGTCGAAGAGTATCGCTACGGGCGCAGTACGCCGTATCGCTCGATAACAGATGAACTCGTTTACCCGGAAGGCATTGTAGTTAACAAGAGTGGCTGGCTGTACGTCGCGAACTCGGGCCACACTTCAGATCAGCAGGCCATCCTTGAGTTTCCGCCGGGTTCTCTAAAGCCATCCTCCAGGGAGATCACCAAAGGCTTCTTCAACCCTCAGGGATTGGCTTGCTACCCGCCGGTATTGCCATAAGACGACTTTTTTGCCCAGCGGAGCTCAGCTTAAACACTCAGCGATTCGGTTCGCTCGCTTTCCATATGGGTTGCCGTGCCGCGCTAGGAAGACAACAAACGCAGCCTTTACGCCTTAACCCAGGCCAACTGGCGGCCTGCGGTCCACTCGGGCTCGCGCGACCGAGGGACTTGAAGCCCTGGGGCTAACTCCTTGCCTCAAAAGCCGAAGCGAGCCGCGGCGCTTTGAGCTTGAGTGGCTTCGGGCTCTATGCGCGCGCGCCAGCGGCCACGATTCGCGTGACCCTTTGTCGGCTGAAAGAATGTGCTTGGCGGCCTGTAACTCCCCTTAGTTTGGAACGCCGAATGCGAGCAGTCACTACGATTTGACTGAGTCGTGCTACCGGGCGCTTTCCTCCACTTTTCGAAAACGACAACCACAGCAAGCCTTCGGGGTCGGAGATCCGGGTTTTGCGCCGCATCCCGAGGCGGTTCCGCCGGTACCACCTTTACCGGGCGCTGATCCAGCAGTTGAAAAATAGCCCGAGATAGATCGCACGGAAGCCGCGCACGAACGACGCGGCGCGCCCGGCGTAGCGCAACTCGTAAAACTCGAGATCGGTCAGCACGCCGGAGCGCCGCCAGAGCCGAGCATAAAAAAAGACGGTCGCCATACCGGTGAGCAGGAACGACCACCAGACCCAGTTTTCCGAGACGCCGCCGTCGCGCACGAGATTGGTGACGAG
>PMTY01000024.1 GCA_003167155.1 Candidatus Cybelea tumulisoli
ACCTCCATGGCGCTCTGCATGGACAACTCGCTTCCGGTCATCGTCTTCGACATGGCGGTTCCGGGAAACATTCGCCGGGTCATCTGGGGCGACGCGATCGGAACCTACGTGGGGCGGCAGGCCGCGCCGGTAGGCGCAAGGAGTGTGTGAGTAATGGCGAGCAGCGATTTTAAAGAGATCGAATCGAAGATGCAGAAATGCGTGGAGGCGACCCGCGGCGAGTTCGCGGCGATTCGCACCGGCCGCGCGTCGCCGGCACTGCTCGACCGTATCGTCGTCGAGGCGTACGGTCAGCCCTCGCCGCTCAAACAGCTCGCGGGAGTCTCGATCCCGGATTCGCGCACGCTGCTGATCACGGCATGGGACAAAGGCGTGGTTTCGGATATTCGCAAAGCGATCGAGAAAAGCGACCTTGGCCTGACGCCCAACGTTGATGGCACTGCCATTCGCCTGGTGATACCCCCGTTGAACGAAGAGCGTCGTCGCGACCTCGCCAAGCTGGTCAAGAAAAAAGGCGAGGACGGCCGCATCGCCGTTCGCAACGTGCGGCACCACGCGCACGACGAACTAAAAAATGAGCTGAAGTCGCATGCGATCACCGAAGACGAGAATAAGCGGATGCAAGATACCCTTCAGAAGCTTACGGACAGGTTCGTCAAAGAGATCGACGGTCTCGTCGTGGCCAAAGAGAAAGAGATTATGGAAGTGTGAACGAGGAGCTGATACTCGTTCCGGAGATGCAAGCGCGGCGGGCACTGCGCAATCACGCTCTGCGGCTGCACGTGCTCGCTCCCCATGGGGCGTGGCTGGGCTGTGGAGCTTTGCGCGTCCTCCGCTTGAAAATAAATGAGGACCGGTCGGCAGATATCGTAGCCGGCTACGAGTCCTATCGGCCTTTATGATTACGTCGTTGGCGCAGGGCCACACGGCAGCGCTGGGTCCGGGTTCCGTGCCGCGTCACGTAGCGATCATCATGGACGGCAATCGCCGGTGGGCCAAAGAGCGCGGCCTGCCCGCGATCGAAGGGCATCGTCGCGGCATGGTCGCGCTCCGCCGCGTGACGCGCGCCGCCAGCGATTTCGGCATCCGGGTGCTCACCGTGTACGGCTTCTCTACGGAAAACTGGAATCGCTCGACCGGCGAAATCTCGCTGCTCTTCGAGCTGTGCGTTGCGTTTGCGCGCAACGAGCTGCTCGAGCTCCAGCGCAACGGCGTGCGCGTGCGCGTTATCGGCGAGTGGGAGTCGCTCCCGCCGGCCCCGCGCGGCGCGCTTGCGGATCTGCAAGCGCAAACCGCCGGAAACACCGGGCTGCTGCTCAACCTGGCGGTGAACTATAGCTCCCATGCCGAGCTTCAACGGGCGGTCCGAACCATCGCGCAAGACGTTGCCCGCGGAAGCTTGGCGCCCGATGCGATCGACGAGGACGTCATCCGGCGCTACCTTTATACCGCAGATCTCCCCGAGCTGGACTTGCTGATCCGGGCCGGCGGCGAGCGGCGGCTTTCGAACTTTCTTCTGTACCAGGCGGCGTACGCCGAGCTCGTGATGTGTGACGTTTATTGGCCGGATTTCTCGAAGGACGATCTCGCGCGAGCGCTCGTGGAGTTTGCGCAGCGGGAGCGGCGGTTCGGGGGGACTTGAGCCGGCGGCGGGTNNTTGGTCATCGGACTTGCGAGCATCTACGAGTTCAACTATCTCTGCTCGATCAAGGGGCAACCGTTGGAGTACCCCGTTGCGGTGCTTGGCGTCGTTGCCTACATCGCGATGGCGGTCTTCGGTGTACTCCACAACTGGGAAGGCGTACTGCTTGCGGGGATCGTGATCGCGGCCTTCTCAATCGGAATGTACGGCGAGCAGAAGGGTTACTTTGCGCGCACCGCTTACACGCTGCTCGCCGTCCTTTACATCGGCAAGCTTCTGGCTTACTTCGTCTTCATCCGTCAGATCCCGGGCAACGGCATGTGGCTGACGCTGTACGTCATCGTTATTATCGTGTTGACGGATACGTTCGGGATGCTCGTCGGGTCGACCATTGGCCGTCATCCGCTCACGCGAATCTCGCCGAGCAAGACCGTTGAAGGCTCGGTCGGATCGCTGGTGGTTGCCACCGCGTTCGCCATCGGCGCTACGTGGTTTGCGCCGCTGCACCTGCAGTGGTGGCAGGGCGCCGCACTGGGCGTTGCGACCTGCATCGCGGCCCAGATCGGAGACCTCGTGGAGTCGGCCTTTAAGCGCGACGCCGGCGTCAAGGACGCGGGCGCGATGATCGTGGGTCACGGCGGCGTCTTGGACCGGTTCGATTCCTATCTGCTGGGCGGCGTCGTCTTCTTTGCGACGCTGCATCTGCTGGGGATCTTGCAGCTTCCATGACTGGTCGCCGCCGGGTAGCAATTCTAGGGTCTACGGGTTCGATCGGCACTCAGGCGCTCGACGTGATTGGCGCGCATCCCGAAAGATTCGAGGTCGTCGGATTAGCCGCGGGACGCAATGAAGATCTGCTCCGCGAGCAAGCGCGGCGATTCGGGGCCCGAATCGCGACGACGATCGCCGACGGCGCCGAGGGGCTGCTGCGCGTCGCCGTAGAGAGCGAGCCTGAGATCCTGCTCGCCGCGACGGATGGGTCGGTGGCATTCGAAGCCGTCTTCGCCGCCGTGGAGCGCGGCATCGACGTAGCCGTTGCAAACAAAGAGCTCATCGTCTCGGCCGGCGCGCTGCTCGTCGAGTCGGCGCAGCGCAGCGGCGCGCGGCTGCTGCCNNGCCTCCGGCGGCCCGTTCTGGCGCACGTCTCGCGAGGAGATGGAGCATGCCGATTTAAAGGCCGCGCTGGCGCACCCGACCTGGCAAATGGGAACAAAAAATACAATCGATTCGGCAACGATGATGAACAAGGGCCTGGAAGTCATCGAAGCCAGCCGTCTCTTCGGCTTTCCAGGCGATCAAATACGCATCGTCGTCCATCCCCAATCGATCGCGCATGGCTTCGTGCTCTTTACCGACGGCAGCGTAAAGTCGCAGCTCGCCGCCCCTGACATGCGGCTCCCAATCGGCTACGCGTTGGCCTATCCCGGGCGACTCGATTCGTCAGCGCCCGCCGGGGACGTGCTGGCCATGCTGGGGGCGAAGCAAGGGGAGGTCGCCTTGCGATACGATTTCGAGGCGCCCGATCCGGTCCGCTTCCCCTGTGTCGCCTTAGCATACGAGGCGCTGGCTCGGGGCGGTACGGCGCCGGCCGTGCTCTCGGCGGCAAACGAAGTCGCGGTGGACGCCTTCGTCCAGGGTAAGATTGCTTTCGGGAAAATCTCGATGGTTATCGAACGTACCATGGAGCAAACGCGCCCGGCCCCGGCCACTCTCGAAGGGGTTCGCTCGGCCGACCGGGGGGCCCGGGTAAACGCGCAAGCAATCGTTGAAGGAATCGAAAGGTCATCGAATCGTTGAATCTCCTCGCCGTCGTCACCCTGATCGGATTCGAAAAGGTCGCCACATTTGTGGTGATGCTTTCGGTGTTGATCGTCCTACATGAGTTCGGGCACTTCGTCGTCGCGCGCCGAAACGGCGTCCGGGTTAACGAGTTCGCCGTTGGATTCGGTCCGCGCTTAGCATCCTGGACGAGCCCGCGCAGTGGAACGCAGTATTCATTGCGCGCCTTTCCGATCGGTGGCTTCTGTGCGATGGAGGGCGAGGACGGCAAGGCCTCGGAGGCCGAGCAGCAGCGCAGCTTTCGGGCGCACCCCACCGACACGCAGACCAACTTTCAAGCGAAGTCGCCCTGGCGGCGACTCGCAATCATCCTGGCCGGACCGGCCGCCAACTTTCTACTCTGCTACGCGATCTTGTTGATCGGAGCGCTAGCTTTTGGCGTAGCCAGCGATAAAACGAACCAGCCGGTGGTCCGCGAAGTGATCTCGGGATCCCCCGCGGACATCGGGGGCGTACGCCCGGGCGATCGGATCGTTGCCATCAACGGCGTTCCGATGGCCACCGGAAAGAAACTGGTCGATACGATTCACGGTGCGCTGGGCAAGAGGCTCGATCTGGTCTATCTACGCAACGGCATTCGAACGGAGATCTACGTTTCGCCACGCCCTTGCCCCCCACAAGTAGGCCGCAACCTTGGCTGCATCGGTTTCTCCCCGGTTCCGGCATTCGAGCGTGTCGGATTTGTTGCCGCCGTACGCGAGAGCGGCGAACAGTTCGCCAACATCGCCGATGAAACGGTCGAAGGCATCGTGCTGCTCGCGACTCAGTTTGCGAAGTACTCGCCGCAAATCGCCGGACCGATCGGCATGGGCCAGGCGGCGGCAACGGTCCAGGATTGGGGCTGGGGGCCGTACCTTTCGTTCGCCGCTACGATTTCGTTCGCGCTTGGGCTCTTCAATCTGCTTCCCATTCCGGCCCTCGACGGCGGACGTGTGGCGTTCATCATCGCCGAGCTGATTCGCGGGCGCCCCGTGGATCCGGAGAAAGAGGCAATGGTTCACCTGGCGGGCTTTGCAGCGCTGATTGCATTGGTCATGCTCGTCGCCTTCCACGACATCACGCGCATCGTCAAAGGCCAGGGAGTGCTGTAATGCTTCGACTCCGTCGCAAAAGCAATCCGATCTTTCTCCAAAATAAGACGGGTAAGGCCGACGCAAAGAGCGTCTGGATCGGCGGCGATCACCCCGTCGTCGTGCAGTCCATGACGACGACCGACACGGCGGACGCCGACAAGACGCTGGAACAAGTTTACGGCCTTGCGATGGAAGGCTGCGAGGTCGTGCGCGTTACGGTCAAGGACGCGCCCGATGCTGCGGGGTTACCGGCGATCGTTTCTCGTTCGCCCGTGCCGATCGTCGCGGACATCCATTTCGATCATAAGATGGCGCTGGCGGCAATCGAAGCCGGGGTTGCAAAGCTGCGATTGAATCCGGGCAATATTCGCGATCCAAAGAAGGTAGCGGAGGTCGTTACTGCGGCGAAGGCGCGAGGCATCCCCATCCGCGTGGGCGTTAATATGGGCTCGCTCGCGCCCGACTTGGAGAAATCGCTCGGCCATACCGCCGAAGCGATGGTGCTCTCGGCNNCGCGAGCGCGCGACGCCCTATGCGTTGCACCTGGGCATTACCGAAGCCGGCCTGCTGCGTGACGGCACGATCAAGTCGGCGATTGGGCTAGGGATTCTACTGTGGGAAGGCATCGGCGATACGATTCGGGTCTCGCTGGCCGACGATCCGATCGAAGAAGTCCCGGTCTGCTGGGGAATTCTCAAATCGCTGGGCTTGCGAGAGAAGGGTTTCGAAATTACCGCCTGCCCCTCGTGCGGGCGCGCCGAGATATCGGTGCTCGAGCTGGGTCGAGCCGTCGAAGCGATCGCGAAGTCGTACAGCGCGCCGGTAAAGGTCGCCGTAATGGGCTGCGTGGTCAACGGTCCGGGTGAATCGAAGATGGCCGATGTCGGCGTTGCGGGCGGCAAAGGCAAGGGTGCGATTTATCGCGCCGGCGCGCTGGTAGGTACGTATCCGGAGAGCGAACTCCTCGGAATGCTCAGGCTGGAGATTGAAAAGGTCATCGCCGAGAAGTATCCCGCATACGTCGACGAGATCGGCGGCGCGGCTACCGCGCAATCGGCCGTATGAAGCGCCGAATCGCCGAGCTGTACGGCGGTATGGCCTGGCAGGGCCTCGTGCTTATTGCGGTCTGCGCGCTCTTCGCAGCGTCGCTGCTGGCGTTTTCCAGGCCAATCGTCATGCTCGTCGACGGCGAGCGGGTCGATAGCGATGTGCCGCCGGTGACGACCGCTAACGCGAAGGCGTTCGTTCCGCTGCGGTCGATCGCCGACGCACTGGGCGCGGAGACCGAGGTTGACGGCAAGACGGGAACGATTAGCGTCGTTCTGGGAAGTCAAACGCTTACGCTGCGCGTCGGCAACACCCACGCGACGGTGAACGGCATGCCGCTTACGCTCGGACATGCGCCGTTTCGCGTACGCGGGCGCGTGCTAATTTCGTTGGACGCCGTTGCGCGCGCGCTCAACGTGCGCGCCAGGTACCATCCGCGCGAAGCTCGCATCGAGGTTGTCACGCCCGGCGTCGGCCAGGCGCCGAGCTCCGACAGCACCCAGCCGCACTGATGGTTCGTCCGTTCGCCCGTCACGCGGCGTGGATCTTATGCGCTGCGATGGCCGGCTGCACGAGTAGCATGGTGCCGGTCAACTCGACCACTGCAAGAGGACCGAATGCGCCATCAGCCCTCCATCGTGGCTTCCAGGTGCTCTATCGCTTTCATTTGCGCGACGGCAACTTTCCCGAAGCGGGGCTCATCGCGCTCAACGGGACGCTCTACGGCACGACGATCAGTGGCGGCAACTACGGGATGGGGACCATCTATGCGGTGACGGGATCGCAGGTTGTCGAGCGAGTTATTTATAGCTTTCCCGGGTACCACTTTCACGGTGGCGCCGCCCCTGCGGCACCGCTGCTCGCCATAGACGGCGCATTATTCGGCACGACCTATGGCGGAGGCAACTGGCGCGCGCGAAACGGGCGTCGCATTGGTCACATTCGCGAATATGGAACGGTCTTTAAATTCGTGCCGCCGGGCAGCAATGGAGCTGAGTATCTCCACCTCTTCGAACCCAAGGCGGGGAGCAACCCCGATGCGGGCTTGGTCGAAGCCCACGGTAAACTTTACGGCACCGCGAGCATTGGCGGCTCGCATGCCCAAGGCGGAGTAGTCTACGAGCTCAGTTTGACGGGCTCGCACTATCGCGTGGTTCACCGGTTCGAAGGCTCCGGCGACGGGAGTGGGCCGCAAGCTGGATTACTGGAATACAAGGGCGCTTTCTACGGCACGACGCAAGCGGGCGGCACGTCAAACGACGGGACCGTCTATAAACTCGTGCGCTCCGGCGGCGAGTATCGTGAAAGTATCGTCTACAGTTTTGCGGGCGGTGACGATGGTGCCGGCCCCGTCGCCACCCTTACCGAGATGGGCGGCGCGCTCTACGATACGACCGTGACGGGCGGCGGCAGCACCTGCTCGAATTACGGGGTGGGATGCGGGACGGTTTTCAAGCTCGCCCCAACGGCATCGGGGTTCACAGAGAGCGTCATCCATCGTTTCGGCGGAAGTCCCGACGGGGGCAGTCCGTTCGCCGGACTCACCGTATTGCATGGAAATTTGTACGGCACAACCAATGCCGGCGGCAATCGCGGATGTCTAACGTACGAGGGATGCGGCACGATCTTCGAGGTTGCTCCCGCCGGATCGGGCTATTCGGAGCGGATTCTTCATCGCTTCGACGCGACGGACGGATACCGGCCTTCGGCCGGCCTCACACTTATGAATGGTATTCTCTACGGCGCGGCGGCGGCAGGCGGCGGTGGCACCTCGTGCAACTGCGGAGACGTGTTTTCGATCGAGCCCTAAAACTCGCTGATGCCCTCGGGTTCTTCGACCGGGACGACTGCATCGGGGTTGGACTTGCGGAAGCCGTAACAGAAGAAGAAGATCAACCCACCGACGAGCGCGATGACGAACCACGTCCAGGTCGCGCGCGAAAGGCCGAAGACCGCTAGGAAGAGCGAACAGACGATGCCCAAGATTGGGAAGAGCGGCACGAACGGCACGCGGAAGCTGCGCGGAATGTCCGGCTTACGGTGGCGCAGATAGAGCACGCCGGCGCAGACGACGGTGAAGGCGATCAAGGTGCCGATGTTGACCAGGTTGAGCAGGTTATTCAGCGGCACGATCAGCGCGAGAATCGCGACCGCGACGCCGGTGATCATTGTGGTAACCAGCGGCGTCTTGAAGCGCGGGTTGACCGCCGCAACGATTGGCGGCAGCATGCCGTCGCGCGCCATCACGTAGAAGATGCGGGACTGACCGAGCAGCGACGCAAGCGCGACGCTCGTCGTCCCGGCCAGAACGCCGATGGTGATGACCCAGGTCAGCCACGGCATGTGCAGCGGCGCGAGCGCATAGACGAGAGGATTCTTGATCGGAACCTGGCTCCACGGCACGGCACCCACCAGGACGATTGCCGTCGCGCAGTAGATGAGCGTGCCGATTGCAAGCGCGCCGATGACGCCGACGGGGACGTCGAACTGCGGGTTCTTGCACTCTTCGGCCGTCGTCGTCGCCGTGTCGAAACCGATGTAGCTGAAAAAGACGTAGGCGCCGATGGCGATGATTCCATAGGGTTGAGCCGACGACGAGTAGTCGGCCATACCACCGAAGGGGCGCAGCGTTCCCCAGCCGACCGGGTTGAAGTTGTGCAGGTTGGCACCGTGAAAGAGGAAGAGGCCGGCGATTACAAAAACGATCAGCGCGGAGATCTTCAACACTACGAAGGTGTTGTTCACCGTAGCCGTTTCGCGAATGCCCACCGAGAGCAGAACGCTCAACCCGATAACGAAGAACGCGGCAACGAAGTCGTATTGCGAATGGAGCAGATCCCAGCTCGACGGCAGCCACCAGGCGCCGTGAACGATGAGGTTCGACTCTTGCGCCCAGGCGGGTAAGGCAAAGCCGGTGCTTTTAAGAACGTCTTGGATTGCCGCGGAGAACTGCTGGGCGACCGGGGCGGCGCTGATGCCGTACTCGAAGATCAGCGCAAAACCGATGATCCACGCAAAGAGTTTGCCCATCGTCGCGTAGGCATACGTGTAGGCGCT
>PMTY01000113.1 GCA_003167155.1 Candidatus Cybelea tumulisoli
CTCTGGCAGGAGGGCCACACCGCTCACGCTACCGCGTCAGAGGCGCGTGAGGAAACGTTGCGCATCCTGGGCCTGTATCGAGACTTCGCGGAGAACGTGGCGGCGCTGCCGGTCTATTCGGGCGCAAAGAGCGCCAGCGAACGCTTTCCGGGTGCGGTTGAGACGTTTTCGATCGAAGCGTTGATGCCCGATGGTAAGGCGTTGCAGTCGGGGACGTCGCACGACCTGGGTCAGAACTTTGCCAAAGCCTACGATATCAAGTTCACCGACGCGGATCAGACCATCAAGTACGTGTATACGACCTCGTGGGGAGTTTCGTGGCGCATGCTCGGAGCGCTCATCATGGCGCACGGCGACGACCGAGGCCTTCGCATTCCGCCGAAGCTGGCTCCAACCCAAGCGGTTTTCGTGCCGATCGTTCGTTCCGGCGACGACCGGGCAATCGAAGTCTGCAACGCTCTGGCGCGGAAATTGGCCGAGGCCGGCTTGCGGGTGCGGGTGGATGCTCGCGACGAACAACCGGGCTGGAAGTATAGCGAATGGGATCTGCGAGGCGTTCCGGTTCGGATCGAGATTGGCCCACGCGACGTCGATGCGGGGACCGCCGTGCTCGCGCGCAGAGATCGGAATAAAAATGAAAGCGGACAGCGGCAAAGCGTTGCGCTTGCCGAGGTCGAACCCGCGCTGCGCGCTCTGCTCGAGGAAATTCAGGCTTCGCTCTACGCGCAGGCCAGATCGTTCTTGGAGAGTCACACGATCGCCACGGGCGACCGAAGCGAGTTTTTGGAGCTCTGCAGCGCGCGGGCCGGGATGATCGATATCGCGTGGTGCGAGCGCCCCGAATGTGAAGCGGAAGTCAAGCGCCTTACCACGGCAACGACGCGCGTCCTGCGGGAGCTCCTGGAAGGCGACGTCCGCTGCACTGCCTGTGGGGAACCGGCAAAGTCCCGGGCCTATTTTGCGCAATCGTACTAAGGTCGTCCTGATGGCAGCGCTCGCATTTACGGCGGCAAGTTCGATCGCTTGCGCGTATGCACCGACCGTCGCGGATCTAGACGCCGCGGCACGCGCCGTCGGCAACCGGCGCGATATCGCGCAGAGCATCGGCCAAGCAATCTTCCGGACGCAGTGGCCGGCGGAAGTCAATCAAGTCTCGGCCAACGAGCTGGATAGACATTTGATCGTTGGAATTCGAATTTGGGGTGTGAAGTTTCACCACCCGCTGACGCGTGCGGAGTTCGTCGACGAAATCGTCTCGCTGACGGGAAATATCTTCTCTGCCGCTCCGGACGCAGAAGAGATAGATTTTTGGGCGGCGGTTCCGATCGACGTGAGCAAAGGCGAGGTCGTGAACGGCGACCTGGCGAGGCCGACTTCGCGGACGGTCTTCAGCGTGACCGTTCTGCGCAGCGAAGGCACGCAGGCGTTGCGCGAGCGCGCCATGGGCGAGACCGGCGGCGCCTTCTGGGACGCACAATGGGAACACGACGCCTTCAAGCCGGTAACGTGAGCTTCGCAAGTGTATAAGAAGACGACCCTTCCCAGTGGCCTCCGCGTGCTGACCGAAGCGATGCCGGGGGTGCGTTCGGCTACCGTGGGCATCTGGGCGGACGTGGGATCGTCCGTCGAGTCTCACGAGCGCCGTGGAATCTCTCACCTGGTGGAGCACATGCTCTTTAAGGGCACGTCGCGCCGCAGCGCGCGAGAGATCGCCGAAGCCATGGACGGAGTCGGCGGCAACATGAACGCCTTTACCGATAAAGAAGCGACCTGTTACTACGCGAAGGTAATCGATCGTCACGTCCCGCTGGCTCTCGAAGTGCTCTCGGATATGTTCCTGCACTCATTGTTCGATCCGCGGGAGTTCGCCAAAGAACAGCAGGTGATACTGGAAGAGATCAAGATGTACGAGGACTCGCCGGACGACTTGATCCACGATCTCTTCTTGCAGACGATGTGGAGCGGTTCGAGTTTGGGCGAACCCACCATTGGATTCGAGGAGACCGTCCTGGCCTCCACTCCGCAGGACTTGCGCTCGCATATGCGGGCACACTACGCGCCGAACTCGGTCCTGGTGGCGGCCGCGGGCAACGTCGAGCACGATTGGTTTGTCGAGCTGGTGTCCCAACGTTTTGCCGAGTTCGAAGGGTCGTGCATTTTGCCCGAACCGGATTCCCCGCCGACGACGCCGGGGCGGCACGTCCGGTTCAAGGACGGCGAACAAGCCCACGTCGTGCTCGGCAGCCGCGGCTTGGACGTCGCGGACGAACGCAGGTATGCGCTCTCGGTTTTGGACACGGTCTTGGGCGGGGGCATGTCGAGCCGCATCTTCCAAGAGCTTCGCGAAAAGCGGGGACTGGTCTACACCGTCTACTCGTTCCAACCAGCGTACCGGCGTGCTGGCCTCTTTGGGATCTATGCCGGCACATCTCCCAAAAACGTCCAGGCTTGCATCGATCTTACCGTCGAGCAGCTCGCTGCGGTACGGTCGATGCCGATCGGGAACGACGAGTTTCGGCTTGCGCAAGAACATATCAAAGGCAGCCTCACGTTACAGCTGGAGTCCACCTCGAGCCGGATGATTCGCCTGGGGCGCAACGAGTTTGCGCTCGGGCGGCACGTCGATTCCGAGGAAGTCGAAGAGCGCATCGATGCAGTCACCCCCGATGAGGTCCAGCAGCTCGCGCAAGAGCTATTGCTCGAAGAGAACCTTGGGCTGTGCATTATCGGCCCGGTCGACGAATCTGCTATTGATTGGAGCCGTACCGCCGCGTAATGCTGGCCTCGGCGACGCCGCATCTGTGGTCGGGGAAGCTCATCGGCGCGATGGCGATCACCTTTATCGTCCAGGGTGTGACGATTGCCGCATACGCCGCGCGCCTTGCGGGAGTCCAAACCAAACGCATCGCAACCTCGATTTCGCTCTTCAATTTATTCGTCACGACGGGACGGCTGGCCAACCTTTTCATGCTGCTCTTCGTCGGGCCGCTCTCCGATGAAGCCGGCAACGCCGTCGTAAATGTGGCCGCCTGGCACCACGTGTTCGAGCTTCAGCTGCGTCTGATCGTCTTGGCCGGGACGTGCGGCATGGTCGTCTTTGCGCTCTTCCTGCCGATGTTCACCTATCTCTTTCGTCGAGGCGTGCAGTCGTTTGAAGCCAGAGGGTCGGTGCCGCATTCGCTCCTGCGGCTCGCATCGCCGCGGGTCATCGCGGAGGTGCTCCGCTCGGAACGGTTGCCGAAGCTTGCCACGCTGCGCTCCTTCCAGTGGCGGGATGTGCCCAAGCGGCTGCTGATTTTCAACACGGTCGTCATGTGCGTCTACGCAATCGGCGTACAGGCTTCGTATCTTGCGTCGGTCTTAGATCCCCTCGTCGTGCGCACGGCAGTCGGTCTTTCCGGAATCATCAACGGGGTGGGCACCATTGCCTTCACGCTGTTCGTCGACCCGACGTCGTCGATGATCACGGACCAGGCAATCCACGGCAAGCGCAGCATCCAGGAGGTTCGCTCCATGGTGTTCTATCTTTCGTTGACGGCCATCATCGGATCGCTGCTCTCGCAAGCGATCCTCTATCCGGCCGCAGTCGTGATTGAGGTGGTTGCCCGATTTGCGGGTCAAATTCATTTTTAGAGCGGTAGCCGCGCTCTGCGGGGCCTTAGCACTGGGCGGTTGCGCCGGTTCGATCGAGCGCTGGATCGTGAACACGCGCGTGCACCAGGGCGACGTCGCGCTGCTTCAAGGAAGCGTGCGCGACGCGGCAACGTCGTATCGTTTGGCGTTGCGCGTCGACCCCACCGATGCTCGGGCGCGGGCCGGATTCGTCGAAGCGGCGGCCGACTTGGCGAGGCTGGAGTTTAGCAAAGGCAGCTTCGACGATGCGCTGGCCACGGTGGACGGCGGACTCGCGGTCGATCCGCAAAGCGCGGCGCTCGCGGCGATGAAGGCCACGATCGACCAGGCGAAGCTCAAGCGGGAAATCGTGGTGTCAAACTATCCGACCTACCGGGCCACGGGCCTGGAGATCGCGCGCGCGTATCAACAGTTCGACGCGACCAATGCGCTGCTGCGACGGGACCTTCGCCGCTTCAGCTACACGTTTGACACCGACGATCTTACGTCGGCCATTAAACGAAGTTACGAACTCGAGTTAGAGGTGGCGAAGGATACCAATCGGTTGATCGTTTATCGTCAGCTCGTCTTGTCGGGCGTACCGGAGGTGCCGTCGCAGTCGACAACTTTCGGCGCCGCGTCGCTGCTGCCGTTGCCGTAAGTAAGGACGAATCAATGATCGCTTGGCTCGAATCGTTGCCCACGCTGGCCGCAGCCTTTCTGATCGTCGGAGGGTTCGTCGTTTCCACGCTCGCGATGGGCTATTTGGTCGCCGCCCATACGTCGAAAGCGATCCGGCTGGAGCACAACGATCGCGCCGGGTTCATTCTCGCCGTTATCGGCGTCGTCTACGCCGTCTTGCTGGCATTCGTCGCAATCGGTACCTGGGAACGATTCAACCAGGCCGAGGCGCGAAGCTACGAGGAAGCCGAAGCGCTGGCGACGGTCTATCGCGATGCCGAATCGTTTCCGAACCCCGAGAAGCTCCAGACGATGCTGCAAGCGTACGTTCGCTCCGTCATCAATGACGAATGGCCTCGCATGCGTCACGGGGAACGGGCGGCGGCATCAAATGCGCTGCTAGAGGCGGCCGACCGGTACGTCCGTCACTTACCCGTGGCTTCGGCCGGCGTTGCCGACGTTCACGCGCAGATGCTCTCGGCCATGGACACGGCACTGGCGGACCGGGAGACCCGCCTAACGATCGACTTCATTGGGATCAATAGCATCATGTGGACTGTGCTGGTCGCCGGAGCGTACATCACCGTTGCCTTCACCTATCTCTTCGGCTTCGAGCGCACGCTGATGCAGCAGCTGATGATCGGTGGGTTGAGCCTAACGATCGGTCTCGTCTTGTTCCTCGTCGTCGGACTCGACTATCCGTTCCGCGGGAGCATCGCCGTAGGGCCCGACGCGTTTTATACCTTGCTCGAGTCCTGGCACGTCAACCCCGGCTGATTCGGCAGACGCCTCGCGAATCGAGGAAGGCTCTGCCTAACCCGCGCCGCTCGGCCTTGCGGAAAGCTTGCCAGAACCGCATCGCGCTCGCCGGCGCCGCGCCGGGCGAAGTCTGGTAGACTGGCCACTCGCCCTCGCTGGTTTTCACGGGAAAGCGTTGCAGCCAGGCGCACAACTCGAGGTTGTGCCGCAGGCGATGGTCCTCGACCGCGATGAAATAGCGCGCGCCTTTGGCAATCGCGCTCTCTTCGTCGAAGGGAGTCCAAAGCAGCGGGTCCTCTTCCCACCCGAAGCGATCGATGTAGTATTGCAAGTCGGCGCCGTAATGTGCTATTACGACGAGTGCATCGGGCGGCAGCGTACGATCGAGTTCGACCGCGTTGCGGTAGGCCTGCCCGTTGTACGCGTAGTACGCCGCAACCGGAGCGCGGCTCGTCAGGAGTGCGGCGAATGCTACGAGGGGAACGAGCGCGACCAGGGCGTAGCGAGCCGCCCGCGCCGCGTCGACACCGCGCACCAGCGCCACAAACCGCGCGAGCATTCCGCCGATGACCAAGGCGCACAGCGGTAAAAGCGGATAGAGATAATAGTCCACGCGCTCGACGGTCACGACGACGAAAATGTAGGCGAGACCACCTCCCAGCCACGCCCAGAGAAGCGTCTTGCTGCGCGCGCTTATCCACGGCAGCGCAATAAAGGATGCGATGGCGAGCAAGAATGAGATCCCGCCGAGCATCGTCTCTCGCAGCATTCCCAGCGCGATTCGGAACTGCGTGCACTTAGCAGCCAACGCAGTTAGGCTGCCAAACGCACCTCCGAGCGAGGGAAGGACGTGGAGCCTGGTAATGCCGCTGGCCCAATGCCATTCGGCGTAGGAGGCGACGCGGCGATCGTAGAGCCACACGACCAGAACGGGAAGAAGCACGAGAACCGCGATCCCGGCCGGAGCCATTGCTTTGCGGGCGCGAAAGCGGTCCCAGAGCAGACCGCAGAGCGGGGCCAGTCCCAAAAGTGCGACGGGCTTCGCGAGGTACGCGAGCGTAAGAAGCGCGGTCGTCCAAGCGACGGCGCGCGCCGCGAGCCGTTCTTGGTCCAGAAGCAATCGCGCGGCGGCGTAGAGCGCAACCGTCAGGAAAAAGACCATCGCGCAATCGGGCATGAAGGTTCGCCCGTAGTAGACGCTCCCGGGAAAAATTGCGTAGAAGAAGCCGGCGATCAAACCGGCCAGCGCGCTGCCGAAAAGCCAGCGCGCAAAAACGGCGAGCATGAGTACGGTACCGAGGCTGAACGCCACCGCGATTAGGCGCCCGAAAATCTCATGAACGCCGAAGACTCGATCGAGCGATGCGGCCAGGAATGGGACGATTTGAAGTTCGAGCTCGACGTAGTTGGGCGGAGGGCCGTTGTACGTGGTCTGCGGGTACATGATGTTGAACTTGCGCTCTGCGAAGTTCCGAGCGATTGCGGCGGTATCGCCTTGCCGCCAACCCGGGTGATCCATGATTGGGTTACCGATGCCATGTAATCGCAAGGCCAGTGCGATCGCGAGAACGCCAAGCAGGCCGGCGATCCAAGCTCTATTCAATTGAGATGCCGAAACGTCCAATACTTGTTCATGAAGAAGTTCACGAACGTGCCGGAGAGCGTCGCGACGAACCAGGTCGCCGTGAAGTGGCGGATATCGAAATGCTGCGCGATTGAGAAGACGACGCGCCCGGCGATCAGGGCGACGGCGGAAACGGTGAGAAACTGCAGGCCCTCGACCAATGGGTTGCGGCGGGAGCGGAACGTCCAGATTCTATTGAAGATGTAGTTCGACACGCCCCCGACCATAAAGCCGATCGCGAAATCGGTGAACCAGGAGAGCGAAGTCGTCTTCTCGAGCACGTGCGCCACGAGGAAGTTTACTAGCGTGCCGGAGGCGCCGACGATGCCGAACTTTATAAATTGGCGTACCCCGCGCCTATGCAACCCAGTACCAATCGGCGAAGAGCACGGTAAAGAGCCCAAGCAGCGGCAGCGAGAAGGCGAGGATTACGTTGTTCACCCACGGACGTTCGCCCCAGCGCGCCAGAATGGCGAACATCGGAAAGAGCACCAGCGCGAAGCGAGGCATCGACATGAGGTTTGACGTCGACATCGGCACGAGGATGGAGAGCGCCATGTAGGCGATATAGGAGGGGCGCAGACTGTGCCAGCCGGCCAGTAAGACGCCGATCATCAGCAGCGTAAAGCCGACCTCGAGCGACTCGTGTGCGACGGAGGCGCCGCCGCCATGCGCCAGCTTCGCGAAGGCGTTGATCACACTGACCCACGGCGGAGCGAGCTGCCGGTTCCAATGGATCTGGACGTGCGAAAAGTAGAGCGGATCGGCGCGCAGGACCCAGAGATAGGCCATATAGGCGGCTAGACCGAGCGGAATGAGCGCCGCGGCGTAGACTCCGTACCGGTCCGACTTTTTGGGGGATTCCCGCACCGCCGACCATTCCATCAGGAAGGGCACGAGCAACAAGACTCCCTCGACGCGGGTGAGCGCGGCCAAAAATCCGACAAATCCGGCGATCCACCACTTGTGCTCGCGCATGTAATAAAACGACGCAACCGTCAGCATGAAGAAGAGCGACTCGGTATAGACGGCCGTAAAGTAGACCGCAGTCGGAAAGATCGAAACGTAAAAGATCGCCCGGCGCGCGACGGCGCGATCGTATTCGTGCTCGAGCAGCTTATAGAGGTAGAGCAGTCCGAGAAAAAAGGACGCGTTGGAGATGAGCAGGCCGGCGATAAGGTGGTTTCCCGCCAACGCTCCCACGAGGCGGATAAGCAGCGGGTAGAGCGGGAAGAAGGCCATGTCGGTGCCTTGGTAACCCTGCGTCGCGATGTCGAGATAGTGCACGGCGTCCCAGCGCCCCCAGACCGCAAGCAACACGTGCGACGATTCTTGAACGTGGGTGCCGGCGCGCTGTCCGATGATTACCGCCGCCAACTCGGCAATGACGATGATCGCGATACGAGTAGCGGCGAAATCGATCAAGACCTCGCGAACGGTTTGGTTGAAGCGCGCGGCGATCAGCACCTTGGCGATGCAGAAAACTGCGGCCGCGACGAGAAAGAGGCGCGCGCCGTGCGTTAGCGGCGATGACGAAACGAACGTGAGCCACAGCAACAGAAACGGCGGCCAGGTGAGTGCATCGTACCGGAGGGAACGGGCGAGGGTTATCCCCGCGCGCTGGGAGAGGTAGCGCGAGTACCCCAGCCACGTGGCGATTGCCAAGGCCGTGACGCCGAGCATCGCCCCGATCAGGCCGATTTCGCTTGCTGCGCCGCTCAGGCCGGGAACGAAATACGCGTACCACGCGAAAAAGCCCAGCGTCAATCCGGCAAGCGCAACCGCGACCGTCGCCGGCCAGCCCGCAATCAAGAGATCGCCAAGCCGTAAAGGGCGCGGATTCACCGAAGCAGAGAGATTGGTTCCCGCCAACACGCCAAAACGTCTTTAACAGGAAATGAGCCGCTTCCCTTTGTAGGCCAGTAGACGATGAGACACGATCTTGTCGTGGTTGGGGCGGGGTCGGGCGGCTACGCCGCGGCCCGCACGGCGCGCGACTTCGGCTGCGACGTCGCGCTGGTAGACCCTGGGCCGCTCGGCGGTCTGTGCATTCTACGCGGCTGCATGCCCAGCAAGGCGCTCTTAGCCTCGAGCGACGCACTCCAGGATGCGCGTGACGCCGACGCGCTCGGCATCGAGGCGGGACTGGTGAAGATCGACCTGCCGTTCATTGCCGCCCGTAAACGCGTTCTCGTCAAGGAGTTCGCCGATTATCGCATCGAGGGCATAAACGCGTTCCCGCTTTATCGCGGAGTCGCGCGCTTTCTCTCGCCGGCGCAGCTGCTCGTCGGGGAGAGCACGGTGCTCGAGGCCAACCACTTTGTGATTGCGACCGGCAGCAACGTGAGTGACAACGCGCTGCCGGGCTTGAGCGCTACGGGCTACGTCGACAGCGATGCCGTCCTGGACTTCGAGCGGATTCCGAGATCGGTGGTCGTGCTGGGGGGAGGCTACACTGCCTGCGAACTGGGACAGTATCTCGCGCGAATGGGAGCGCACACGACGCTTTTGATTCGCAGCGGCCATCTGCTGACTGCGAGCGACGACGACGTCGGAAACGCGCTCACGCAGTACTTCGTCGAAGAGGGAATCGAGGTTGTCACGCAATCGACGCTGACCGAAGTGCTGCGGCGCGGCGAGGAAAAAGTCGTGCGCTACAATCGCGATGGCGGCGACTACGAGGCGGTGGGTGAAGAGATTTTTTACGCGCTCGGCCGCGTGCCCAACGTGGCGGGCTTGGGCTTGGAAGAAGCCGGAATCGCGTACGATGCCGCCGGCGGCATTGTGGTGGACGCAGCCATGCGCACGAGCAACCCGAATGTCTATGCCGTCGGCGACGTTACCGGCGAGTATATGCTGGTCCACGTTGCAATCTATCAGGGCGAGGTCGCCGCGCGGAACGCATGTCTGAACGGCTCGGAGCTCGCCGACTACCGTCTCGTCGGCGCGCACACAATCTTTACCGATCCGCAAGTCGCGGCCGTCGGATTGAGCGAAAAAGATCTGCGCCGCGGCGGCATCGCCTACGTCAGCGGACGGTACGACTTTGCCGAGCACGGCAAGGCGCAGTGTTTGGCCAAAACGAAAGGGTTCGTCAAGATGATGGCCGACAGCAAAAGCGGCCGCATCCTTGGCGCGACGGTCATCGGACCGCAGGCATCCGAGCTGATTCATGAGATAATCGTGGCGATGAACTTCGAAGCGACGGTCGACCAATTCATGCGCATTCCGCACTTGCATCCGACGCTCGCCGAGATCTGGACCTATCCGGCCGAGATCTGCGCGGCGCAACTCGGCATGAAGAAGCCTGGCGACGAACAGGTGGAACTGGCGACGAGCGTCTCGGGTGACTGAAGCGGCTGCGCTGCGGGTGGCGATCGTGCAAACAAAACCCGACAAAGGGGAGTACCGCGCCAATCTGCGCTCCGCAGGCGAAGCTTTCGCCCAGCTCGCGGCGGAACCGCCGAACTTAGTCGTGCTGCCGGAGGCCTCGATGACTGGATACTTCCTCGAAGGCGCGGTCTACGAGCTGGCCGTCACGGCGCAGGCCTTTGCGCGCGATCTGGCGGCGACCTGGCGTGAGGCGAGCGGCGGGCAAACGGCCGATCTCGTTGCGGGGTTTTTTGAAAACGACAACGGGACCTATTACAATAGCGCCGCTTACGTACACGTGGAGCCGCGCGACGAACGCATCGTGCACGTTCACCGCAAGATGTTCTTGCCGACGTACGGCGTCTTCGACGAAGAACGCTTTCTGTCGCGCGGGCGCCATCTCGGCGTTTTTGAGACGGCGTTCGGGAGAATGGCGCTGCTGGTCTGCGAGGACGCTTGCCATGCGATCTCTGCGACGTTGGCGGCAGTCAAGGGCGCGCGGGTTCTCATCGTGCCCAGTGCGTCGCCGGGGCGCGGAATCGAAGCGGAAGGCGAACTGGCCAGCATCACCCAATGGCGCGACACGCTGCGATTGGCCGCGATCGAGCACGGCATCTTCGTCATCTACGCGGGCCTCACGGGATTCGAGGGCGGCAAGGGAATGACGGGCTCGTCGTTTATTGTCGATCCGCGCGGGAGCATTCTCGTACAGGCGCCGGCGACGGAGGCCTGTATCGTACGAGCGGATCTCGATTTGCGCGAGATCGACCGCGCGCGAGCAACGTTGCCGTTGTTGGGAGATCTGGCGGCCGTCTTGCCGAATCTCTTGCTCGATCCCGAGCTCCCTTTGCCGCGAGGCGGACCGTGACGCTGCCGATCGTTGAGCCAAGCGCCGCGCTCCTGGAACCGCCGGGCCTTAATCCGGCGGTCACGGCAGACTGGCTGGTGGCGTTTTTGCGCGACGAGCTTATTCTACGCAGAAAAATCCCAAGAGCCGTGATCGGGCTTTCGGGTGGCGTGGATTCCGCGGTGACGGCCTTTCTTTGTGCGCGAGCTCTGGGACCCGAGAACGTCTACGCCATCCGGATGCCGTATCGATCCTCGAATCGGTCGAGCCTCACCGACGCAGCCCTGGTCGTGGAGGCAACGGGGATCCAATGCGTGACGATCGATATCAGTGCGGCCGTCGACGGATATCTGCAGTCCCAGCCGGATGCGGGTGCGCGCCGTCGCGGCAACGTCATGGCGCGCACGCGGATGGTGGTGCTGTTCGACCAATCCGCGAAGTTCGACGCATTACCGATCGGGACGGGAAACAAAACCGAGCGCCTCTTGGGATACTTCACTTGGCACGCGGACGACGCGCCGCCGGTCAATCCCATTGGCGATCTCTTCAAGAGTCAGGTCTGGACGCTGGCGCGGTATCTCGGCGTGCCGAAGCCGTTGATCGATAAGGCGCCCAGCGCCGATCTCGAGGCCGACCAAACCGACGAAGCCGACCTCGGAATCAGCTACGTGCGCGCCGATGCGATTCTTGAATGCCTCTTGCAGGGCTATTCCGATGCTGCCATGATCGAACGGGGCTTCAAGAAGGAGGAAATCGAGCTGGTGCGCCGGCGCGTCGACTCGACGCACTGGAAGCGGCATCTTCCGACGACGGCCATGCTGAGCAACACCGCGATCAACGAGTTCTACCTTCGCCCGGTCGACTACTAATGAATTGTCATCCTGAGCCCGTCGAAGGACGTCCTGAGCCGAGTCGAAGGGCATTCTATCCGGTCAGCCTCAACGTGGAAGGCCGCACGTGCGTCGTGATCGGCGACGCGGACGACCCGGAGGCGATTGCAAAAGCCGCCGCGCTGGAGGAGTCGGGCGCGCGCGTGCGTCGGATCTGCGAGGTCGCGGAGCTGCGCGACGAGGACGTGAGCGACGCGTTCTTTGTGATTTCGACTCCGCAGGACGAAGCGCTTTCGGCGCGCCTGCGCAAGCTTGCAGACCACCATCGCTTTCTGCTCTGCTGCATCGATCAGCCGCGCTACGGATTCGTCGCAATGGCAGCCATTGCAATGGCGGGGCCAGTCCGCATTGCGATCTCAACGGCGGGACTTGCCCCGCGCGTCGGCAAGGTTCTCAAGAATGCGCTGCAGCGCGCGATGGATGGGCGATTCACGCGCTTTATCGAAAACCTGGCGCAGCAGCGAGAACGCGTGCGCGCCGAGCATCCCGCTCCCGAAAGCTCGCCGCTGAGGCGTGCCGCGATGATCGAAGCGGCTCGAGGGTTCCGCGCCGACGTGCGTTTCGAGTATCCAGCGTGGTTCGAGCAGGGCGATGCCGAGCGCTGAGATCGTTGCGGTCGGGACGGAGTTGCTCCTCGGCCAACTCGTAGACACGAACACGCCCTTTATCGCGGGCGAGCTCGCACGCGCGGGCATTGACGTTCACTCGACGCAATGCGTTGGCGACAACTGCGAGCGAATCGCGGCGGCGATTCGAACGGCGCTTTCTCGGGCCGATGGCGTCGTCATGACCGGCGGTCTTGGTCCGACCGTCGACGATCTCACGCGCGAGGCGGTCTGCAGCGCGCTTGGCGTTGGAACGGAGATCTACGAGCCCGCGCTGCGCGCGATGGAGGCGACGTTTGCGAAGTTCGGGCGGCCGATGCGCGCGAACAATCGCAAGCAAGCGGAGTTGCCCGCCGGCAGCGTGCCGCTCGACAATCCGCGGGGCACGGCGCCCGGCTTCATTGCGTTGGCAAGCGGGGAACAGTTCGTGGCCTGCATGCCAGGCGTGCCCGGCGAGATGAAGCCGATGCTTATCGAGCAGGTGGTGCCGCTTCTGCGCGAACGGTTCGGCGCACGCGAAACGATCGTTACGCGCATCATCCACACGATCGGTCTGGGGGAGTCCGAAATCGATCACCGCATCGGAGATCTCTTCCGCTCGAGTGAGAACCCAAAAATCGCGGTCCTGGCGCATGAATTCCGGGCTGACGTGAAGATCATGGCCAAGGCGCCCGATGCCGCGCAAGCCGAGTCAATGATCGCGCCGCTTCAGCGCGAGATCGTTCGGCGGCTCGAAGACGGGGTCTTCGGTTACGACGCCGATACGCCGTCGAGTGCGACGTTAGCGCTGCTTGCGTCGCGGCACCAGCGTCTAGCGATCGCGGAATCGTGCACGGGTGGTCGCATCGCGGCCGCGCTTACAAGCGTCCCGGGCTCGTCGCAAACCTTCGTGGGAGCCGTCGTCGCGTACGACAACTCGGTGAAGCGCTGGGAACTCGACGTGGAGGCGGCGACGCTCGAGCGCTTCGGCGCGGTGAGCGAGGAGGTCGCGCGCGCGATGGCGCGTGGCGCGCGCACGCGTTTGGGTGCCGACGTTGCCCTGGCGACGACTGGGATTGCGGGACCGGGCGGCGGCACGCCCGAGAAGCCGGTTGGCCTCGTGATCTTTGCGTTAGACGACGGCACGGAACCCTCGCGCGCCTGGAGCTTTCGGCTCGACGGCGATCGTGAAACGGTTCAACGGCGCGCGACGACGACTGGACTCAATCTACTCTGGCGATATGCGAAGGGTCAGGAACCGTAACCGAGGGCTGCCAGCGCCTTCTGCGTTGCGAGGGCTTCCTCGAAGGAGGGAAGCGCGTTTGCCTTACCCTCGATCTTTTTCACCAGCTC
Organism: Candidatus Cybelea tumulisoli; assembly: GCA_003167155.1. Classification (GTDB taxonomy): domain Bacteria; phylum Vulcanimicrobiota; class Vulcanimicrobiia; order Vulcanimicrobiales; family Vulcanimicrobiaceae; genus Cybelea; species Cybelea tumulisoli. The sequence goes on from PMTY01000113.1 coordinate 13,723, forward strand.
GTCGTAGAGTTCCATCAGTGGCGGGACGTTGGCACCGAGGCTTTCGTACGCGCTATAGCGCGACGGCGTGCACGTCAGCTCGTCGGTTTCTTCGGCATCGACCGTGTAGAGCGTGAGCTCGGTCAGAGCCGGCCCACTGGCAACGGCGGTACGCTTCTCGCCGTGCAAGGCACACGTGTAACTCTCGACGGCAGCCGTGCCATCGGCGGCGAGTCGCGCCACGAAGCCGTTGCCGTAGTCCACGAGCGCAAAGGCGCCGTCGTCGACGGTCGATTCAAAGGGCCCCGAGTCGTCCTCTCGCTGCGCATTCGCGGTTCGGCGAAACCCCATTGTTGCTTCGGGCACGTAGTTACCGAGCCAACTTGCCTGATCGATCAGGTGTGAGAGCACCGCCCCGGCCAAGCCTCCGCCTCGCCGCGCGTCGAACCACCAGCTGCGCGGACGTCGCTCGCTGCGGCGCAGCGACGAGCGCAGCAGGGTGATCTCGAGATCGCGAAGGTCCCCGAGGTGCCGGTGCTCTGCCAGTTCTTTGAGCGCTTGAATTTGAGGAATGAAGCGAAATTCGTGCGCGACGCCGCACGCCGTGCCGGCTGCGTTCGCCGCCTCGAGCATGGCTTGCGCGTCGGCAACGCCGAGCGCGAACGGTTTCTCGCAGATCACGTGTTTGCCGGCCGCAAGCGCTGCCAGGACGTTGCCGGCATGAGCGAACGGCGGCGAGGCAACGGTGACGGCGTCCAGCGAACACCCGGCCAGCATTTCCTCGCACGAAGCAAATGCGAATGGAAGATTGGCTTCACGCGCGATCGCGGGGGCGCTGGTCGGCGAGGCGATCGCGATAACCTCAAACCGAGGATGATTGAGTAGCGCCGGGAGATGGCCGATGGCACCGAACCCTGCGCCGACGATTCCGATCCGTAAGCGTTTCACGCTTGCGTGTTATGCCGTTTCTTCGATGGCGACCTTGAGGATTTCGAGGGCGCGTGCGAGCTGCTCTTCGCCCATGACCAGCGGCGGCGAAATCGCAATAACCTCGCCCCTGATCCCGGATTGCAGGAAGATCGCCCCCGCACGGAGCGCCCGCTTGACCACCGCTGCGGCCAATTCGGCGTCGTGGAAGGCGATGCCCCACAAGAAGCCGCGGCCGCGTACTTCGACGATGCCGCGCGAGCTAAGCTCGCGCAGGCGCGAGCCGAGCTCGCTGCCGAGCCGGCGAGCACGCTCGGGAAGCTGCAATCGTTCGATCTCGTCGATCGTGGCGACCGCTGCGGCGCAGCCGACCGGATGCCCAAGGTAGGTCGAAGTGTGAAGAGCCTCGCCGCTTGAGATAGGCCACGCGTCCATGACCTGCAACCGTCCTGCTGCGGCGCTGATCGGAAAGCCGGAGCCCATCGCCTTTCCGATGCAGAGGATATCCGGGACGACGCCTTCGCGTTCGACGGCAAACCACGCCCCGGTACGCCCGAAGCCAGTGTAAATTTCGTCGACGATCATCACGATTTGGCGTTCGTCGCAGACCGCTCGCAGCGCGCGAAGGTATCCCGGAGGAGGCAGAATAATGCCGGCGCGTCCTTGGATCGGCTCCACGACCAGCGCAGCGATGTCGTCTCGTTCGGAGAGCCTGCGATTCGTCTCCGAAGCCGCCTCCGCAGCCTTGAGCGTACCGTCCGCTTTGGGGAAATCGAGCAAGAGCGGTTCGCTGCCGAGTGCGGCCGCGAAGGGCGCGCGGAAGCGGTCGATTCCGCCGACGGCGAGAGCGCCGAAAGAGAGACCGTGATAACCGCCTCGATAGGCCGCAAACCGCGTCTTGCCGGTGTACAGCATCGCGGTCTTTAGTGCGGCTTCGATCGCTTCGGAGCCGGTGGTTGCCAGAAAAATTCTGTCGAGACCCTTCGGCAGAATTTGCGACAGGCGCTCGAAGAGCCGCACGCGGATCGCAGACGGATGAACGTCGCCCATGCCGTGCACGAGGCGCTCGACTTGCTCGAGGACCGCAGCGGTAACTCGCGGATTGCAATGGCCGGCATTCGCGACGCCGAAGGCCGCGGTGCAATCGATGTAGCGGTTGCCGTCAACGTCTTCCAGCCATGCGTCTTCGGCTTTGGCTACATAGATGGGCGTGCCGTGAGAAAGGCCGCGGGGCACGGCCTGGGCGCGGCGCTCGGAGAGCGCGCGGGATTTCGGGCCGGGGATTTGTGTGTTGATGCGGATTGTGCTCATGTAAATTTCTCGGGAGAACTCCCTGAAGCGGCAGTGGCGCTGCACTCAGTACAGGGGTCCTTCGACTGCGGTTGATCGTCGCGCTTGGGCGCGACGATCAATCCTCGCTCAGGATGACAATGTTTGAGAGCTTCCTTCATCAGTACCAGCCGATTGGTGCTTCATTCAGGTTTATGTAGACCTGCTTGGTTTCCAGATATTCTTCGATGCCCCAGGGACCGAGTTCGCGGCCGAAGCCGGATTGCTTGTAGCCTCCCCACGGAGCTTCGACGTAGGTTGGTTGCATGTGATTCACCCAAACGATTCCGGCGCGCAAGGCCTTCACGGCGCGCAGGGCTTTGAAGATATCGCGCGTCCAGACGGCGGCGGCTAATCCGTAAGGCGAATCGTTGGCGATCTTGAGCGCATCTTTTTCGTCTTCGAATGGAATCACGGCAGCGACGGGGCCGAAGATTTCTTCGCGGGCGATGCGGGCGGAGTTCGTGACATCGCAGAAAATCGTGGGCTGAACGTAATACCCTTTACCCATCTTCTCGGGGCGACCGCCGCCGGAAGCGAGCTTGGCTTCTTTCTTGCCGATCTCGATGTAGGAGTTGACGCGGTCGTATTGTTCTTTGCTGACGAGCGGGCCCATCTTGGTTTCGCG
>PMTY01000067.1 GCA_003167155.1 Candidatus Cybelea tumulisoli
ATCGAGCCCGACTCGATTTGTTCGCACATCTTCACGCGTGCCTATGCCGAGCCGGTCGGATGGAAGCGCCAACCACGTAAGCGCAAAGGGGCCTCACCTCCGTCACTCGACGGAACGGTACTCGTATTTGATGTAGAATCCGTGAATCACGAACTCACCTTCGGGGTTGCGCAATTCTATGAAAACCGGCGGTGCAAAGAGCGCGTGGTCTTCTATCGCGACAGCCTCCCTGCAACCGATCCCGAAGGCTACGACCGTCTCGGCGACATCTGCGACCAACTCGATACCGAGCCCGGACCGCGCCTCAAACTCGTCAAGCTGGAGTGGCTCTTTCAGAACGGGATATGGCCGGCGCGCAAGCATGGCTGGGTTATATCGGGCCATAACATCGTCTACGATCTCAGCCGGATTGCCGACTCATGGGAGAAGGCCACCAAGACCGCTCGCCTCGGCGCGCGATTCTGCAACGGCTTTGCGCTTAAACATCACTTCACGACGAAGGACGGGCTCCAAACTCCAATCTTCTGCCGAATCAAACGCGACGACCGTCACCATATCCGTTTCGACATGAAGAATGCTGTCGTGGTCGATACGCAGGGGGCCGATTTTGCCTATACCGACCGGAACCATTCACTGCAGAAGGCGTGTAAGGCATGGGGGGTTCCGTTCGAAGGTCGGCCGGGCGAGCATAGCGGCGAAATCACCCTCGACAACGTTGCGGGGTGTCTGTATGACGTACGAAAGACGGCTGAGCTCCTGTGGGCTATCGCCAACGAGCACAAGAAGTATCCGCATCGCCCGCACCTCTCCACGCTTCCCTCCGGCGCGGCCTTAGCCAAGAGCGACCTCGATGCGTTAGGCGTGCGCCCACGGCTTGAGCTTCAACCCGACTTCGACAAGATCAGAATGGGTCAGGCGGCCGAGAGTTACTACGGAGGTTGGGTCGAGGCAAGCATCGGAGGTGTGCTCCCTGTCGTGTACCTCGACTTCCTTTCGATGTTCGTCTCGGCGCACGCGTTGCTGGGGCTCTGATGGAAGCACTACACCGCAGCCCGCCTCGCCGTCGAAGAGATTCCACCCGAAGAGATCGCGGCGTTGCTCGACCGCATCCGTAACGATCCAGACCTTCTGTTCGATCCGAAGATGCACGGCGCGCTCGACTTCTTCGCCTACGTCCATCCGAACGGCGCGACCCTCCCGAGCCGCGTGACGATCCCGACGAAAGAAACGTTGCGGCGCGAGCGCTTGAGCTATAGCGAAGCGCAGCTATGCGAACCCGAGGTTGCAAACGATTCGGTGATCAGTATTGGACCGGTCGTCTGGGAGCAGCCGCTTTGGTACGCCGGGCCGGACCTTGCGCACGCCGCCATGAAGGGCGGACGACCGGAAATCGTTCGGGCGTGGCGGCTTCGTGCCGAGGGCGGCCAACTCGACACGCTAACGCCGCTGCCATTTCGAGAGACCGATCTCATCGATCCGCGCGTCGACGACTTTTTCTTGAAGCTGATCGAGCTACGAATACGAGAAACGGATGACCAGCTCGACGATAAGCGGCGTAAGACCGGTTATAAGGTCGTGGCGCTTTCCGGCGCGTATGGGACAGCAGCCGAGACAAATCCAATCGACATCGATCCCGACGATGAAAAGCGCAAGCTGCGCGCGGTGATGGTCTACGCGGACAAGGTATTCAAGGATTGGGTGGACCGGCCGGAGCGGCCGGGACGATTCAACTTCTTTGCGACCGCCGCACTCATCACCGCCGAAGCGCGACTGCTGCTCGCAATGGCGGTACACGACGTGGAGCGTCGGGGCGGTGCTGTGGCGTACTGCGACACGGATAGCGTCGCCCCAGTCGCAACGCAGCACGGCGGCTTCGTTCCGAGCGTCGGAGGCCCGTACGTCTTGGCCGATGGAACACACGCTATCCGTGCGCTCTCCTGGGAGGAAGTCGAAGAAGTGTGGGGGCGATTCGTCGCACTCAATCGTTACGACCCAAGTGCGATCCCTGGCACAATCTTGAAATGCGAAGACGAAAACTATTCGCTTGGCCCCGACGGGAAGCCCGACTACTCGCGCCGTGAGCAGCTCTACTGTTACGCGGTTTCAGAGAAGCTTTACGCGCTCTTTACTATCGACGAGCACGGTGAGCCGCACGTGCGCAAGTATTCATCCCTCATTCTCGGACAGCTCCGCTCCCCGGTTATTGTTCCGCGCGGGGGTGATCCGCGCGCCTGGATCGTGGAGGCATGGACGCGCGAGATACGCGCGGCACTTGGCAAACCCGTCGAGCCGTTCGGGTGGGAAGACTATCCGGCAATGGAACAGCTCACGATCTCGACGTGGAACGTGTTTGCGCCCTACCAAGCGCATGCGCGGCCCTTCGACTTTCTAACGGTCGGAATCATCAGCCAAGATCGTAAAGACATCGCCGCATGCCCCAAGTACTGCTGCAAGAAGCCGCGGCCCTCGTGCTTTCTATTCGACGACCCCTCCCAATGGCGAGTGCAGGAATGGCGTTGCTTGAGCTGCGGCGCAGCATGGGACTTCGAGACGTTTCCGCGCTTGCGCACCTATGGCGAGCTCGTACAACGAACGCTTCAAACGATCGACCGAAAGCGGCTCAATGCCGACGGCAGCGAGCCGAGCGCCGTCATGCGAGGCGTGACGATTCCGCGGCCGGTCCACGTTAAGTTGAGAACGCGCATCGGAGAGATTATCGTCGATCCGACTGATTCGGATGAGGACTACACCGCGGAGATGCTTAGCGCGACTGACGTGCTCGCATACCGGAGTCTCGAAGAGAAGCTCGATCCCTTGCGCGTCGCCGTGAGGGCGGCCCAGATTAAACGGGTCGCACGCATAAGCGGCGTGCCTCGTTCACAGCTTCAAGGTTTTGTAAGCCGGAAGAGCACGCCAAACACCGCGACGATCGCGAAGATCGAGGCGGCCCTTAGGTCCAATCGTTTTCCCAGGTGCAATGACGCTGCCATCGAGCGCAGCGGCGAGTTTAACCTGAACAGCTTAAGGCGATGGGGTACTGATCAACGCCACCCGCCATAGTTTGCGGAACTATCCGCTAACGGCGCTTAGTTGACAAAAGTAGCAGGAAAGCGCACCCTGGATAGGGGGAGCCCGAAACGTCGCGACTTCTACTTATCGGGTTTAGTGCGCTTTCGGCGCCCCGGAAAGCAAGGTCGGCCCATGCGCGAACGCTCGATCAACCTTCTCAGCGCCTGTTTCGGCGCGGCCTTCTTAGCCGGCTGCGGAATGGGCAACGTGAGTCCGAGTACTGCCTCGCAGGCCGGAGGGCGCGCCGCGGCAAGTACCTTGTTCTCGACCGCGCGGCCTGCGCCGCAAGTCCGGGGTGGCTATCACGTGCTCTACGATTTCTCAAACAAGAAGGAACAGGATCCGACCGGCGCAGAGCCAGCGTCGGGCCTCCTTGACATCGATGGCACGTTCTACGGCACCACAATCGAAGGTGTCGACGGAGGATACGGGGCAGTCTTTTCCGTTACGCCCTCCGGAAAAGCGAACCTCATCTACGCTTTCAAAGGCCCTCCGTCGGACGGCGAAATGCCAATGGCGGGGTTGATTGAGGTCAACGGGGCATTGTATGGCACGACCTTTAATGGTGGTCGCAGCGACAATGGCATTGTCTTTAAGATATCTCTTCCGTCGGGTATAGAAACCGTACTGTACAGCTTCAAGGGACGTCCGGACGGCGCAATGCCACGGGCAGGTCTGACAGAAGTCAACGGCATGCTTTACGGCACAACGATCACCGCCGGTGCGAACGGCTTGGGGGCCGTTTTTAAAATCACCACATCCGGCCATGAAAGCGTGCTCTACAGCTTCAAAAGTAATGCGATCGACGGCTACACGCCGTACGCTGGCCTTGTCAATGTCAAAGGCACGCTCTTCGGCACAACTCTTGTAGGCGGTATCGCTGGTAACGGGACAGTCTTTAAGGTCACAACGTCCGGCAAGGAAAAACCGATTTATTCCTTTCAGGATGCTCCAGACGGGGCGAAGCCGTATGCGGGGCTTATCGAGGTCAACGGCGCGCTCTATGGCACCACCGTAGGAGGCGGTACATACGGCGAGGGAAGCGTCTTTACGGTTACGACTTCTGGCAAAACAGAACGCGTGCTCCACAGCTTTGTAATGTCGAAGAAGGACGGGATACAGCCCGTCGCGAGCCTGCTCGAACTCAAGGACTCACTGTACGGCACAACAACGCTGGGTGGCACCTATAGCGAGGGAACCATTTTCAAGATACCGACTGCGGGCGGCTCGGACTGCGTGGTCCACAGTTTCGGCGCCTATTTGGACGGCATAGAGCCGCAAGCGGGCTTGACCAACGTTGCGGGGACCCTCTACGGTACAACGGAGTTCGGTGGGACCGGCTCCGGTGACGGAACGGTGTTCTCGCTGGCGGCGGACGGCTGCTAACTCGCGGCTAGGAGTATGGCTCGGCCTGTAAGCAAACGTTTTATAAATCTCGTCGGCGCGATAAGGTGCTTGCGACTCGCGAAAATTTAGAAGAGCGGAGAGCCGCGAAGGGTCTCTGCGAAAGGAAAACTCAGATGCTTACGCTCTCTCGATCCGGGCGACTCGCGGTGCTGGCTGTGCTCGCCTCACTACTGACAGGATGCGGCGGGGTTGGAACGCCCACGCCTTCAACGCCGACGAATTCGCAAGCTGTTAGACTCATAGAGGGGACTCCTCAAGTGATGGGTCAGTCGACTCTCTCCGACGAACTCGCAAGCGGTCGCATTAGCCCCGTTTGCAATCACAATGTTCCCCCTGGGCGCGCCACTTGTGCTCTGTACGTCCTTAATGACAAGAAGATCGCTGTGCGCTCGACATGCTACTCTGGCAGCGCGATTACCGACGGATACGCACCCTGCGACCTAGTGTCCGCTTACAACCTAAAAAACTCGATTGGCTTACCTGGCGGACTTGTCGCAGTCGTGAACTATTACAAGGACCCATATATAGCTAGCGACCTGGCTATGTATCGCCAGACTTTTGGCATGAAGGCCTGCCCGCAAAACAGCTGCTTTTATCAAGTGAATGAGCACGGCGGGAGCAACGGTGATGTCAAGGACAATCCGGTATCCGCGGTGGAATGGACGGTCGACGTCGACATGATCTCGGCCAATTGCCCGAACTGCAAAATCGTTCTCGTTGAAGCCAAATCAGTTGACCCGAAGGACCTAGAAGCAGCCGAATACACAGCCGCGACGCGGGTAATTGGGGGCAGCCACGTGGTCGCTATCGACAACAGTTGGTATTTAGTGCCATCGTACTCTCCATCAGACCCGAGCTTCGTAAGAGCGTTCGTCCATCCGCACATTGCCATGACAGCCAACGCCGGCGACCATGGCTACGGCGTCACGTCGCCGGCGCAGCTCAACACCGTTACGGCTGCTGTCGGCACGTCGCTCAGACCGTGTACCAGTTGCACACCGCGCGAGTGGACCGAGACGGTCTGGAATGATACGTGCGGCCCAGACGGCTGCGCAACAGGCAGCGGCTGCAGTGACGTCATCGCGGCGCCGACGTGGCAGGCTGCGATCGAAAGTGTCTACGATCTCAAAGGCTGCCATAAGCGAGTCGTAGGCGACATCGCCTACGATGCAGACCCCGAGACCGGCGTCGCGATCTATTGTACCTACGGGGAGCCCGACTCAACCCCATGCACAAAGGACCACTGGCCGGTCTACGGCGGAACCAGCGTCAGCGCTCCGGCCATAGCTGCCCTCTATGCGCTCGCTGCCTCGAAAAAACGTTTGCCGGATATTCCAGCGGAAGTCGCGTATGAAAACGTTATCCGGTACGGTTATTCCAGCAAAGAGAGCGCCTTTTACAACATCCGAAAGGGGAACAACATCATTAACGGGGGGCCGAGTTGTTCAGGTTCCCTCTATTGGCTCTGCCACGCGGAACCGGGGAGCTACAGCGCGCCAGCTGGAGTTGGATCGCCCAATGGGATCGGAGGCTTTTAAGCCCGTTCGATCCTTAACTTTGGCCGGAACGAAGAAAGCACCTGGTATCACTTCTGGATGCTTTCTTGTTGGTCAGAAGTGCAAATCTTGACGAGCTCTTTAGAATCCCGAGCGCAACTTGCGAAACGCATCGTCGGCTTCAGTTACGGCGGTGCAAACGGTCGCCTTAAATCTGACAACTCAGCTGCCGCGAAGCAAACGATGGCCTTCTCTCATGGAAGATATTCGGTCAGCTCTCTGCTAGATCGATATGTAGATGGCAGCGCCGGCCTGCATGTGTGCACCGAGCCAAAAACAGGCTAATACGAGTGCGAATGGAAGTAGCGCGCAGGTCGCAAGGACACGAAAATAACCGGGGCCAGCCACGTTGGCCTTGACAAAATGGCCTTCTCTCATGTAAGTATCCCGGCGCGAAGGCTATAGCAGTTGTCAGACACTGAATTGCGCGCCGATGCATAGCGCATGGAGCATGCATGTCGTGACTGCGTTAACAAGCGTTGTGGCATAAGGCTTTTTAGACGTGCGCGGCCTTTTGCAAACACGCGTTGCAAAATCAGCGGCGCGCGAGCGTAGAACGCGGGCGCTGAAAACCCCTGATTCTATAAGGCTTTCTGGACCACACGCGAGGCGAGCCGGCCGAGGCGAGGGGGCCTGGTTNNATACGCGACGCGACCCTGGGCCGAGGCGAGGGGGCCTGGTTTTTGGCCCGTTCCCCTGTGCCCTCAACGCTGCGACACGGGCATAGGGGAACGAGGCGAAACGCCGCACCCTGGCCGCAGCTTGCCGATCGCCCGGCTAACGTCAAAAAAGCTTATAGAATAAGCACTTTTCGCATCGCGCGTCGGGGCCCACTCATCGCGCGCGTTTTGCAATTCGCGTTTGCAAAAACTCGGCAATGTCGAAAACGCTATATGGCGTATGGCTTTTTCGCTATGCTGCGCGATGCATGCCCGAGCGCGATGCATGCAAGGTTGTGGTGAGAACCTTTCGCAATACCGATGGGCGTGCGCGCGGCCGACGCGGAAGCCTGCGTTATGGTTTCAACGCGAAGACCGTTCCGCTGCCGTGCTTGCCGCCCGCAATTGTGGTGCCGTAGAGCGTGCCGTTTTCATCGATCAAGCTTGCGTAGGGCCTATTGCCATCGGAACCGCTTCCGAAACTGTGCAGCACGTGCTCGGAGCCGGCCGCACTGATGCTGAAGACTGTTCCTAAGCCGTACCTGCCGCCGTCTCCTGTAGTGCCGTAGAGCGTGCCCTTCACGTCGATCAAGCTCGCATGAGGGCGTGCGCCATCGGAATCGCCGCCGAAACTGTGGAGCACGCGCTCCTTGCGCGTCGTGTTTATGCTAAAGACGGTCCCGCAACCGTAGCTGCCGCAGCCGCTACCACCTGTACTCGTCGTGCCGTAGAACGTACCTTTCGCGGCGATCAAGCCCGCGTAGGGACTATTGCCATCGGAGGCGTTGCCGAAGCTGTGCAGTACATACTCCGTGCCGGCCGTACTTACGCTGAAGACCGTTCCGCCAAGGCGGTATGGGGAGGAACCTTCGTTCCCGTACGCGCCGCCTCCAGATGTAGTGCCGTAGAGCGCGCCCTTCACGTCGATCAAGCCCGCATCGGGATACGCTCCGTCGGGCCGTCCGCCGAAACTGTGCAATACGTGCTCCCTGCCCGCTGTGCTGATGCTGAACACAGTGCCATTCCCTCCGTAGGAGGGGTCGTACGTGCCCCCGTAACGCGTGGTGCCGTAGAGCCTGCCCTTCACGTCGATCAAGCCCGCATAGGGAATTTCGCCATCGTTGCCGCTGCGGTGGAAGCTGTACAGGACCCGATAGGACGGCGATGCAGTCCGAATGTGATGCACGATAGTGCGAGCCGGCGCCATAGCTGAAGCGTGAGTCATCGCGCTTGGCGCGCTGATCGGCGACTGCAATCCGCCGCAACCAGCAACAAAGCCGAGCGCGGCAATAACGAAAGCCCGAGCGGGAAGTCTCATAGCTGAATCTCTGTGTGCGCGGCAACAAAACGTTGCAGCTTTTATTTCTCCCGGCAGCCTGCTGAATCCTCGCCTATTAAGGCGCTTCCTCTCCAACTGTGCGATACGCTTTGAAACGCGCTGAACGACGGCGGCTTCGACTTTCGCAGCGGCCGCAACTTCGGGCGTCGTGTGGCAAGATGCCGGTGTCTGCAGTGGGCGCAAAGTTGTTCGCCCTGCCCCACCACGTCATCCGCCGGAGACCGCTCCCGCCGCTCAACTGAAAATCTAGTGGTCGAACGTTTGCTTATAGAGCAACCGAATCAGCCTTGCTAAGATAACCCCGAGGATGACTCGACGCGATAATGAGAGACCCAAAAAGCGTCGATTCGACTACACGGAACTACGGCCGTTTCGGTCTCGGCTTAGAGGACCAGCGTCCCGCCATGAAAGCCTGCCGCGCTTCTTTTAGTCGTCGCCCCCCAGAGACCTGAACGCCCTCGACCGCTTCATCTCGCCCAAGATTCCACCCGAGCTTTGCATTCAGTGCACTCACTTGTTACACCAAAAGGAGAATCTCAAGTGACGGATTTCTCACAGCCAGGCATCATCAATGCACTCGACTACGGTCTGGTAGGAAACGATCTATCAGCAGCCGCAGCCAACACGGCAGCTCTTCAAAACGCGATCAATGCCGCGCAGGCGACCTGCGCGGAGAGCGGCCTTTACGGCGGCATCGTTATCATCCCGTCGAATAACGTCGTGCCGAACAGCAGCGACGGAAACGGAGGGGTGTACTATTTCGCCGAGTCCAATCCGGCCGTTCCGGCGGTTAAAATCACATGCCAATATCCACTCCTGATCCTAGGAACGGGGAACGGCACAAAGTTAGTCATGACTACCAACAACGATCTTTTTGAGGTGAATAATAACCCGGGCGGCATTGCGGTCGAAGGCGGTGTTTCGTTCCAAGACCTGCAGATCACCTACAGCACAGGACTCACCAGCGGAGCGGCCATTCGGGTAACCGGCAACTCCCAGAATGTCCGGCTCTTTCGGATGGTCTTTACCGACTGCCCAGTTGGGATCGCTTTCGATCAGTCGCTGCAATGCAGCGTGATTGACTCCGTCGTTTGGTTTGCGACCAACAGCGGAAACGCAGTGACGCTCGGGACTATCACCAGCGGAAATATCGCAAAGGAAACGTACATTGCCGGCTGCATTTTCGAAGCGGGCACAACCGCCCTCGGTACCGGTACGGGGCTATCCGTGGTGAACGCAGATGAGGTGCGGGTCATGAACACGCGCATCGAATCGTTCGGGCAAGGGATCGTAATCGCGCCCAGCGGCACCGGCTTTGCCCAGCACCTCTTCTTCGAGAACGTCAGTGTCTACACGCTCAGCCAGGAGTCCACAACGGTCGGTGCCTCGCTGCTGATTCAACCGACGAGTGAGGGGTCGGTCATTCAGGCGGTGTTCGTCGGATGCACACTCTCGCCTACCGAGACTACTACGAGCTACAGGGGACCTGGGGTGTTGATTGACCAAAGCCAAACGACTGGCGTCATCGATCAAATTCGTCTCGTCTCGTGCTGGTCGTGCATTTGGCAAGGTGATGGCCTACAGATAAACGGGGCGGTTACGAACGTAGAGATTCTCGGCGGTTATTACTCGTGCAACGGGCAGTACTCGTCGGGTACCTACTCCGGCATCCTGATCACCAGCGCCGAATCGAGCTCGCCACAGGGCGTGCGGATTGTGGGCGCAGCGTGCAATAACTCCGTGTACACCGAGTACGGCGGGCAGATGCCCGAAACGCAGGGCTACGGCGTTTCGATCGGTGCGGGACCAACCAAGATCCGCATACACTCGTGCGACCTCACCGAGAACGTTACGAAGAATCTCTCCGCAACGACGCCGGACACTACCGTGCACGCTACAGACTGCGCCGGCTATAGTGTGCCGCAGAAGCATCGAAGGGAGGCTCAATACGAACTGACCAGATGTGCGTAAGCTACGCAAGAGATGAAGGATGCTCGGTCCTTCGGAGTCGGCTTTCAGGAGCAGACTTCAAACCACTTCATGTTGCTGCGGTAAAGAGCCGTGGTGATGAGCGATGGAGCAAAGCGATGAGGATATACCTCAAAGCCGGTACGGGTCAAGGAGGCGAACGCGAGTGAACCCTTGTTGACGCGTCGTAAGGCAGATGTTGTCGTCAAAACCAGAAGCGTGTACCCCTCTGGGATAAGCCTGCCGGGAGACCTGGATACTGGGCAGGCGGCGACCGGCGTATAGAGGGCGCGAACTTGGCTCAGGCTCTTGCGTGGAACTGCGGGAACCAGTCGTTCCGATGTCAAGGTAAAAGCACAAGTAGTAGAAGCTACGAGGCGAAACATCCGAAGCGGAGCACTGGGACGGACCGCCCTGTAGGAGCGATGATGGCGGGCAATGCCGCCGGAGCAAAGGGGGCGGGTCAAGACGTTGCATTACGAATTCAACTGGAGACAGGAGGAGGTGCGTGAGTGCAGCAAAACCGTTCACCATTCCGAAGCGATTGGTGCACGAAGCCTGGAAGACCGTGAAAGCCAACGCGGGTTCTGCGGGCGTGGACCAAGAGACGATCGACGAGTTCGAATCGAAGCTAAAGAACAATCTGTATCGTATCTGGAACCGGCTGTCATCAGGGAGTTACTTCCCGCCGCCGGTGAAAGCGGTAGCCATTCCAAAGAAGAGTGGCGGGGAACGCATTCTGGGCGTACCAACCGTAGCAGATCGTGTGGCGCAGATGGTGGTCAAGATGGTCCTTGAGCCGGCTCTGGAGCCGATCTTCTTGTCGGACTCCTACGGATATCGACCCGAGAAATCGGCGTTAGATGCCGTAGGGATAACGCGTAAGCGTTGCTGGCAATACGATTGGGTTCTGGAGTTCGATATCAAAGGGCTGTTCGACAACATCGACCATGCGTTGTTGCTGCGAGCGCTCGAGAAGCACACGGATTGCAAGTGGGTGAGGCTCTACATAAGGCGATGGCTGACAGCGCCCCTACAACGAGCGGACGGAACCTTGATGGAACGCACCAAGGGAACGCCGCAAGGAGGCGTTGTAAGCCCCGTCCTGGCGAACCTCTTCTTGCATTACGTGTTCGACGTCTGGATGACGCGAACATTTCGTGGCGTGCCTTGGTGCCGTTATGCAGATGATGGACTCGTGCACTGTAAGACAGAAGCGCAGGCGTTTGCCGTTAAAGCAGCGCTCCAGGCGCGACTTGCGGAGTGCGGTCTTGAAATGCATCCGGAGAAAACACATATTGTTTATTGCAAGGACGCGAATCGTACGAGAGAGTATCCGAACACGAAGTTCGACTTCCTCGGATACACCTTCAGGCGGCGTGGGGCGAAGCAGCGCAGCACTAACGCGCTGTTCGTGAGCTTCTCTCCTGCGGTCAGTGCGAAGGCACTCAAAGCCATACGCCAGAAAACGCGAGAGCAAAACTTCCGCAATCGATCGGACCTGAGCCTTGCGGATATCTCTCGGCTATACAACCCCGTGTTACGCGGGTGGGTAGGCTACTTCGGGAGGTACTATCCGTCGGCGCTAGAGCCGATGTACCGGCACTTCAATAAAACGTTAGTTGCCTGGGCGATGCGGAAGTACAAGCGGCTTGCCAGGCATAAAGAACGGGCATCTCGATTCGTTCAAGCCATTGCGAAACGAGAGCCGTATCTTTTCGTGCATTGGCAGCGAGGACTGATTGGAGCGTTTACTTGATGGGAGCGGTGTGAGTTGAGAGGCTCACGCACCGTTCTGAGAGAGGCTGGGGGCGCAATCCCCCGGCCTACTCGCCACGACATACCTGCACCGATCGCGGAGTCCCCTCCCGGCAATGGCGATGCGTTCTATGCGCAATCGGACCCATACTACTACTGCGGCCCGGTTACGTTTTATGTGTCGGGCGGTAGCGGCGTGACTGTCCTAATCAATAGTTATCCCACCATGCTCAACGCAGGCGCGTTCACGCTTACTCCGGGGCAAACGGCGACCATCGGCTGGACGGAAGGCAGTCCGCCGAGCTTCGTCATGTTCGGCAATTAGACCCGCTGGCTTTTTGCCGCAAGGGATTCACGACACGGCGCCAACACGACGCGGGCCCGCACCAGCGGGCCCGCNNGCCCCGCGCAACCGAAGAATCGGTGAGCCTCACGTCGTGGCCGGGCTCACTGCTGCCGCCCACGGCCTGTCCAGAGATTTCGTTATGAACTTCATGGGCTTGCCGCCAGCCGGGAATTCGAAGAATTCGACAAGACCATCGGGGTACCTAGCCGTACTGAGCACCGGCGCGACGACGCTGCCGCCAAAAATCCAAAACTGGTTGGTGCCGTAGTCGTTTAAGAGGCCGTTCAGCAGCGTGCGATGAATGCGCGTAGCACGATCGCCATCGATACGATACTCGTAGATCGCGTTCCCGTCCGACGCCGAAACGGCTAGGTTGCCTTCGGCCCACTCTAGGCCGCCGGGGTATCCGTTGCCCTTCGGGAGTACGAGCGCGATGCTCCTGAACGTCTCACTACCTTTGGGGAGCTCCGCGAAAGCAAGGCCTCTACCGAGACCGTCAGTAAAGAGGTTGCCTCGCTTGTCGTACGTGCAAAAAAACATTTCGGGGCTGTCTATGTCGGCAATCGTCTCGGGGTGGCCCTCGGCCTTCTTGTAAATCAGGACAGTCCCCGAGGGATAGCAATATCCAATCGGCCCGTCGCAGTTGAGCGTCACGGCGAGATCGCCGGTCGTCGGATCGATCGCGCATCCGTTTGCAGCGCCGTCAACTTCAAGCGTTTTGATTGGCTTCGCACCCCCATGCGCGTACTCGCTGACCGTCTCTCCGTAGAAACTCGCCACGTACACGTCGCCCGCTTTGTCGACACACAGACCGTTCGGCCGATCAAACCCCTTCAGGTCTCCGACGAGCTTCCCTCGCGGATAGGTATAGACCGTAACGGTTCCCGTACCGGGCCCGTGAGCTGTGTTGGCGACGTAGAACAGGTCCTGGCTCATTGCCTCCGGCAGCATCCACGACTTGCCGCGACCGGCGTGCGTCACGCCCGCGGAGGTTTTCGGCATTGCGCCCGGCGCGCCGGCCGGCGGCTGCGATCCGCCGCACGCTGCGAGCAATGCTGCCGCGCTGATGCTAACCGCGTACCCGAACCTTGAAATCCTCACTTGCTCTGCTCCCGCCGCCCGAATGTCGCGGCGCCGGACCTCGTTCGACGCGTCGCCGCGCCGTTCATTGCAGCAAGCTAGCTTCGACGGTTGGCTAGGCGCAGTCGCCTCACCACCGCTTCGAGTTTCTCGATCGTTGATTCGCGAAGGGTCACCCCTTGATTAGCAAACCTCTGGAGCGTCCGACGGTCAATTTTGGCTTCCCGCGCGATCGCGGCTAAACTTTCGTCCTCCTCTATTATTTGGACGCGCAGCGCGTCGAGTCGCTTCCCTTGGTCGTGGTATTCCAAGACCTCGGTCGCACCAAGCATTTCAGCGGTGAGCCCTTCATCCGTATCGGTCGGGTCAACGATGACCTCTTTGCCGATCGATGTTACATGCTCCACGCGCACCGGGCGCGGGATGAGTAGCCCGCGCGTTTGGCGCGTCGGCACGGTTCCATCCGCCGCGAGGCGCTTGCGTTCCGCGCCCTGCAACGCCGAGCGAACGAGGCTCCCGTAGGTTTTCAGGCTCGGCCGACGCTCGAAGTCCCACGGCGCTCCGCAGCGCAGGCAGCGCCAATCCTGCTCGCGCCATTGTGCGAGGTCGGCGTACAGCGGGCACGCCGGCCGCGGCTCCTCGCAGCATCGCTCTAACTCTGCCATCTCCTCAATAGCGAGGTCGATCGCGCTGCGATTGACGACGCCTACCGCGAGGAAGTCGAACGGGCGGAGGCGCTCGTTCTCGCGATAGGGCTCGAAGACGTTCCACGTCGTCAGCGTAAGCTGCGATATTGCCGGGTATTGCTCCCAGGAAAACGGTTGCGCGGGCCGGCCGAGCGAGGCGCGAATCTCGCGCTTCCATGCGTCGATAATCCAGCCGTGGCGATCGTCGGGAATCGGTGAGCGGTACTGCCCAAGGACGTGCGAGGAATATTTGCGGATAACGGGCTCGCATCGCGTACCGAGCGTGAAGAGCGCATAGAGCTTTTCGGAGACCGCGTAGCAGTAGAGGTCGCATCGCTCCTCGCGGCGCTCGTCGGTGAAGTTTTCATCTTCGAGCTTGAGAATTGTGCCGGGTACCGCCTCGCGATTGTACGGATTGAGCGCGGAAAACCGCTCGCGTATCGCGTCAACTTGTGCCCAGGAAAGCGCCCGTATCGCGCGTGTTCCGTTTGCATGCCGATACGAGCCGCCCTCGCACGGTACGAAGCCGCCGTCTTTCGTGGAGACGACCGCGGCACCGTCCGTATCGCAATAGGCGACCTCGCCGCCGGCCTGCTCGACGTAATGCTGCGCCAGCGCGAGCATGAGACGTGCGCCGGCCGTGACGAGCGAGGCGGTTGCAAAGAAAGAAAACCGGCCCGGCCGCTCCGCGCGATCGACCTCGCTTTCGAATGTCGTCTCGGCATAGACGGTGACGGGGCGCCGTTTGCGCCCAGCTTCGCCTGTGTCTACGTCGATCGGATTGGTCTCGGCGAAGACGCCGTAGGCGCCGGAGTTCGCGATGACCTTGTAGCCCGTTGATCGGCGCTCGTCGTCGAGCGCGTCGCTGCTCTTGCGGCGGCGCAGCTCGACAAACCGCGCGAAGAGGTCCTCGCGTTCGGGGTCGAACGCGTCAGCGGTGCGCAAGGCGAGCCGTTGTAACGTTTCCTGCGTCCCGTGCGGTCGCAATCGCCAAGCTCGAAGTATGAGAGGCTCGCTCCCGCCGATCGCGGCCGCCGCGAGGTCCGGCCCGGCATACCAAAGCGGCCGCTGCGACTCCACCGGCCCGATCGTGACGACGGCATTCGCGGCCCGTTGCTCGCCATCGGGTGGTGTTTCATCGCGCACGTAGCGGCGGGCGTCGGCGATCGTGGGGCGCCGATGCGTGGCAAAGAAGTCCAGCACGTCGCTCGTCGTGAGGTCCGGCGCGCCCATCGCGTCGCGAATGCTTTGCGTTATCTCGTCGATATTGCCGAAGGCCTGACCCTGGGCCGGGCGCTTGGGATTGCGTCGCAACAGCCCGCGCGGTATGTCGTCGAATTCGCCCGCGGCCTTCCAAGGCTTGCGCCTTGCGTCAAAGACCATATCCGGCACGACCTTCCCGCCGTACTCGTCCAAGGCGCTCTAAAACGGCGCTTGTGCCGCGAAGGTTTCTTCGTAGCGATGGGCAGCCTCGCTTGCGATTCGCTCACGACGCGACAGGCCGAGCCGCGGGATAACCGCGCGCGCCGGAAGGTTGGCGCCGTGCGGCTCGACGAGCGCAAAGAAGTCGAGCACGCTCCACGTTGCAGGGTCGAAGAGACTCTCAGGGTT
>PMTY01000029.1 GCA_003167155.1 Candidatus Cybelea tumulisoli
CCGGTTGCAACCCGTAACGCCCGCCGAAGAAATCGATCGCCGCGTCCTCGCCGTATTTGCTCGCTACGATAGCCGCTTGTGCCCGTTGCGCCGGCGGCAAGCCTTAGTAAATCGTTTCAACCGTTGCCGCCAGCTCGGGCCAGCCGTGCATGTCCGCAAAATCTTCCGGCAGCGCGGAGGTGCGGAAACGCTCGGTTTGCATCGCGGTTTTCTTGATGTGGAGCGCCTGCGAAACGAAGGCCGCATAGTCGACCGTCTGCTCTTCGGAGAGCAGCGGCAGGGTGATCGGCGCGAAGAAAAGTGTGGCCGCGACCGCTCCCGCTAGCAGCACCGCGGGGATGGCAACCAAACGTCGCGTCCAGACCTCTGCTCTCGTGCCTAGGCGGTGGATGTAGGGCCGACTGGTGATGTACTGCGCCGATATTAAGCCGTTCAGCTGCAAAGCAGACTATGAGCGCATGATTGACTATTTTCTCAAAGCCGATGAGACGTTTCTCATCAGTATGGGAGTTGATCCGGGAAAACTGCCTACCCGGAAGGATTGGCTTGATCGATTATTTCCAGACCTGGAGCGTTCGGATTGCGAAAAGCAGACCTATTTCTTGAGTTGGCTTTATAACGGGGTCGCCATAGGACACTCAAACGTTAATAAGATCAAGTACGGTGACGAAGCCTACATACACCTCCACATTTGGGCGGCAGAGCATCGCAAAGTTGGCATAGGTACTGAATTCCTCCGAAAATCGGCAAACACGTTTATACGAAAGTTCGCGTTGAAGAGTCTGTACTGCGAGCCGTACGCTGAAAATCCAGCCCCTAACCGAGCTCTATCGAAACTCGGCTTTCGGTTCATTAAGCGTTACCGAACTATTCCAGGCCTCATTAACTTCGATCAGGAGGTTAATCAATACGTGATTCAGCACGACATTCGATAGTACACGAGGGTCCGCAACGTCCGGTCTAGGGTCTCAGCCGTGATCTATTAGGCGCGGGGGCTGGGGCTGGAAACGCGGCCTTCCGTTCCAGAATTCAAAAAAGCGGAGGGACCGTCCCGCGAGGTCACCTGCAACTGTCCACGGTTTTTTCCCGAATTCGGCACACCGTCGATTCCATAGGGTTCGGTGGCCGCCGAAAACGGCGAACCTTTGACCTGTGTCAGCGCGCCGCTGGACGCGTTGACGGTATAAGCGGAGACGTTGTCGGAGCCTTCGTTGGTCGCATAGAGGTAGGTCACCATCCGCGCGTACGCCATAGCTACACAGCTAACTAACCGATTGCTGTGGCAGGACTCTCACCTGCAAGAAACTGACCAGCTTTTCAGACCACTCAGAATCCAAGCTTCTCATCTGCCTTTTTCCCCCTCCGTGAATGCCACGCCAACGCAGCAACGCTTCGGCTTAGCGGCGCTTCGCTCCCTCGCAGAAGTCAGGCCGGCAAATCCGAATGTCACAATGTGCAGTACCGCGATGCAGCGCGAACGAGGCTGCTAGCATGCAACCTACTGCTGACCCACGACCGCGGCCGTTCATGCGCTGTGGAGGTCTGTCCCGATTAGCCTTTTGATCGAGACGAACTTACGTGCCCAGAAAGTACCATTCGAGAAATCCACCGGCATATCCGACGGTGAATGCGTAGGCACTGGTAATGAAGGCGGTCCCTCCTCCTACTGTGACGAGGCCTATCCACTGACCATTCATGACACCTTCGATGACAGGGCTCGGGCAAACGTGATCGCCCGTCGGCGATGCTAGCAGCGCGCAGGGTACCGTGCTCGCCGCCGATCGCCGGCGCCTCGTCGGCTGACGGCGCCAAGAAACGACAAAGACAAAGATCACTCTAGCTGGCCATGCGTGCAGAAACGGGATGGTCGAGCGGCGCTCCGGGCCCGTAGCGTTTCCGTGCGCCCGGCCTTCTAAAATACCAGCATCCGAACCAAAAGCGTCAAATCAGGAGGTCCCAACGACATGAACGCCGCCCCGATGCGCCGCTGCTTGCTGCCGGTCCTGGCTCTAGCCTCGGGCCTCGCCGCCTGCTCAGCACAAAACTTCGCCGGCGCGGGGTACGCCCCGCAGCTACCCATGCAGTCCTATAAGGTACCGCGAACTCCGGCCGAGGTATTCACGACAAACGATAATCCCAGTCAGCCTAGCGTCCTAGGCTTCAAGGTGAGCGCGAACGGAGACGTCAAACCAAAGACCATCATCGCCGGCTCGAATACGATGCTGACATATCCGTCGGCGTTGGCGATCGACGCAGATTTAAGCCTCTACGTTACGAATAACTCGTACGATCGTTATCAAGAGAACATCCTAGTCTTCGCTTCCGGCTCGAACGGCAACGTTTCGCCGAGCCGGGTCATCGGCGGCTCGAATACGAAACTCGTCGACGTCGGCGGCTTGGCCGTAGATGCCTCAGGGTATCTCTGGGCGAGCGACTACTACACGCAGGCGATTACGGCGTACGCCCCAGGGGCAAACGGCAACGTATCGCCCACGTACGACATCTCCGGCAGCAACACCGAACTCGACGGTCCAGACGGTATCGCGTTCGATCAGGAGGGCCGGCTGTACGTTGCGGACTTTGATGCAAACTCCGTGCTGATTTTTGCTAAGGGCGCAAATGGAAACGTCGCGCCCACGGCGACGATCTCCGGCAGCAACACGGGCCTTTCCGACCCGGTTTCCGTCGCCATCGATACCGACGGCCGCGCGATCGTCTCGAACCAGGTAGGGAATGTGCTCGTCTTTGCAGCAGGCGCTAGCGGGAACGCTGCGCCCGTGCAGACCATTACGAGCGTCTGGGCCCATGGCGTCACGACCGATTCGACCAACGATATCTGGGTCGCTAATACTCACAACAGCGGCGCGATCGATGAGTTCACTAGCACTGCAAACGGCGACGCGACCCCGCTGCGCGTGATCAAGGGCCACAAGACGAAGCTCTCCGATCCCGTCGACCTGGTGTTGAACTAATTCAGCGCGGCGGGTCCGGCCAAGCGCTGGACCCCCCGCGCGCTATTCCGCGCCTAAGCGTCGCTCAAGGAACTCTCACGCGCTTGAGGCTCTATAGACAACTTTGTATGGCGGCGCTTGCAAACTCGCTGAGAAACTTTCCCCACACCGGGTATTGGCCGTAATTACCGGCGGTGAGCATCATGGCCAGGTCTAACTGCGGCACGACGAGCATGAGCTGGCCGCCATTGCCACCCGCACTAACGACGGTGTACGAGCGGCCTGCTACGGGCACGTTCGTGATGTGCCAAGCGTAGCCGAAGCGATCGCCTTCGCCGACGGGAGCCGTGCGCGGAATCGTCGACTGCGCGATCCAACTCGCATTGACGATCTGCCGGCCGTTCCATCGGCCCCCGTCGAGCAGAAGCTCGCCGAACTTCAAGAAGTCGCGCGGGCGTATGCGATCGCCGCCGGCCATGTAGGCCGCATTTGCCGGCGGCGGCATGAGCCACATGTTGAACGTCTGAAATTGCATCGGGGCGGCAAAGCGTTGCTGGAAATAGTCCGTGAGCGCGACATGCGTTTGCGTTTGAATCACCGCGCCAAGCAAATTTATGCCGCCCGAGCAATACACCGCGTAGGTTCCCGGGTCGTGCGTCATCGGCAGATCCAGCGTATACTTGTACCAGTCGGTTCCCGGCGGCTGACTTTGCATGGTGTCCTCGTTGCCGGGCGAGGCGTCGTCGTTGTCGTCGCACGCAAGTCCCGATGCCATGGTAAGAAGGTCGCCAACCGTCATGCGTTTTTTGCGCGAGTCGTCATTGAGAACGTCGCGAAACTGCGGAAGCAGCGCCAGCACTGGCGAGCCTACTCCGAACGTGTGCGTATCTTCGATCGCTCGCCCGAGCATCAGGCCGGTGACGCTTTTGGCCGCCGAGCGAACGTCGTGGGGATACGCTTGATTGAATCCGTAAAAATACTCGTCCAGCACCAGCTCGCCGTGCCGGGCGACGGCTACGCTTTGAATGTACGGAGAGCGCAACGTGGGCTTGCGCGTTGCGACGATTCCGTTCACGAGCGCGGCGATGGGCGCAAGCTGCATGCCGGCGGAAGATAGCGTTCCGACGCGCCAGCCGTCGGCGAGCGCTGCGGGCTCGCGATATTGCCACGTGCCCGTTGCGTTCGGATAAAACCATTGCAAATCTACAGGTGTGGCAAGATGGAAGCGGACGTCGCTTCCGTCTTCGGCGACTTTTTGCAAGGTAAGCGTTCCATCGCCGTTCATGGATCCGGTGACGTCTGCATGCGACGGTCGCTGCAGGATCAGATGGGTGCGGTTGACGATCACGCTCCGATCGCCGATGAAGGCTCCGACGTTGGCTTCTGGGTTGCGTACGAACGCCGTAACGCCGCCGTGACCATCGGAAGAGACGACGAGAAAGTAGTGCGCGGTCGCGATTGGGGGGTTGGGCAGCCAACGCCGATCGACCATCGTGGCCTGTGTCGCGGCCCAAACGCCGGTTAATATCATCCGAGCTACTAGATGTAGTGCCGCAGCTTGGGCCAGAGCGTCGTCAGCGGCTCCGTGATGCCTTCGCAGAGCGAGATCGGGATATCTTGTTCGTACGAGATCACCCAGGGCGGGTTGAGGCGTGTGACGAGCCGGGCGCTACGAAAGAGCCCGGGAAAATCCGTCCGTCCGCAGTCACCGTTGACGTCAATGACGACGTTTCCGCTGTAACCGTGCGTTCCCCAGAGCCAGTAGTTGTTGTGGCCGGAGATCGCCGGTGGCAACCCGTAACGCCCGCCGAAGAAATCGATCGCCGCGGCCTCGCCGTAGTTGCTCGCTACGATAGCCGCTTGTGCCCGTTGCGCCGGCGGCAAGCCGGAGTAAATCGTTGCAACCGTTGCCGCCAGCTCGGGCCAGCCGTGCATGTCCGCAAAATCTTCCGGCAGCGCGGAGGTGCGGAAACGCTCGGTTTGCATCGCGGTTTTCTTGATGTGGAGCGCGTGCGTAACGAAGGCCGTATAGTCTAGCGTCTGCTCTTCGGAGAGCACCGGGAGGGTGATCGGCGCGAAGAAGAGCGCGGCCGCGACTGTTCCCCCAACCAGCAGCGCGCGGATTGCAACGAGACGTCGTGTCCAGCCTTCGAATATCACCCCCCCGGCCGCCATCAGAATCGGATAGACGTCGGCGGGGTAATAGTGCTTGGCGTGCAGCGCGATCATCATCACGATCAAGAGCACGCACGCCCATCCCAGGAAGCGCGCAGTACGGTTGAAAAAGAGCCAAACCAATCCCACGATCCAGATCGGCGAGACGAAGAGATTGGTCAGAATCAGTTGCTGAAAGAGAAAGAGCACCGGTGACGCAACGGTATTCTTGCCGTTAGCGCCGTTGCGCAGCAGTTCCCACATTGGAAAACCGTGCAGCGCTTGCCACAGGAAGTTCGGCAGCGCGATCGCGATGGCCACGATAACACCGCCGAAAAACCAGCGCGAAAACAGAACGCGTCGCTGCTGCGTCAGTAGCAAACCCGCGACCAGCGCGAGCGCGAAGAAGATCACGCTGTACTTGCTCTCGAGCGCAACGCCGATGCAGGCGCCCGGGGCGAGCCACCAGCGTGGATCGGCGCCCTTGACGATGCGCAGCACGTAGAGCGCGGCCAACGGCCAAAGCCACATCCCTACCATGTCCGGCCCGACCTTCTGACCAAAACTCAGCAGGACGGGAGCCGCGAAGAATGCCAAGCTCGCGAGCACGGCGGCAAAGAGACCGCCGCCCAGCTCGGCAACGAGCAGGCACGTTACGTAAACGCCTCCGGCAGCGAATGCCGCCGGCAACGCGCGCAGCAAAAAGAGCGAGTGTCCGAAGAGCTGCGAACCCGCGGCTAAGAGCGGAACGAGCGGCGGCTGGTCGACGTAGCCCCACGCCGGATGAAAACCGCAGATAATAAAATAGAGCTCGTCGCGGAAGAAGCCGTAATGCGGATTGGCGGCAAGATGCAGCACGAAGGTTGCCAGCGCAGCGATCGTCGCCGTCCGGTCGAGCCGTAGGACGTTCATTTTTGCGGCATCACCTGATAGAGTTCGTGATAGCTGTCGAGCGTTGCGTACTCTCGCGTGCCCGGCAGGCTGCTCACATCGTGCGGATCGACGAGCACGAAGACCCGATAATGCGCCGCCCAGCGCCGGTAGACCGCAAGGCGCAGCTCGTTGTCCGAAACGATCGCAAGCCCCCGAAGCGAACCGTCCGCGTAGGCGCCGTAGGCGAGCGAGGTAGCGTCGAGCCAGGGAGTGACGACAACACTTGGCGCGGGCACGGTATAACGGACGGCGTCGATCACCCAGCGTCCGCCTTCACCCGGCGCGTGACGAAAGAAGGCGCGCTGATTCGCAAAGGCCGTGCCGGCGCCGATCGCAAGAAAGAGCACGAGCGCGTAGCGCAACATCGGCGTTGCGGAGGCTTCCGGTTCCGGCATGAGCGCACCGAACAACGGAACGGCCAGCCACGACGCGAGCAGGCGATACCGCCCCACGTCGCTCTCGTTCGGATAGACGATGGAGAAGAGCAATGCCGCCGTGCAGGCCACGCAGAGCATCAGCGTCGTGCGCCAGTTCCGTCGCCACGCCGCCGCGACGCCGGCCAAGAGCAGGAAGGTCGCAAACGTACCGTATTGCG
>PMTY01000004.1 GCA_003167155.1 Candidatus Cybelea tumulisoli
CGCCGACATCGTCGCGGAAATGCAGTCCGCGCAGACTTCGGAACGCGCCGGCCGATTGATCGACCACGATCAGTCTGATTCCATGGAAAAGAAAAAACGTGAAGGCTATTTCTGATCTGCAAAACGCCGCCACGGCCGGCGCATCACTTGGTCTAGCCGCCAACCGTGACCAGCTCTGCGTATTGACCTGCGGTTCCGTTGACGACGGCAAGTCGACGCTGATCGGCCGGCTCCTGCTCGATGCGTCGCTCGTTTTCGAGGACCACGTTGCGGCGCTCACCCGCGATTCGCGAACCCACGGCACCGTGGCGGGGGACATCGATCCCGCCCTGCTGGTGGATGGGCTCGAAGCCGAGCGCGAGCAGGGCATTACCATCGACGTCGCCTACCGCTATTTCGGCACGCCGCGGCGACGCTTCATCGTCGCCGACACCCCGGGCCACAAGGATTACACTCGCAACATGGTGACCGGTGCTTCGAACTCGGATCTCGCGATCCTCTTGGTCGACGCTGGGAAGGGCCTCCTCGAACAGACGCGGCGGCACGCCTACCTTTGTTCGCTGCTCGGCATTCGCCAGTTCGTCCTTGCCGTTAACAAGATGGACCTGGTCGGCTTCGACGAGCGCCGCTTTAACGAGATTGCCGAAGCCTTCGCGCAATTCGCCGACCGATTTTCCGGCTGCCACGTCGTCGCGATTCCGACGTCTGCCCTGCACGGTGACAATATCGTGCGACGAAGTGTACAGATGCCGTGGTATCGCGGCCTGCCGCTGCTTGAATATCTCGAGAGCGTTGCGGTCGATCATGCGTCCGGCACAGCGGCGCTGCGGTTGCCGGTGCAATATGTCAATCGGCCGAATGCGAGTTTTCGCGGTTATGCCGGGACCGTCGCCTCCGGCGCTTTGCGCCAGGGCATGGAGATCGTCATTCCGCGCACCGGAGTCCGATCGCGCATCGCGCGGATCGTGACCATGGACGGCGAGCTCCGCGAGGCCGCGGCCGCCGCGGCGGTTACCGTAGTGCTCGACGACGCCATCGACGTGTCGCGCGGCGACATCATCAGCTCGCCCGAGACACCGCCGCAGCGGGCCGACGCTTTCGCCGCGCACGTCATTTGGATGTCGGAAACGCCGCTCCTTCCGGGCCGCTCCTATTGGCTCAAGGCCGGCGCGCAGACCACCGGCGCCACCGTGACGGAGCTCAAATATCGCGTCGATATCGAAACCTTCGATCATCTTGCCGCCAAGGAAATGCATCTCAACGAGATTGCGTTCGTCAATCTCGCGACCGCCGAACCGATTGTTTTCGATCCCTACGACGAGAATAGAGACACCGGCGGCTTCATTCTGATCGACCGGCACAGCAACGCGACAGTGGCCGCCGGCCTGATCCGCTTCGGCCTGCGCCGCGCCGCCAATACCTATTTCCAATCATTCGAAGTGACGAAAACGGCGCGGGCGCGGCTTAATGCCCAGAAACCGGCACTGTTGTGGTTCACCGGCCTGTCGGGCGCTGGCAAGTCGACCATCGCCGATCAGCTGGAGAAGAAGCTTCATGCGCTCGGCAAGCACACCTTCGTGCTCGACGGCGACAATGTGCGTCACGGGCTCAACCGCGACCTCGGCTTTACCGAGGCCGACCGTGTCGAGAATATCCGCCGCGTCGCCGAAGTGGCGAAACTGTTTGTCGAAGCTGGGCTGATCACGCTGGTCTCCTTCATCTCCCCGTTCCGGGCCGAGCGCGAGATGGCGCGGGAGCTTGTCGCCCCCGGTGAATTCATCGAAGTCTTCGTCAATACGCCGCTCGAAACCTGCGAACAGCGCGACCCGAAAGGTTTGTATAAAAAGGCGAGGCGAGGCGAGCTGCAAAATTTCACCGGTCTCGATTCGCCCTATGAGCCGCCGGAAAACCCCGAATTGGCGCTGAATGCGCGTACTGAAAGCGCCGACGACCTCGCCGACCGCATCATCGATTTCATGCAGCAGCGTGGTCTGTTGTCCTAACTAAGAGTTATTTGCGCGCCCCCCTCGTTATCGAGCTTAGGCATTGCCGCTTCGAGTCTGTCATCTCATTACCGATCTTGACACCGGCGGCGCGGAGCGCAGCCTGGTCAATCTCGTTACTGGGATGGATCAAAACAAGTTCGAATGCGATGTCGTCTCGCTCATAGAGCCGGGAGCTATGGCGCGGCCGCTCGTCGAGGCAGGCGTACCGGTGACATCGCTGCACATGCAACGGGGACGCCCGTCGATTGCGGCGCTGTTCGCACTTATCCGGCATTTGCGCGCGACGCGGCCAGCGATCGTCCAGACGTGGCTTTACCACGCCGACCTCATCGGCACGCTCGCGGCCTTGGCCGCACGTCCGCGATTCCTGCTGTGGAACGTGCGTTGCACCAACATGGCCCAGGATACCGATAAACCGATCAAATGGCTGGTCCGTCTCCTCGCCATGCTATCGCGCCGTCCCGACGCTATCGTTGTCAATTCGCAGCAGGGGCAACGCGATCACGAATCCCT
>PMTY01000002.1 GCA_003167155.1 Candidatus Cybelea tumulisoli
GGGTTCGATTCCCGTTGGCGCTATAAAACTCATACCTTATAAGCGTTCCTGACGCAATTCCGTCTAACGGATTCTTGCCGAAGCATCCAAGCCTACGGCTCGGGGACCACGATCGCTCGTTGTTGTCGGTTGTAGGTGATGCCGAGATCCCTGGCCGAATCGCGACCCCCGGTACTCGACAGGAGCCCCGAAGCAATGTTTCGCTAGGTTCGATTTTTCGTTGCTACTTCGTGGCGCGAAGAGCGGCTAGCGCGTCCCGTGCATCTTTCGTCGATTTTATGACCGGCCCCCAAGGCTCTTCTCACGGATTGCTAGGACGCGCAAGAGCAACGGCTCGGCCTCGTCGTAACGGCGTTGGCCGCGGCAGAGGTTCGCGATGGCGTTCAACGTCTCGGCGAAATCCACATGATCCGGTACGAGCGTCTTCTCTCGCATTGACAGCGCGCGCCGAGCAATGGCTCCTATTCTCCGTAGCAGCTCTTGTAAACAATAAAGTTCGGCGAGGCTGTTCAGGCTTTGCGCGACGTCGGGTCGATCCGGTCCGAACGCTTTTTCCCGAATTCCCACCGGCTACCGCGCGCGGCGTCGAGCAGCCGCGTAACGCGTTGGGGGCATGAGGGTTCGTTCGGGTGTGCCCTACGGCGCGACCGTCAGGGTGGCTCCGAACTAAAACGATCAGGCGATGGCCAGCAGTTCGTCTAATTGTGTGTGGCGCGCACCGTAAGCGTTTCGGTGCCAGAGCTGGGAACGAATTGGTTGCCAACGGCCCAGAGCACACCGGAGCGGAGCTTCGCAATGCCCAGCAGCTGGTTTATGTTGTTCGACTCGAGCGACGGCGGTCCGGGCTCCACTCGCCACGCTTTCCCGTTCCAACGTTCGAAGAGGCTAAGCGTATTGCCCGAGCCTGAGCCCGCATAATCAGTCCAACCACCGACCGCCCACACATCGCTCGGCGATTGCGCCACTACGCCGACGAGCACGTTATAGAGCAGATAGCCACTCTTGGGTTCCTTGTTCGGACTCCGCACGAAATTAAATTCCGAACCGTTCCAATGTTCGGTCAGCGTCTGTGGAACTTGATTCGACTGGTTCGGCTCTTCCCAGCCGACGGTCCAGTAGTGGTGGGCCGAGACGGCGGTCACGCTGGCGAAATCGCTTTGAAAAAAGCTATTGAAAGGCGTTGCATCCGTCCAGCTCGAGCCGTCCCAATGCTCGGCAAAGAAATTCAAATTCGGCGACGAGAACGTGCCCACAGCCATGATGTCGTTTGGCCCGGTCGCGGCTATCGAATTCAGGATGGTGAGCCCCCCCATCGTCAAGCCGGGAACGAAGCTCCACTTTTTGCCGTTCCAATGCTCGAGAAGAGCGGCGAAGTTGCCCTCGCCGGCAGCCCAAACGTTGTTCCGAGAAATTGCGACGATCGAAAGTAGCTCGGCGTTGTTGTAAACGTAAGGGCTCGAAACGACGCTCCACTTCTTGCCGTTCCAGTGTTCGATCACTGCCTGATTATTCGGATAGGGCGCGTTGCCGACGGCCCAGGCATCGTTGCTCGAGATCGCCGCGACGGCGCGGAGCGAACTGTCCGCAGGCTCGTCCTTAGGAAATGGGACGATACTCCACACAGAGCCATTCCAGTGCTCGATGAGCGAATGGGTGTACTCTTGCGAGCCGTGCGTGTAGCAGCATACGTTGCCAACCGCCCAGACGTCTTTGAGGGAGTCGCCGCTGACGCCTGAGAGCGTGTCATCGTAAAAGCCGTCCGGTGGCAGTACGTCGGGGCTGTCAATAACCGACCAAGTCGACATCCTTGCCAACGGCGTTTCATTCGCGACTCCGCTTCTGACGGGCGCGGCTTGGGAAGGTACGATCTGCGAACCCGACGAGCAGCTCGCCAGAACGATCGTCGCACACGCCCAATACACACGAAGAAATACCTTAGTGACTGCTCTCATGTACCCTCAAGCCCTTACCGCACAAATACTTTGTTAAAAGAGTCTAAAGAAGCGAGCCAATCACAGGCACATCTGCCGGTCAAGATGCTCGAGCACTTTGGGCCGGCCGCGTCCTGTGCCTCTCGCGCCAGAACTCTTGCGTGATGTCTTCCTTGCCGTTCAATCCTTTCCTAGGGTCGTAAATGGCACAAAGTCCAGCCGTTTGTGGCACAAAGTTAGACGGGAGAGGTTCGGTCTCCGAGCCCTGCGAAGCTTTGATTCGACGGTGGCGCGGAGGCGCGGCGCATGATTAACCGTTCAGCGAGGAGCAAGGAAAACGAGCAATGCCGCACGCCAATCCGGAGAGTGCGTTCGAAGTAGCGGTGCGGCATCTCTTTCGGCACGTCCGCGACGTAGACGCACTCCGCCAAAATCCACTGGTTCATACGTTTTTCGATAATACGCACGCGGGTCAAGACCTTGCCGTCCTCAAAGAAATTCACGCTAGGATTCTTCGCGAGTCAGCCGCTCTTTGTAATAAACCTAAGGAACCAGGCTCACAAGAGCGCCGCCGGCACGCAATTATCGTCGCTCTTTGCGCGGGCGAAAGCGTATCGGACACCATCGTCCGGCTCGGCCTCTCAAGGCGTCACTACTACCGAGAACGCCATGCAATCAGCACGGACGTGTCTCGAGCGATCATGCAAACCACGCCAATGGCAGCGACAAGGGTTGAGGTGGGCGATCCGCTGCGCCTCCTCATTACGCGCGCCGAGCGGTTAGTAGACCAAGGCTTTGCTAACAAGGCGGCAACATTATTAGAAGAAGCGTGGTCGTGTGCGCCAGAAGGTGATACTAAATCAGCCCTGCGGTTCGAGCTTGCCGCTGCACTCATTGCCGGTGGGCACACGGATCGCGCAGCCGACTTACTTATGAAGGCAGCGGTATCGCCCATCGAACCAAAGGCAGAACCCGTGGATGGTGAACGTCTCCGTGACCGCCAGGTTCTTGTTGAAGCTACTCTCGCCATGGAGATCGGCAGGGACAGCGAGGCTAGGCGTGCGCTCGAGCAAATCGCTAAACGCCAAATTCTCGACGATCGAGCCGACGAAACCGCGCTTGACACTATTCTCAGATGCGGTGACTGGTATTGTGGGTGCGCCAGGTTCCCAGAAGCGCGGCGCATGTTGAACCATGCACATAGACTATACCGGCGACTCGTTCGCCCGTCGGCGCGCTTGCAAATTGGCATAGCGCTTTTGGCTGCCAGTTGCGCCGAGGACGCCTCCAATGAATTCAGCCTCGAACACCATTGGCTTAAAGAAGCGTTGACGCTCAGCATTTCGTCCGGATCAGCGGAGAGAGCCATCGACGCTATATCGAGCCTAATTTTCTACTGCGTCTCAGTTGGATGCGATGATGAAGCATACGAATACGCTAAATACGGCCTAGCCACTGCGAAAACCACCGAGGGCAGTCGGCTTCTCGAAATGATAGGCATCCAGATCGCTGTCATGTTGGTAAAGACCCGGCATTGGCGCAACGTCGCCAACCTACTTTTCGAGGTTGAAGATCTCGCGCTGCCTAAATCATTCCGCTGGGCCCTGCTCAAACAAGCACAGGGAAACCTCTTGACACGTGCAGGGCGTTACCGCGAAGCGCAATCCCCCCTTTTGCAGGCATATGAGGTCGCTAGAAGCGTAAAGAACCGGAAGCTTGAAGGTATTGTACTGCGCGAGCGTGCCGTCGCGCTGCACCGTATCGGCTCGATAGCAGAAAGCGCAGCCTTGATGAGAGAGGCCGTCGAAATAGCCGAGGAGCACCACAGCGCTTACACGTTATGGGCGACGTGCGAGGCAGCAGCGCGCGTATCACCCGATCGCCGGATCCTTCGCTTGGCTCGAGAAGCCAGAAACGCGCTGTCGTCACGCAATGACGATTTGACGTCGAACGCGATGCATAAAGCAAGAAGCGTACAAACCATGTCAGGAGACGGCATGCGCACATCCCGTAGGGGCGTTTTAACATTGCGATGACCCCAGAACGACGGTCCGGCCCATGGTGACGAACGGTCGGAACGTTGCCGGCGGTTTCCGCAATCCCTCGACTCGGTGCAGTCGATACTACTATAGCGCGAACGCCGATTTCGAACACGAAAGGGCGACCGAAACGTCGGCGAATCCGGAATCGGCTTCAAGACCAAGAGCTCCGCGCAACCGTCGAATCGCTGCTCGATTGATAACTGCATCGCGAAACATTCTGCCGGAGTCCCCCGTATCTGGTTTGATGAAGCGAATTTTTGCCTTTCCACTGGTTCGGCTTGCGTTAATAGTCGTGTCCGTTGCCGCGTTGCTCGCCGGCGTAGCGGTCATCGAGCACGGGCATCACTCGATCTGGACGCTCATTATCGTCACATGGATCCTTGCCGCACTCCTAATCGGCCTGATAACTCTCGTCGAGCGCTTGACGACAGGAAGACTGCCCGCTTCGATCGGGTTCGATCCAAAAGGTGCCGTTCGTAGCTTCGTACTCGGTCTCGCTCTGGGCGCGGTGCTTTTCTCCGTCGTCGTACTCGAGCTCGCGCTCGGAGGTTATTACCGAGTAACCGGGATTCATGTGACTTGGGACCTCGCGATTGCTGCGCTTTTGCTCCTGGCCGGCGCCGCAGTTGAAGAAGTTCTCTTTCGCGGCGTGCTTTTTCGCCTGATCGAAGAGTGGTCGGGAACATGGATCGCGCTTGCGTTTTCGGCGGTTCTCTTCGGCGCAGCACATTCTTTCAACCCTGGCGCCGGCTGGATTTCCAGTGTCAGTATCGCTGTAGAGGCTGGGCTGCTGCTTGGCGCGGCGTTCGTCGTCACCAAGAATTTGTGGTTTCCTATCGGCTTGCACTTTGCATGGAACTTCTTTGAGGGTCCAATCTATGGAACCCAGGTCTCTGGTAGCGCCTTCGGCACGAGTGCGGTGGTAGCACACGTGAGCGGACCACTATGGCTGACGGGCGGGTCCTTCGGCCCAGAGGCCGGAGTCAGCGGCATCGTGACCTGCCTCGTTGCGTCGATAGCGCTTCTCATCTATGCGTCGCGTAACTCCCTGATCGTCCGCCTACCATGGCGTCACCTAGCGAGCGCGCAGCCCAACGAGTGAGCGGGGCAGCGGGGCGCGTCGATACGGGCGCAAGGTCCAAGAGCCAAGAGGTCTTAAAGCTCGGCGTCCCCGAAGGCGCGCGTAGTGCTTAGTCAAGATGGCTGCCGAAATCCAAAGGCACGCGCGCGCGTAACCTCGCCGTAACGGGTGCGAAACGAGAGCTCGTACTATTGTGGGCGCTTGCGATTCCCAACGCCGAGGCGTTTCCGAACGGAATCGTCCGTAAGCGCTTTGCCATGAGTCGCAATGGCGTCGTGTACAGCGTGCACAGAAGGATGACTCGCACGAGCTTATTGCCTCGACAACCGGAAGCGTCTCAGCACGCTCAAGTCTGGAAACAGGTGGAGAGAGATTTGCATCAAAAATGCTTCTGCGGGCAGCCGTTTGCAATCCGAGGATCAATGAACTTTACATGGAACGGTTTAAACGCAAAAGAAGAGCAAATGACCGTGTCAGTGAATCCGGCCGAGGTCCGAAGATTGCGCTTTGAACTGGAGGATCGCTGGAGTCAATATATTGAGGAGCAGGCCTAACAGTGATTGCCTCTTCTGAAACTGAATCTATCAAAATATACGATCGGTACGTCGCGCGGATTGAGACCATTGCTCCGAGCATCGCCACAATAGCGTCCAGCATAAAAGCATCCAAGTTTCCGGGAGCTCTTGTGCCTGTTGGTGACGATGTACTTTTCGCCGTAGCGCCGGACCATCTAGCATGGCGTACGCTGGCTCCACTCCTCGAAGCTAGAATCGCATATCAGCTGAGCGACTTGCCACAACCACAAGGCGCCGGGGATCCACCGGCCGAGCTCACAGCGCTCCTTAGTGGATACAAACCAGCCGTTTGGATTCGTGTCGGTTTTCCCAGAAATCTACAGCGACTTACGATTGCGGCGTGTGCGCGGCTCGTGGAAAATGCATTGGATCACGCCGAGCTAATGGCGGTTCCCAGTCGGCAGCCAACGAGCGCTGAGCTATTGGGCGCTCTCGAAGTAGAAATGACCCGTAACGACCTTACTGAGGCGGAGCGTATTCTTCAGAGATTGATCACTGGAAACTATCTCGACGGTCTCAATGTGAGATTCTTGCGACTGCGTGTACTTGAGGCGCGCGGAGATTCAGAAGCCCAGGTTAGGCGGATTTGCGCACAGATAAGGGGCCTGAATCTGCCGTCAAGGGTGAGGTCTATTGTTGATCAGTACGAGGGCGCCTAAAACTGGAGAGTTTCGGTGATGTAAAGTGCGCCGGCTTTGGCTCGTGCGAAGCGTGCTAAGACATATCGGGCTTCACCTTCTTAAATGAGGGTCATCGAGAACGAGTCCAAAGCTCATAAGAGGGCGCCCGCTCCTCTAACGCCCGTCTAACGGATTCCGCAAAACCCGCCGGGATTCGAGGGGACTAGGCGGGACTCAAAAACGCGAAAACCCGTACAAGAAAGGACTCTCGGGTATTCGACGGGAGCGG
>PMTY01000111.1 GCA_003167155.1 Candidatus Cybelea tumulisoli
AACCTCGACGGAGAACGGGGTCGGCGGCCTGCTCTTGGGTTGCCTCGCGAGTGAGGCCGATGGGAAACATGGCGCTTTGTGCGCGAGTGAGCGGGGCGAGATACGACTCCGTCAAGGCCGCCACGTCGGCCGCGGTTCCGAAGAGCCCCGCGTGCCCGGCGACGCCGCCCATTAGGTAGCCCTTTTCGTCGTGCACGAATCCCGCAACGCGACCGCGCCAAGCATCTTCTTCCGTCGCCGGGATTGCTGCGCGCTCCGAAAAGCGCGGCCGATAACCGAGCGAACCGCCAAACGTGCGACGCGCGAGCGCGCCGAGAGAGAGGCCGGCGGCGCGCTCGATCGCGACGCCGAGAACGATGAAACCGAGGTCGCTGTAGATCACGCGCTCCCCCGGTCGCGCGAGCAGCTCGGAATGCAACGCGAAGCGCTCGACGTTCTCATCGAGAATGGCGCGATAATCGGCACCGGAGTCCATTCCGGATTTATGCGCGAGCAGCATGCGCAGCGTAATGGCCGCGCGCTCGCTGTCGTTCCATTCCGGGAGCACTCGCGACAACGGCTCGTCGAGCGCGAGCGTCTCGCTCGCAACGAGTTGCAAGGCCAGCGTCGCGACGAAGAGCTTGGTAAGCGATGCCAGGTCGAAGCGCGAATCGCAATAGACCGGCTTGGCCAGCGCGTCGTCGCGCGTCACGCCGTACGCCCGTTCGAAAACTGGTGTACCGCGATGCTCGATGTGCGCAACGGCCGCCGTAAACTCGATGCCGCAGGCTGATTCGAGGACTTCCTCGACGCGAGGGAACCGACTAGCGCGTGTTTTCAAAATCACAAATGGTCCCGCGCGAGAGTATCTGATACCGTGTGTACGATGAGACGACGAACCCTCCTAAGCTCCTGCCCACTTCTTGCAGCGGCTCTCGTAGCCTGTGCTGCAGGTCAATCTCCGCTCGGCTCTGCCGCGATGCGCGAGCTGTCTGTGGCGTCCCAACGCAGCTTGCTCTACACGGCTTCTCACTTTACTTCCCAAATTGCCAATGCTTGGTAAGCGTCTGGGATGGGTAGTCCTGGCCTGGCCGATCCTCCTCTACGTTTACTGTGCGCCGCCGGCGTCGCTAACAAATTCACGAGGCCTTTTAGGTCCGACCGCAAAGGCTGCTCCGCCACGAAATTCAGGAGAGTCACTCCGTATAAACACGCATGAGGGGCCTATTGCGCCGCCTCGTTAACCCGCTCAATCAAGGCGGCTAGGCTATCGGACGCAAGCGCGACAGTATCCAAAGCATCATGGCTGTGAGAAACGCCTTCAGGAGCTAGACGCGCACCAAGGCGTTCATAGAAAGCCCGGGCCTTGCCGAGGCGTAGTGCCCTGAGGGCCATGTTAGTCGCACCTCTAGGAGCAAGGCAAGTGAAAACTTCAACTTTTAACCGCGCACTTGGCCCATGCGTCGCCATTGCGATGTTTGCTGGCTGTGGCGGAGCGCAAGGACCGTTCGCTGCACCGGGCACGATCCCGCCCCAAAAGCAAATGCGATCGGGCGCGACCGCAGCGGCGACACCGGAGCTAAGGGCGCCTCTGCGGAGTCTGGGATACAAGACCTCGGCTCCCCTGCTCTATGTTGCTAACTACACCGTCACCTACGACGATGTCAGAGTATATCGCCCGCAGGCGAAAGACCCCACTCCGCTAGCGACTATTTCGGATGGAATCAACACGCCGGCCGGTGCCTGCATTGACGGGCAGGGCACGCTCTACGTTACCAACGAGCCGGCCGGTGGTTCCGGTTGGATTTCGGAGTATCCCCTTGGTAAGACCGCACCGTCAAAGACCGTCACGGATGGCGTCAGTGTACCAGCTTTCTGTGCGATCGATGCGAAAGGAAATCTTTGGGTCACTAACCTGGGCGGTCCCAACGTCACCGAATACCTTTATGGCTCGAAGAAGCCGCATGCCGTGATTACGAGCGGCCTAACCTTTCCAGTTGGAATTGCAATCGACCACTCCGGCAACCTCTACGTTGCAAATGGAATCGGTGCCTCGCGGCAAAATGTGGAAGTATACTCTTCGGGAAGCAAGTCGCCATCGAGAACGATCACTAACGGTGTAGCCTCGCCCGTTGGCATTACGGTCGACTCAAACGGAACGCTCTATGTAACAAACGTCGACCAGAACAACATCGCCGAATATCGATCGGGGCACGACTATCCATTTCAGACGATTACAAAGGGGCTGACGTACCCGGCGGGCGCGACGACAGATAAAAGAGGCTTGCTGTACGTTACTAATTATGGAATTAGCACCGTCGTCGAGTTTCCGCCAGGGTCACTCACGCCGTCGAAGCGCCAAATCAGTAAGGGCCTATACAATCCCCAGGGAATCGCGTACTATCCGGCGTTGCTGCCCTAAAAGGCAAAGGGGTCTTCTCAGCCGCGGGCGTTTAGACACATGGAGACCTGGGGCGCGTTCGGAGCGATGTTGTCGCGAAGGCGGTAGGTTACCGGCTTGCGTCTTCTTTGCTCGGCCGAAATCACTCGTTTTTGATTGCGGCACCGCCTCGCAGCCTATCGGCTAAATCCGAGAACAAGCGCCCCAGCATTCCCGCGCCAGAGCGATCGCCGTTGCTCGCAACGCCTCGCAAGGGCTCGCAGCCACAGCCGTATGCAACGCGCGCATGGCGTGCGCCGACTGTCGAGGCTCGCCCAGCGAATCCGATCGCGTGCGCGCTGTGCGGCGAGCCGGTCCTAAAGCGCAGGCGTCGTCACTGCGAAGCGTGCATGCCGAAAGCGCGGCGCGAGCATGGCCTCCGCGCTATCGAATCGGCTCGCAGGGTGCTCGCAGTGCAGACTGCCGCGGGTAACGATCCACGGCGCAGCGCCGACGTGAACCGCGCGCGAGGCCAGGCGATCAGCGACGGACACCGCCGCAATCGCAGCTGGGCACGAGAGCATCCGGTCCAGCGCGACGCGGCGTGGTTCCAGCGCGAAATCGCGCCCAAGCTCGACGGCTTCTCGCTCAAGGAGATCGGCAAGGCGACGGGATTATCGCTCGTGGCATGTTCGCGCTTTCGTGCTGGTGCGCGCACTCCGCATCCGAGACATTGGCGCGCGCTTCTTAGCCTCGTGAAAACCTCGAACCGCTCTTAGTTATAACGGCGGTGGCTTGCAGCTGTGACCGACCTTCTTACAAGTCGCTAGGTATTCGGGATTGGTGCCCGCCGCGAACGTCGCCGGTGAAGTCGCCGTCAGCACGCCGCTGGCGATGCTGTAGCCGGATACGTCGTTTGTGGACTCGTTAGCTACATAAGCGTAGAGGCCCAGCGGGTCCACTGCCACGCCCTGAGGGTAGCTGTCGGTTGTTACAGGCGACCCGGACGCCGTACCGGCGACGGTGTACGTGGAAACCGTATCGCTGCTCTCGTTGGGCACGAATGCATACGTTCCCGAGATCGCCACTCCAACGGGGTGGATGCCGCCCGCCGTAATAGTCGCCAGCCACGTCAACGCGCCGCCGCCGCCGATGCTGAAAAACGAAACATTGCTTGAGCTAAGATTTGCCACAACGACGTACGAGCCCGTCGGATCGACTGCCACGCCGAAGGGGCCCGCGCCGTGCGCCGCAAAGGGAGAACCCGCTACCGGAGTCAGCGTGCACGGGTAGACCGGCAGCGCCTTATAGGCGGTAACAGTGTTTGAGGTCTCGTTGGTCACGTAGACGAATGGATTAAAAGGACTAGCCGCATCGATTGCGATGTTTTCTGGGTGGCTGCCGGCGAGATAGTTCGCCTTCCACATGAGCGCGCCGTAGTTGGGCGAGCCCTTAATGTAAAAAGCGGAAACGGTGCCAGAGCCGCTGTTGGTTGTGAAGACGCACTTGCCAATACTTGCCACGCCGTTGGGAGTCATGCCGTGTGCCAAAAAGGGAGAGGTCGGTATCTGAGTCAGCGCGCCGGTGGCCGCCGTGATGTGAAAGGCAGAAACAGTATCGGAGCCGTTGTTGGCGACGTACAGAGAGCTGTTGTGATTACTGTCCGTACCGACTGCCAGGCCACGTGGGCCCGACCCCACCGTAACCGGCGACCCAACCGCAGTCAGCACGCCAAGGGAGCCGATGGAAAAAATGGACACGTTGTTGGAGCCGGCGTTGGTCACGTAGAGGTACTCCGGCCCCACGTCCGGGCCCGCGCTTCGCGTCAGGTGCGTAAGCGAATCCGGAACAGTCCCCGACTGCGCTATTGCGGTCGATCCGTTCCCCGAACAACCCGCGAAAAATAAACCGATAGCTAGCGCCGACAGCGCTCGAACGGTCAGGGGCTGCATAGATCACCGATCCTCTCGAAAGTTGCTCGATCCAGGGCGCAGGGCCCGGAGAATACCCAGAGACGCAGCCCAACACACGAGGTCGCTTACCATACTTTCGGCGCCACAGTCGCCACCCCTCGCTACCCCCGCGCCTCTGCCCCTCTGCACGGCTTCGCGATCGCTAGGCCGTTGCGCTTTGCGGCTTAGCGCCTTGGATCGGCGCGCGTAGCTCGCATTGCAGCTGCGCATGCCTCGCGACGCGGGTGCAAGGCTCGCACCAGCCTCGCAGTTTAGATCGCAGCGCGTATCGGCGTTGCGGATTGGATCGCGGCGGCTTGGATCGCTAGCAGCTGGCCAGCCTGACAGCCGGGAGGGGGCGTCGTTTCAAAGCGGCTCAACTCCTTGTAACCCAGAACGCTGCGGCGCCGTGGCATTTCTTGAAATTCTTTGACGTCGGGGCGCACTTCGACTTCGCTCAGTGCGCCACACTAACTCGTCCTTCGACTGCGCTCAGGATGACAACGATGCGCTCAGGATGACAAGGACACTGGGAGGTGGCCGGTGGGCGTGCTGGTGCTGAAGAGGACGTCGGCTAGGCCGGCGATTGAGGGGGCGTTGTCGCCGTAGGTGGCTAGGAGATGGCGTGCGGCGGCGAAGAGCGGGAGATCGAAGGGTTCGGCGAGCGATACGACCACCGCGTCGGGATAGAGTTGCAGAATCGTTGCGATCGCTTGCGCTTGCGTTGGACGTAAGTGAGCGCGGCGTGACAGCACGATTGCGCGTCGCCCGCTTTGTGAGAGGGACGTAAGGATGCGGTCGATATCCGCCGGCGTCGGGTCGGCCGGCGCGCGAAGGCCGGCGAGAATCGGCGCTTCGTGCTGCAGCGACGCCGTATCGGCGCCAAACGAGATCGCGACCGAGGCTAGCGGGTCGGCCTCCGGAACGCCGCGGAGGAGCGTGACCGCGCGTCGTCCGATTTCGCGCCCGACGTTCGGATGCGGTGGAAATGCATCCAACGGCAAAGATCGACTCGCGGCTTCGCGCAGGTGCATGACGCGCCGATATGCTTCTTCCAAACGCTGGACCGGAACGCGCCCTTCCCCGACCGCGCTCTCGATTGCCGCGGCGGCCGCGATTGCCAACTCGACGTGGTGGCTGAAGAGCAGCAGGTCGGCGCCGGCGATCAATGCCTCGACGGCGGCTTCAACCGGTCCGTAACCGGCCAGCGCATCCATCTCTAGGCAGTCCGTGACCAGCACGCCGTTAAAACCAAGCTTCGAGCGAAGCAAATCGGTCGCAATGGATCGCGAGAGCGTTGCCGGGCGTTGCGGATCGAGTTCCGGCACGAGCACGTGCGCGCTCATGAAGGCGCTGGCTTTGGGGGCCACGGCAGCGAAGGGAACCAAATCGCGCGCGAGCAGTGTCGCCTCACCGGCGTCGAGAATCGGCAGCGCTCGATGTGAATCGACTGATGTCGCGCCGTGACCGGGAAAATGCTTGTAGCACGGCGTGATGCCTCCGCGCGTCAGGCCGGCAGCGAAGGCCGCTCCACAGGCCGCGACGCTCTGCGGGTCATCGCCGAAGGAGCGCGTTCCAATGACCGTGTTGGCGGGGTCGAGCGCAAGATCGAGCACCGGCGCGAAGTCCAGCGTGCAGCCGGCTCGGCGCAGATCGAAGGCCGTTTGCTCGCCGGCGCGCTGTGCCAACTCGAGATCGCCGGCGGCGCCTAACGCCATCATCGATGGAATTAGCTCGACGCCTTCGCGCAGACGAGCGACCATGCCGCCTTCCTGATCGATGGCGATGATCGGCGGTGCGTCAAGGTACTCTGCGCGCAGCATGTCGGTAAAGAAGCGGAGTTCCGCAACCGAGGCACCGTTGCGCGAGAAGAGCACGTAGCCGGCAAAGCCGACATGCTCGCGGGCAGTTGGAATATCCGTCAAGCCCGTAAGGATAACTCCGCGCGCTTTTTCGGCGACCTCAGTCACGCGATCGCTTCCCCCGTCGCCGGGTCGAAACGCCTGCGCCACTGCGCCGGCAAATCCAGCGTCGTTAATTCGCCCGGCTGCGTCCGAACGGTTGCGGGAGCGCGCGCGACGATCGTTCCGCGATCGGTTTCCACCTCGAGATAGACGTCGGGGCCGGTCGTTTCACGACGCGTGACGCGGCCGGCTACTGCTCCATCGGCGGAAAGGCGGACGCGTTCCGGTCGAATGCCCACGAGCGCGCCGGCCTCCGCGAAGAGATTCATCGGGCGCTCGCCGAGAAAACGCGCGACCGCTACGGTGCGCGGCGAGTCGTAGACGCGCTGCGGTTCGCCGACGTCTTCGAGCCGGCCGTCGATCAGCACGGCGAGCAGGTCGCCGACGCTCATCGCGTCGACGTGATCGTGGGTAACGTACAAGACGGGACCGGCAAAGCGCTGGCGCACGCCGATGATTTCATCGCGGACGCTGCGCCGCAGCGAAGGGTCGAGATGCGCCAGCGGCTCGTCGAGCAGCAGCATCGACGGCTCCGATAAGAGCGCGCGGGCAATCGAGGCACGCTGACGCTCGCCGCCGGAGAGCTGGCGCGGGCGGCGTTCGAGGCGCTCGGCAACGTGCAAGGCGGCCGCGATTTCGGCAACGCGCTCGTCGCCAGGTTTGCCATTGCTACGAAGCGCGAAGCGAAGATTCTCGCGCACCGTCATGTTCTCGAAGAGCGCATCGTCTTGGAAGACGAGCGCGGCGCGCCGCTCCTGCGGCGGCAGATCGGCGATCGACGCACCGTCGAGACGCACGTCGCCGCTACGCGGGCGAAGCAGGCCCGCGATGACGCGCAGCAGCGTTGTCTTTCCCGCTCCCGACGGTCCGACGATCGCNNAGCGCGCGCGTCGAAAGGCTCATTACTCCCCAGACCGCAGGAGCGCCCGGTATTCGTCCCGAGCGGCCGGGTCGCCGGCATGGACTCGAGCGATGAGGTCGCGCACCGTCGTTACGGTTGCGTCGTCGGCCTTCAGGCCGGCCAGCACCAGGCGCAGCGCGATCAGCGCGAGATCGGGCGTACGCGCCCCCAGCCGTTGCAAACCTTCATAAAAGGGAGCGGCCCCCGGCGCCGGCGGACGATTTTCGAGCAGCCGGCGCACGACCTCCGCCTTGGGCGGCGTCCCATCGAGAAGGTAGCCGTCAAGCAACTCGAAGTCCATCGCCCATGGGGTTCGCCGCACGGACCGGCATGCTCTTCGCGCTCTTACTGACGGAGCTGGGAGCTAGCCGGAATCAAAACGATGTCGTGCGGCTGCTCGAGCGAATGAGCAACGCCGCGGGACCGGTGTGGGCGTCACATATCGTTTCCGTCTCGCGGCTTAGCTTCGAGGGCGAGCCGGCGGTGGTTTCGAGCGAGAGCGAGGGACTGCGGGTCACGGTGCGCCGCTGCACCGGCGAACTCTGCGACGGCACCTACTTTGACGGCGAGCGCCTCTTTACGATCAACCTGAACGGCACGACGCTGCCGGAATCGCCGCAGCCACAGCCTTACTTGCGCTCGCTGCGCCTGGTTGCGAGCCTGGCTTTCCTGGCGCCATCGTTCATCGCGCACGGAGGGCGCTTCGGCGATGCGGGGACGACGACGTTGAACGGCACCATCTACCGAACGATCGTCGTGGGCGACCCCGACTCGATTCCGATGCGCGTCTACGTGGATCCAAACACCAGCCTCGTGCGGTACGCGCGCGAGTTTGGGGGGAACGACACGTTCGAGTTCCGCGACTACCGGCGTGTCGGCGCCTTCACGCTTCCCTTTGAAGTCTTGCACGACGGAAAGCGTTTCGAGCGGTTCGACGATCGCGCGGCGGTCTCGTCGGCCTTTCACCCGCCGCATGGCTTGCAGTCGTCGTTGCACGGCGCCCCGTCGGCGATTGCAACCGATGACAAGGCGATCGAGCCGATCGTGGATTGCACGGTCGGTGGAATCGCGTTGCGGTGTCTGATCGACACCGGAAACTCGGGGCTCTCGATGAGTTCTGAGCTTGCGAGCCGGCTTGGCGCCCCCGTTGTTGGAACGTATCAAGTTCGCGGGTTGGGCGGGTATACGACGCAGGTGGTGCGAGCCGGGCCGCTGCGAATTGGCAATGCGGTCTATTCCAGCGCCTACTACGTGGTGCTCAACGATCTGCGCCGCTACGGCTACGACGTCGTCCTGGGTGCCGATCTCTTCGGCTCAACCGAAGTCGTCTTGGACCTCGCGTCGC
The DNA here is from genome assembly GCA_003167155.1 of Candidatus Cybelea tumulisoli. Classification (GTDB taxonomy): domain Bacteria; phylum Vulcanimicrobiota; class Vulcanimicrobiia; order Vulcanimicrobiales; family Vulcanimicrobiaceae; genus Cybelea; species Cybelea tumulisoli. Next base: position 8,522 of record PMTY01000111.1, read on the forward strand.
ACCTGGTGACGTTGGGCGCGCCGCTCGCAGCGCATGCGATCGACATTCCGATTTCGTTCGAACATTCGGTGCCGGTCGTTCACGCGGGACTCGGAAATCTCGACGCCGACTTGGCAGTGGATACCGGCGACGAGTCGAACGTTAATCTCGCGTACGATTTTTATGCCAAGCATCCAGGACTGTTTACCGTCACGAGTCGCCGTTTCGTCAGCGGAATCGGCGGCAGCAGCGTCGAGTTGATCGGCGAGATCGGCGACGTGACGATCGGGGGATATCACGCGGGACCCCAACGCATCGGAACGACATGGACGCTGCACGGCACGGCCTCGGGCCACCTGGGTGCGGCTTTCTGGCAACAGTTCATCGTCGGCTTCGATTATGCCAATGGGGAAATCCATCTGATTCCGAGACANNCGCACGCGCTGGTGATCGACCGCTGCACGGTCGTTGCGGTTCAAATGATGGATACGGTCGATTCAACGGACGCGCGACCGGGAGATTTCTTCCGTTTCGAAACGGTCAACGCGGTGACCACCGGCGCGATAGTGGTGGTTCCCGCCAGGACCATGGGAGAGGGCATCGTCACCGTCGCGTCGCCCGCCGGGCGCAACGCGCGGCCGGGGACGCTTGTTCTTGAACCGCGCTACCTCGTACTGCCCAGCGGTCACCATTTGGAGGTGGTCCTTAATCATAATACCGATTCGCTGGATCAGTCGGGCCGCAACGATAGCCTGCCCGGCTATCTCGGTGCCATTCCGCTTTTCGGGGTCGGAGCCGCAATCGGCATGTTCAACTATTTTCGCAAGGGCAAGAACATCGTCGTTCCGCGAGGGACGATGTTCAGCATCTTTCCAAGCGACGATCCATTAGTCGAGCACTGCCAGGATCATCCGGCGTACTGATTTTGTTGAGTGTGCCTCGGCCCGCCCATCTCTNNAAAGCGTTGTCTCCCGTCCATCGTAGCGGTGGTAAAACCGGAGCTCGGCCCCGCGGCGGCGTTAAGGGCGTATATCGAGCGGCGCCCCAGACGCATTCATGGAAATCGCTTGGCGGGCTGGAGCGGCCCGCTCAGCCGGTTATGGTCGGTGCTGCCAAGCCCAGGATGATCACTCCCAGAACCGTAAGCGCCGCGATTGCACCGCGTTCATAAAGTGTCATGCCCCCAGGCTAGGCCGAGGACGTGAGAGAAGTCTGAAAAATTCGGCTCACGACAACTGCGTCATATTTCTGCGCGACGACGGCCGGATACCGAAAGACGAGTTTTCGCGCTTTCGATTGCGAGCGCGCGATTCACGGATTCCTTATGACGTTCGCCTATAAATGTGGTAAGGCCGGAACCGTTCGTGGGTCCCGCCTTCAGGAAAGGTGAAGATCATGACAGGCATCATCCGGTTCCGTTCCCTAGCCGAGGCGATACGCCAAGGTTACGAAGTATATGACAAAACCCGCACAGGCTACGTGTTACGGATAATGACCCCCCAAGGTTGGGCCATGGCCCTGTGCGAGTTAGTTTGATCTCTCGGTTACTCCACCACGCTGACGCCTCGCGTGGGCGCTCAGGGTGTAGACGTTATCGCTTCGGTGCGGCTGCGCTACCGGTTATGACGCCTTCGTGCAGGTCGTGACGCTGTTGCGGACGTTGCCCTTGTCGTCGTAGAACTGCGCCGTGGAGCGAAGCACGTTCCCCGTCCGCGAGACCGTGATGTCAAACCGTTTTCGTCCCTGATTGTCGAGGGCCGGCCACATCTCGGTGTAGGTCGCGTTGTCGGGGTCCAACGACGTCGTCTCGGCGACGTCGCTCGCGCCGGAATCGAAGACCGCTAGCAAGATATAAGCTTTGAGCACGTGGCTCCAGCGTTCGTAGGAAGTTGCGGGACTCGCGCCGGTCCTGCGGGTGACAAACCAGTTGCCCTGCTCGGTTTCGGTGTTCGAAACCGGCGTCCCGGCCGGAACCGAGAGGCACTGCCAGGTTCCGACGTGGCCCTGGAGTTTGGCCTGCTGGGCCAGATCGAACGGCGTGTAGCCGGGCGGGTTCGTCTGCGCAAGCGCGGGTACCGCGGCGAGCGC
>PMTY01000021.1 GCA_003167155.1 Candidatus Cybelea tumulisoli
TATAGGGGTCGGGCGTGTCGATGCTCGAGATGATGTCGTATCCGTGGCGCGATACGACGTTGTTATTAGGGTTCATGATCGCCTGCCACGACCACTTGACGTCGCGCGACGTCAACGGCACGCCGTCGGTCCAACGGAGTCCCCGCCGCAAATGATAGGCGATCGTCAAGCCATCCCGGCTAATTCCACGATTCTCCAGCGTTGGAACCACCGAGGCAAGCATCGGCACCGGATTCCCTTTCGGATCGGCGCTCAACAGCGGCTCGAACATCAAGCGGTCGACGAAAACGTCGGTCGTATTCGAGTTGAGCAGCGGATTGAGATTCTTCAAATCCGTCTGCACGGCGATCCGCAGCTCGCCGGGCTTCGTCCAAGAATGCCTCCCCCCAGTAACTTCACCCCCCGTCTTCGTGCACGCCACAAAAGCAAATGCTAACGCCGCCAGGATCGAAGCCGTGCGGAATCTCATGGACTTTGAGTCAAGGCTCAGACCGCGGCTTTCGGTCCGACTTTATTTCCTGGAACCGGATCGTACCGTTCGTGGCGCCACGAATACGTCCCCAAACCCTGCGTGGCCGTGCGCAGCTCGGTGATATAGCGCGAAAGCTCGACTGCGGGGACGTAAGCCTCGACGATGTCGAATCCCGCGCGCTCGTCGGGATTCATGCCGAGGATCTGTCCTCTCTTGCCGGTGAGCTGCTGGATGACGACCGAGGTATAGCTCGCCGGTACGGTCGCGCGTACGTGGGCGACCGGTTCGAGCACGACCGGATTGCATTTCGGCAGCGCTTCGCGCACGCCCATGCTCGCAGCGGTCTTGAACGACTGCTCGCTGGAATCCACGTCGTGATACTGGCCGTCGAAGAGCGTCACGTGCATATCGGTCACCGGGTTGCCGTTCGGGCCGTGGGCGAGCGCTTCGCGTACGCCCTTTTCCACAGCCGGGATGAACTGACGCGGCACGACGCCGCCGACGATCTTGTCTTCGAAGGTGACGCCGGCGCCGCGCTCGCGGGGTTCGAAGCGCAGCCAGACGTCGCCGAACTGCCCGTGGCCGCCCGTCTGATGTTTGTATCGCGAATGCACTTCGGTACCGCCGGTGATCGTCTCCAGATAGGGAATCGTCGGCGCGCCGGTTTCAACTTCGACCTTGTACTTGCGAGCGAGTCGCTCGACCGCGATCGAAACGTGCTGCTCTCCGCGGCCAAGCAGGAGCAACTCGTGGGTGACGTCGGCCCGTTCCAGTCGCAGCGCCGGATCTTCGTCGACGATGCGGGCCATCATCTGCGACATCTTGGCTTCGTCGATGCGTTCCTTCGGCTTGATGGCGACGGCAAAGACGGGATCGGCCACCGGCACCAGCGGTAAGAGCACCTTGTGCCCGTTTGACGTAAGCGTATCGCCGGTCGAGACCGTTTCGAGCCGGGCAAGCGCAACGATCATTCCGGCGCTTGCTTCGGGAAGCGTTTCCTGCTTTTTGCCTTGAATGCGGTAAAGGCCGCCGAGGCGCACCTTTTCGTCGCGTTTGCTGATGTTGGTAAGCGTTGCGTCCGCCTTGATCGTTCCCGAAAGAATTCGGACGATCGAAATTTTTCCGCTCTGCGGGTGGATGCTGGTCTTGATGACGCGCGCAACGACCGGCCCGGCGGGATCTGATTCGATTGGCCGCCCTTCGGCGTCGACTTGCGGTGCGTCCGCCGGCGACGGCAGCCAGGTTTCGATCGCCCGCACGAGCGCGGCGACGCCGGCACCTAAGACTCCGGCTGCGACGAGCACCGGAACGACTTGATCGTGCGAGCACTCGACGCAAAGGTCGCGCTCGATCTCTTCGAGCGGCGGCTCCACGCCTTCGAGCAGCTCCTCCATTAAATGGTCGTCGAAGTCCGCTATCGCTTCGAGAAGCTCGGCATGCATTTGGGTGGCGTGATCTTGCAAGTCGCCGGGGATCGGCTCCTCGCCCGCATCGAACCGGAAGGCTTTCATTTGCGCCAGGTCCACGTAGCCGGAAAACTGCTCGGCGCTCCCGATGGGCAGCTGCTCGGCCACGACGTGCCGGCCGTAGGCGCTTTGCAGCGCGGCCAGCGTTCCAGCGAAATCCGCGCCGGGGCGGTCCATCTTATTGACCACGAAAATGTGCGGCATCCGCACCGACTCTAGATAATCCACGACCGCATGCGTCTGCACGACGCGCCCGGGATCCGCTTCGACCACCACGATCGCCGCGTCGACGCCGGCCAGTGCCTGTTTCGTATCTTCGAAGAAGTCGATGAAACCCGGCGTGTCGACGATCGAGATGTCGACGTCGTCGGCCGTAGTATGCGCGAAGCCCACCGTTGTTGATTGCAGGTGGGCCACGTCTTCAGGCTCGTGATCGGTGACGGTCGTTCCGTCGGCGATCGATCCGCGTCGTCCGATCGCGGCCGTATGGGCAAGGATCGCTTCGACGAGCGTCGTCTTGCCCGCGTGATGGGGTCCAACGAATGCGATATTTCTAAGGCGCATGATATCCGCCACTGGCTCTGTCCCCCGTAGAAAAATGGATGTTAGCGGCGCTTTGCCGCGGGTTTCTTCTTTTTGACGCTCTTCTTCGCGGGTCCGGCGGCAGGCCGCTTCGGCTTAGCCGGGCGACGCGGCGCGGCGGTCTTGACAGCCGGCTTCTTGCGAACGGTGCTTTTGCTGGAGGCTTTCTTGACAACTTTCTTGCCGGCGGCGCTCTTACTCGCGGCCTTCTTCGCGACGCTCTTGCGGGCTGCGGGCGCCTTCTTCACGGCGGGTCGCGGCGGCTTTGCAACGGCCTTCTTTGCTTTGGCCGGTGCCGCTGGCGCGGCGGGCGCTGCCGGCGGTTGCGCGGGCTTTTTCTTTGCGGGTGCGTCAGGCTTGGCTAGCCGCGCGGCTTTTGGTTTGGTCGCCGACGACGTCGAGTCGGCGCTGCGCCGAGAGGTGCTCGCAGCCGGCGGAGTCGAGACGGTGGGGCGCTTCGACGTGCGCGCCGAGTCGCCGGCGCGCTTCTTCGGCCCGCTTTCGCGCGTCGCGCGACCGCCTTCGCGATGTCCCGCGCCGGCCGGCTCCTCTTCAGGCAATCCAAGCTCGGCGCGGCCATAGCCGGTAATGCTGCTGCCGGGCACGGCCGGCTGACGCCCCGCCTGGGCCTGGGCCTCGAGATGCTCGCGCGTCGCGCGGAGCGCAACGCGGGCCAGCCTGGCGGCGACCGGAAAGACGAGTTCGTTGATGTGCGCATCGTCGAGCAACCCGAGGATGACGTCGAATGCGTTGCCCTGATCTTTCGGACTGTGAGCGTCCGACCCGATTGCCAGCCCGACACCGCGGGCTTTGGCCTTGCGGATGAGTCTGGCATTGGCTTCGACGTATTTTTTCTTGCGGTCCTCGGGATGATCGCGGTAGAGGAACCGCGTGTTGATCTCGACGGCGATACCTTGCTGGTGGCAGATGTCGAGCAAGCGATCCTCGTACTGCTCGAGCGTCTTTTGGTTCGGCCAGCGTCCCAGCGTTGCCGGAACGTAGAAGTGCCCCGCGATGTGCGTGGGCAGCTTCTCGAGATCGTCGAACAACTTGGCCGTGTAGAGTTCCCAGAGCGTCTCCGTGCTTATCCTCTCGTAGAGATCGCTAAACTCCTCACTGTCAAAGGCCCATGGCCAGTCCGCCCCTTTTTCCGGATGGTGGATCGGTACGAAGTGCACCGAGCGGATAATTCCGTCGGGACGCAGAGCATCCACGATGTTCTGAGCATCGGGGCGCGCGCGAGGGTCATTATCCATCTCGGCGCCGATCGAGAAACGCATTCCCCGCCGCAATCCCTCCGAGACGACCGCGGCGTGCGGCGTGTCGACGCCGGCCGTTTCGGCGGCACCGATCAAATCGCCGGCCTCTGCCAGCTTGAGCGCCCGGCGAACCGTCGCGACCGCTCCAGGATCCTCGAACGTTAGATAGTTTGCGTGGTCGGCTACCATCAAAAAGCGCGGAGATGCGCGCCGGCAGGCGTGGTAAAACCACAAGAAGAGCATTCGCGCGGAATATGCGAGTGGCCGTTCCTCTGCAAAAGGGCGGTGTTCGCCCTTGGCGTGACCGTGGACGTCAGGGATGGCGGCGATCCGAGGATCGGTCATCTGTCGAAAAGAGCGTGAATCGCCACCTTCGCTAAGGTTGGCGTCTAGCCGCGGTAGCCCTCCATTTGAAGAAGCTTGGCTTTCATCTCGAGTCCGTAGAAATAATCGTGCAGTTCTCCCGACGAGTCGACGACGCGGTGGCACGGAAAGAGCAATGGAAGCGGGTTACGCGCCATGACGCGGCCGACGGCGCGCGCAGCCCTGGGGCGTCCGATCTGCATCGCGACCCAAGCGTACGATCGGACCTCGCCGGGCGGGATGCGAGCCGCCGCGCGAAGGGCCGCCTGTTCGAACGGTGTGAGATCGCTGATATCAACGGCAGCATCGTCGACCGTCCAGGTGCTAAAGAATCGTTCGATGGTGAGCACGAGCCATGGCGGCGCCTCTCCCAGCACGACGCGGCGATGCAAGCGCCGCTCGGCGCGGCCGGCAACCTCTTCGGGTGAGTCGCCCGTGTCGAGGCTAAGGTAGGCGATGCGTTGGTCTTTGAATCCAGCGTAGAGGCGTCCCACCGGCGTCGAGATTGCCGAGAGCACCATGGGCGCGGGCATCGCGCCTTTGAGCGCGGCGATGTGTTGGATGACCTTTTTCGCGAGGTCGCACGAAGGTTCGGGACGCGGCAGACAGGAGAGGCAGTAAGCGACGCCCGCGTACTGTTCGTAAACCGCCTGACACGAGGGGCAGGCTCGAAGATGAGTGTGGACGGTCTCCTTGAGCGAAGCTTGGCACTCGCCGCGAAGCTCGTCCCACAATGCATCGACGTCACGACAACGCATGAGCGGGAACTCCTTCCGGGTTGAATCTTCCGATCTGCGGTCCAAGAATACGTCGCAAGACGCGTACGGCTCGATGAACGTGCGACTTCACCGTTCCGATCGG
>PMTY01000053.1 GCA_003167155.1 Candidatus Cybelea tumulisoli
CCGTCGAACGACTTGGCCGGAAGGCCGCGAAAATCGCGGATACGCGGCAGCACGACATTGAAGAGCTTGTCCACGAATACGTACATCCGGTCGCCGCGCAGCGTCACCTTGGCGGCGATGTTCATTCCGGCTCGCAGTTTGAACGCCGCGATGGATTTCTTCGCCTTGGCGACTACGGGCTTTTGACCGGTGATCGCCGTCAACTCGCTGACCGCGGCATCGAGCGCTTTCGGATTGACGATTGCCTCACCGACGCTCATGTTCACGACGACTTTCTCCAACCTTGGAATTTGATTGACGTTTTTGTAGCCAAAACGCTCTTGCAGCTGACCGCGAATCTGCTCCTCGTAACGTTCCTTCAGACGCTCCGCCATCCGGTTACGCTCCCTTCGCCGATTCGCGCGCGGGCTCGCCGCAGCGCGCACAGATGCGATGAACGGCACCGTCGGCGGCGCGTCCGCGGCGCAGGCGCGTCGGGGCTTTGCACTTCTCGCAGACGTATTGCAAGGCCGAAAGCGGCAACGGTGACTCCTTCTCGATGATGCCCCCGGTCTGAGACGAACCGCCCATATTCGAGGATTTGGCGCTCTGTTTGGTATGCCGTTTCACGACGTTGGCGCCTTCGACGGTCGCAGTGCCGGCCTCGATCTGCACGGCCTTCACGGTTCCGCGTTTTCCGCGTTCCTTGCCGCGCCGAATCATCACGGTGTCGCCTTTAAGCACGTATGCCTTCGCGGGCATCCTAGAGTACCTCCGGTGCGAGAGAAGCGATCTTCAAGAAACCGCGCTCGCGCAGCTCGCGCATCACCGGCCCGAAGACTCGGGTGCCGCGCGGGTCCAGGTTATCTTTTTCACCCTTGATGATCACGCAAGCATTGTCGTCGCAGCGAACCACCGAGCCGTCCACACGCCGGATCGGGTAGCTGGTCCGCACGACCACGGCCTTGACGACCTGGCCTTTTTTTACCGCCGCGCCCGGAATCGCGCTCTTGACCGTGCCGACGATCACATCGCCTACGTGGGCGTAAACGTGCCGTCCGCCGCCGGTGATGTGAATCACGAGCAGCTCGCGAGCGCCGCTATTGTCGGCAACCTTCAGACGAGTCTCTTGTTGAATCATTTGGCCCGCTCCACGATCTCGAGCAAGCGCCAGCGCTTCTCGCGCGACATCGGACGGCACTCCGCGATCCGGACGACGTCGCCGATATTGGCTTCGTTGCGCTCGTCGTGCGCCTTGAAGCGCGTGGACTTGCGGACGATCTTGCCATAGACGGGATGCCGAACGCGCGTCTCTGCGACCACGACGATCGTCTTCTCCATCTTATTGGAGGCTACGCGCCCTTGCTTAACGCGCCGCTTTGCTCGACTCGTCGTTTCGTCCGTCTTTTCGTCCGTCTTTTCGTCCAATACCTGGGTCGAGGAGTTATCAGGCTGCTCCATGCTCTGCCTCCGCTAGACGCTTCTCGAAGATGACGGTTTGAATTTGCGCGTACGAGCGGCGCATCGCGCGAATCTTGCTGAAATCGGTCAAATGACCGGTCCGCAGCGCGAAGCGCAGGGTAAAAAGCTCGGACTTTGCGTCACGGGCTTTTTGCTGTAACTCATTGACGGTGAGATCGCGCAATCCGTCGAGCTCACTTTTTTTCACGGTGCTTCCTCGCGTGAGACGATCTTGGTGCCGATCGGCAGTTTTGCGGCCGCCCGCTCCAGCGCTTCGCGGGCAACGTTCGGAGCGACGCCGGACAGCTCGAAGAGTACCCGCCCCGGCTTGACGACGGCAACCCAAAACTCCGGGTTTCCCTTGCCCGAGCCCATGCGCACTTCGGCCGGCTTTTTCGTCGCCGGTTTATCCGGAAAGACCTTGATCCACACTTTTCCGCCGCGTTTGATATGACGCGTCATCGCGATACGAGCCGCCTCGATTTGACGGCTGGTCATCCAACACGGCTCCATCGCTTGCAACCCGAAATCGCCAAACGTCAACGAGTTGCCGCGAGTGGCCATCCCGGTCATCCGCCCCCGCTGAACTTTGCGCCACTTGACGCGTTTTGGAGTCAACATTTTACTCGGTCACCTCAGACGGCGCAGCGGGCTGCGGCTCGGGCAAGTACGGCACCGCTTCCGGCGCGGGCAGCGAAGGTTCGGGCGCGGGCAGCGAAGGTTCGGGCGCGGGCAGCGAGGGTTCCGGCGCAGCCATCGCGACCGGGGTGGGGCCCGGAGGGCGACCGTCACGGCGTCCTCGGCCGCCGCGGTCACGGCGTTCGCGGCCGCGATCGGGACGATCTCGCAGGGCTCCGTCGCCGCGTGGCTGATCGGGCAGCACTTCGCCACGATAGATCCAGACTTTCACGCCGATTCGTCCGAAGGTGGTAAAGGCTTCGACCTGCGCGTAGTCGATGTCGGCCCGCAGCGTATGCAGCGGCACCTTCCCGTCGGCATTATGCTCCGTGCGCGCGATCTCGGCGCCGCCGAGGCGCCCGGAGACCTGCACCTTGACTCCGCGCGCGCCGGCCCGCATCGTGCGCATGATCGACTGCTTCATCGCGCGGCGAAACGCAATTCTTTTTTCAAGCTGGTCGACGATATTTTGCGCGACCAGTCTCGCGTCGAGCTCGGGGTGCGAAATCTCCATCACGTTCACCGAGATGCTCTTGCCCGTGAGCTGCTCGAGCGTCTTGCGAATCTCGTCGATCCCGACGCCACGCTTGCCGATGATGATACCCGGCTTGGCCGTGTTGACGATGACTCGAGCCTGGTTGGCACGGCGCTCGATCTCGATCTTGCTGATCGACGCGGAGCGCATCCAGCGATTGAAGGATTTACGAATCGCAACGTCTTCGTGCAGCCACTCGACGTAGTGCTTTTTCTCGAACCATCGGCTGTCCCAGGTGCGCGTGATTCCCAAGCGCATGCCGACCGGATGAATCTTCTGTCCCACTTAAGCTCCCTTAGCGCTTGCCGCGCGTTTGCGCGCGCCGGCCTTTTTCCGGGGTGATTTTGCCGCAGGACCGGCTCCCGGAGCCGCGCGACGCGTCGCCTGCGCGGCCTGAACCGATGCGCCGGCCGACTTCCTTGGGCGCTTTGCCGGGGGCGTCTCGCTGACGATCACCGTTACGTGCGAGAGGCGCTTACGCTTAAAATACGCGCGTCCTTGCGCGCGCGGATCGACTCGCTTCGTGAAGCGGCCCCCCGGGCCGCCGTCGACCGTAATTCGAGCGATGTAGAGCTCGTCGGCATTCATGTTGTGATTGTTGCCGGCGTTGGCCACCGCGCTGCGAACCAGCTTCTCGATCGGCTCGGCAGCGAAGACTTCGGCGAACTTCAGGAGCACGAGTGCTTCGCGCACGCTCTTGCCGCGAATTGCATCGGCGACGCGCCGCAGTTTCCGCGGCGCGGTGCGCACGAATCGCAGGTGAGCGACGGCCTGCGGAGCCTGTTCCGTCACGTTTTCACCGTTGCTTTTTCTCCACCGTGACCGCGGAAGTGCCGCGTCGGAGAAAATTCACCCAGCTTGTGACCGACCATATTTTCCGTGACGTAGACCGGGATGTGCGTCTTGCCGTTATGCACCCCGATCGTGTGACCGACCATCGCCGGCAGCACCGTCGAATCGCGGCTCCACGTCTTGATCACTCGGCGCTCGCGCGTCTCGTTGAGCTTCTCGATCTTCCGGACGAGATCGGGCGCGACGTACGGGCCCTTTTTCAGCGAACGCGACATTATTTCGAGCCTCTCCTGCGAACGATCATCTTGGTCGTGCGCTTGTTGCGCCGGGTCTTCTTGCCCATCGTCATCACGCCCCAGGGTGTCGTCGGCGGACGGCCGGAGGTCGAGCGCGCTTCGCCGCCGCCATGCGGATGATCGACCGGATTCATCGCGATGCCGCGAACGGCCGGGCGCTTCCCAAGGTGACGCGAACGGCCGGCTTTGCCGATGACTTGATTCTCGTGCTCGACGTTACCGAGTTGTCCGATGGTCGCCCGACAGTTGATGTGGATCCGCCGCACTTCGCCCGACGGCATCCGGACCTGCGAGTATTCGTCTTCCTTAGCCATCAGTTGTGCCGACACGCCGGCGGAACGTACGAGCTTGCCGCCCTCGCCGGGGCGCAGTTCGATGTTATGGATGACCGTGCCGACGGGAATATTTCTGATCGGTAACGCGTTGCCGATCTTGATGTCGGCGGTCGGGCCGGATTCCACGAGCTCTCCGACGCGCAAGCCCAGCGGCGCCAAGATGTAGCGCTTTTCGCCGTCGCGGTAGTACAGCAGCGCGATGCGGCACGAACGGTTAGGATCGTACTCGACGGTTGCGACCTTCGCCGGCACGCCGTCCTTCGAACGTTTGAAGTCGATGATGCGATAGATCCTGCGCGTGCCGCCGCCGCGATGGCGCACGGTAATATGACCGTTGTTGTTTCGACCCGAGTGCTTCTTGCGAACTTCGATCAGCGACCGCTCGGGTTCGACCTTGGAAAGGTCCGAAAAATCGATGGTGGTCAAAAACCGCTTGCCCGGCGACGTCGGCCGGTATTTCTTAACAGGCATGATTATTGCTCAAAGTAGTTGACTCCGCCCAGCTCGATCTTCTGACCGGCCTTGATCGTGACGACTGCTTTTTTATAGTCGCTCATCTTGCCGTGCAGGCGCACTCCGCGGCGCGCGGACTTACGCGCCTTGCCTCGCACGTTAATCGTGTTGACTTCCAAGACGTTGACGTGAAAGATCTCCTCGACTGCATGGCGGATCTGCGTCTTTGTGGCGTGCGGGTGCACGACGAACGTATATTGCTGCACCAGCGCGTCGGCCATCGCTTTTTCGGTAATCCGCGGCGCTACGATGACGTCACGAGCGTCCATCGGCTTGCTCCTGTTTTTCGGCGAGGCGCTGCGTGAGGGCGTCGTACGCAGCGGTCGTGAAGAATAGCCGTTCGAAGCGCAGCACGTCCTTGACGTCGAGCGCGCCGTCGTCGGTGATCCCGACTCGTTTCAGGTTTCGGCCGACCCGCTCGATCTGGGCCGCATGCGCTTCGTCGCGGTGACAGACGATCAGCGTCGTAGGCCCATCGACAGCCGCCTTGATGCTGCCGAAGAGCAGCTTGGCGAAGCCTGCCGTCTTGGCGATCGAAAAATCAGCCGTCTCCAGCAATGTGACGGCGTCGTTATGAAAGCGGTCGGCGAGAGCCGCAATAAAGGCGAGCCGGCGTTCCTTCTTATTGAGCGACTCGACGAAACTGCGCGGCTGGGGGCCGAAGACCACGCCGCCGTGACGCCACTGCGGCGAACGAATCGAACCTTGGCGCGCGCGGCCGGTGCCCTTCTGCCGCCACGGTTTGCGCCCGCCGCCGCGCACTTCATCGCGCTTGAGCGTCGAGGCGGTTCCGGCGCGGCAGTTCGCAAACTCGCGGTGCACTGCGCGGTAGATCACCGTCAACTTATCGCCAAAATCTGCGTTCAGAACCGGCGGCGATTCCATCTCGCGGACGACCGTCCCCGAAGCGTCGATCACGTTAGGCATTACGCTTTGGCTCTACGTGACTTGACGCTTTGGCGCACGATCAGCAGCGCGTTCTTGCCGCCCGGCACGGCCCCGCGCACGAGCAGGAGGTTGCGTTCTCCATCGGCCCGCATGACCTCGAGATTCTGCAGCGTCGTTCGATCGACGCCGTAATGCCCCGGCCGGCGGCTGCCCAGCACGGTGCGCCCGGCGTTGGTGTCGCCGTTGGACGCGGGCTGGCGATGAATCATCGAGCCGTGGCTTGCGCCGCCACCGCTAAAGTTATGACGTTTGATGGCTCCTGAGAAGCCATGGCCCTTGGAGACGCCGACGACGTCGACCCGATCCCCCGGCTCAAAGGCGGTCACCGTCTGGGCTTGGCCGAGTTCGCAGTCTTGCCCGTCGCCGCGAAACTCCCGGACGACGCGCACCGGCTCGACGCCTTGCTTCTTGAAGTGTCCAGCCTGCGCTTTGGTCAAGCGGCGCCGCTTGATTGGCCCAAAACCCAAAGCAACGGCCTCGTAGCCGTCCTTTTCCTTCGTCCGCAGACCGACGACCGTGCAGGGACCCGCCGCGATCACCGTGACCGGCACGTAGTGCCCGTCGTCGGTGAAGATGCTGGTCATCCCGACTTTACGGCCAAGGATGTTCTTCATTCGCCTGTTTCTGTGAGAATCGCCAGGCCACGGGGCCAGGCGTACTGTAGTATTTTTTTCGCCGGAACGCATTGGAAAGCGAACCGGCATGAACCGCAACTTCGGCAGTGTACCAGGGCCTTCGCGCGAGGTCAAGGCTGGCGGCTCCTGACGCCGTCAGGTAAAGGCGGCCAGGCCGGTTATCTCCTTGCCCACGATGAGCGCGTGCATCTCGCTGGTCCCTTCGTAGGTCAGCACCGATTCCAGGTTGTTCATGTGGCGAATGACGGGGTATTCCAGCGTGACACCGTTTGCGCCGAGGATGGTCCGCGCTTGACGGGCGATCGCCAGGGCCTCCCGGACGTTGTTGAGTTTGGCGAGGCTGACCTGCGAAGGATGCAGACGGCCGGCGTCTTTTGCGCGTCCGAGATGCAGCGCCAAGAGCGCNNCGCGTCTTGCTGTACTCGAGCGCCGATTCGTAGCAGCTTCGGGCCGCGCCGATCGCTCCCCAGATGATGCCGAAGCGCGCTTCGTTCAAACAGGAGAGTGGGCCCGCGAGGCCCTCGCCCAGCGGTAGCAGGGCCTCGGCCGGAAGCCGGCAGCCGGCGAGTACCAGCTCGCTGGTAACCGAGGCGCGCAGCGACAGCTTGCGCTCGATATTGGTTGCCGAGAAGCCTCGCGCGCCCCGCGGCACGATGAAGCCCCGAATGCCGTCATCGGTTTGCGCCCAAACGATGGCGAGATCGGCGATGGATCCATTGGTAATCCACATTTTCGTCCCGTCGATCACCCAATCGGAGCCGTCCTTGCGGGCGTAGGTCCGCATGCCGGCCGGATTGCTGCCGAAGTCCGGCTCGGTCAGCCCGAAACAGCCGATCAGCTCACCGCGCGCCATCGGCGGCAGCCACTGCCGCTTCTGCGCCTCGTCGCCCCAGCGATGGATTGCGTACATCGCGAGGGACCCCTGAACCGAAGCGAAGCTGCGAACCCCCGAATCCCCGGCTTCCAACTCTAAACAGGCGATGCCATAGGCTACGGCGGTCGCGCCCGCGCAGCCGTAGCCCTCGAGGTGCATGCCGAGCAGTCCGAGGCGGCCAAGCTCCACGCCAAGCTCGTCCGGAAGCATTCCCTCCTCGAACCATTGCGCGACGTGGGGCAACACGCGCTCGCGCACGTAAGCCCGCACGGTCTCACGAACCATGAGCTCTTCGCCGGAGAACAGTCCCGCGACGTCGATGAAGTCGACCGGGTCGGGCACGAACTACTCGCCGGCCACTGGGAGTCTAGCGCTTTAAGACGCGCGCGAGTTTGTCGAAGAGCGCTTCGGTCGAGCGCTCGAACTGGTCCTCGAAGCGCCTCCAGAGCAGGCGCCCGTCGGTGTCCGACAAGATCGCGTCGACGCGGTACTCCACGATGGTTTCCTTGCCGAGGCTCGACAGGTAGAATCCGTGCGTCCCGTCGAGGCCATCGTTACGGAAACGCCAAACGATCCGCTCCTCGGGAGCTGCCTCTTCCAGCATGCTGTGGATCCCCAAGTGCCATTCTTCGGTGCGGCCGGGCGTGAGGGGGCCGGGAGACCGCATGAAGGGCTGTGAGGCAAAGGGCCATATTTGGTCGCCCGAGGTACCCATCTCTTCGAGCAAATGGTAAATGCGGCGCTTTGTGCCGTGGAACGAACGCGACCGGAGTTCGTGAAGGTCGATGGGCATGGCCGTTCGTTCCTCAGCGAAGCGGAGCTACTCCTGGTTTTTCTTGACGAACGGCAGCTTCGCCGTCAACTGCGATTCCTTCTCCGCCAGCTTTGCCAGGCTCTGAACCACGACGATTGCGACGATCGTAATGATTACGGCATAGATGAGCTCCGCCAGCACGCCGTTACCCGGCTTGAGAAAGAGCGCGATGACGTCACTGATGAATTTGTTCCACGCGCCGGCAGCGATGAGACCGAAGGCGATCGTCGCCAGGCCGATCATCGTGCCGAGGTAGGTCGATTTTACTTCCATGCGCGCTGCTTAAATGAAGCGGGCCGGATGCCTTCGCATCCGGCCCGTACGGCTACCAAGCCAAAGTGCCGTTCATTTGCACGGAGTTACGGTGACCGGTGAACTCATCGTGCCTGTATAGTTGTTGCCGCCGTCGCCGGTTCCGCCTCCGGTCACGTACTGTTTAAATGCCTCCGGCGTGCCGGCGCGGTTAGTGTTGTACGGAGGATAGTGGGCGTCGTCGACGGCCTTTACCTCGAGCTTATTGTACCGGCTCGAAAGCGTGCTGTAGACCGCGGCGCCCCACCGCCACCTGATCTCGCGCCCGGCCTTACCATAAAACTTCGCCGACCAGGTGGCGTGGGTTATGTTGCCGGGGAGGCGGTTCGTGGTTTGGTACGCGATGCCGTTGAGGAAGTCGCGACCCGTGGCCGCATAGGGCGCGGTCATTTGCCAATGATCTCCGAATGCCGGGAAGTGCAAATGGACCGCATGACCGTCAGTGAGTTCGAGACGCATGTTTGGACCCTCGATGGCATAGTGGGTTTGACCCACGCTGAACGTTATCAGCGACTGGCGCATCAAGAGCACCATGGGAGCTTCCGATCCCCGCACCGAGAGCTGACTCGAAAACAGAATCCACGAACCCTTTGATATCGGGGTTCCGTTGAAATTTTGCGAGGTCGAGATCACCGCGCACGCGTCCCTGGGTATCCCGTGCGGTCCCGAAAGGGCGAATGAGGCGAGAGTTTGATTTGCCGCTGGGACGGCGTTTTGCCCGCCGGCGCAGCCGCCGGAGAGAAGGACGAGCGCGAGGATCCCAGTCGCAGAGAGCGATTTCATGAACTTCCCCTTAAAGACATGGCGTGGTTTTGGTAGTTCCGCTAAGGCCGCCGGTGTAGCTGCCGCGCCGAGGTAACGCTGAAGAGCCCCAAGCCCGTAACAGGCGAGCGAGGCTACGATCGTTCTCATCATGCCTTCCTCAATCTGCGACGTAGATTGGGAGCGGCTTCTGGCATGGGCCGGCGAGGTTCAGAGTAAGGAGCGCCGAGGGACAATGGCGAGAGACCCCTAGGTCTCTAAGGACTCTACCACGATGACGTTTACCAGTCAACGAACTTCAACGTTTACCGGGCCAGGCGCGGGCCCCATTCTGCTTCTCCCTTCGGACGTAACAAGGGTGGCCAGCTTCCTAACCAAGCTAGCCACCAAATCCGAATTCGAGCGACCGGAGAAGAACCGACTGCCTCCTTTGGCGCTGGGAAACTATACCATCTTTTTGTTAATACATCAACAAAACATTCACACAGGTGAACCTGCAGCTTTCTTGCGCTCTCTGCGAAAAGCCAGAGCCGACCCATTTCTGGCTAATGCCCGTGGGAACTGTCCGGCGGGGAAGCAGCAAAACGCCCGCAGCCCCATGGCTGCGAGCGAAAAAGGGCTCCCTTGAAAGCGGCCTAAGCTTTGAGTTCGATATCCACGCCAGCCGGCAGATCGAGGTGCATCAGGGCGTCCATCGTCTTGGGCGAGGCTTGCAGGATGTCGATGAGTCGCTTATGCGTCCGCATCTCGAAGTGCTCGCGGGACTTCTTGTCGTTGTTCGTCGAGCGCTGGACGCAGAAGCGGTTGATCTCGGTGGGCAGCGGAACTGGCCCGCTGACGAAAGCGCCGGTGCGTTTGGCGGTCTCAACGATCCGCTCGGCCGATTGATCGAGCACTTTGTGGTCGTACGCCTTGAGGCGTATGCGGATCATCTGTTTCGCCATAAATGTATGCGCTCTATTCGCTGACGGACGTTACGACGCCCGCCCCGACCGTGCGGCCACCCTCGCGAATCGCGAATCGCAGGCCCTCTTCACAGGCGATCGGCGTATGGAGCTCTACGTCCATCTGCACGTTGTCGCCCGGCATCACCATCTCGACGCCGTCAGGAAGTTTGATCGTTCCGGTTACGTCGGTCGTCCGAAAATAGAACTGCGGCCGATAGTTACCGAAAAACGGCGTGTGCCGTCCACCCTCTTCTTTGGAGAGCACGTACACCTCGGCTTTGAACTTCTTGTGCGGCTTGACGGAGCCGGGCTTGGCCAGCACTTGGCCGCGCTCGATTTCGTTGCGATCGACGCCGCGAAGCAGTACGCCGATGTTATCGCCGGCGATTCCGGAGTCGAGGAGCTTTCGGAACATCTCGATGCCGGTCACGACCGTCTTCTTGGTCTCCTCTTTGAGACCGACGATTTCGACTTCTTCTCCAACCTTTACCTGACCGCGCTCGACGCGACCGGTTCCGACCGTGCCGCGCCCGGTAATCGTGAAGACGTCTTCCACCGGCATCAAGAACGGCTTATCGACCTGACGTTCCGGCTGCGGAATGTAATCGTCGATGGTGTCCATGAGCTTGAATATCTGATCGGCATCCGCGTCACCTTTGCGCCCGCTCGAGTTGAGCGCTTTGAGCGCCGAGCCGCGAATGATCGGGGTGTCGTCACCGGGGAAATCGTATTGCGAGAGCAGCTCGCGGATCTCCAACTCGACCAGCTCGAGCAGCTCTTCGTCGTCGACCATATCGACCTTATTGAGGAAGACGACGATCCGCGGGACGCCGACCTGGCGCATCAACAGAATGTGTTCGCGCGTTTGCGGCATCGGACCGTCGGTCGCAGCAACCACGAGAACCGCGCCGTCCATCTGCGCGGCGCCGGTAATCATGTTCTTGATGTAGTCGGCATGACCCGGACAGTCGACGTGCGCGTAGTGGCGCTTGGTCGTTTCGTATTCCTGATGCGAGATGGCAATCGTAATTCCACGCTCTTTCTCTTCGGGAGCGTTGTCGATTTGATCGACGCCGACTTTCTCCGCGAGCCCCTCGGTCGAAAGGCAATGCATGATCGCAGCCGTCAACGTCGTCTTTCCATGATCGACGTGACCCGTCGTGCCGATATTCACGTGCGGCTTATTCCGCTCGAACCTTTTTTTAGCCATCTCTTTCCTTTTCTTTTAAAACGCACTGCACTTCGCGCAGTGCTTTGGCGCTTCGCTTTGCTTCCGGCTTCCGCCGGAAACGTCGCTGCGCGCCCCCATGCCGACTCCGCGGCATGGGTCCCCAATTTGGTTCACTGCACTTCCGACAGTGCTTTGGCGCTTTGCGCCTCAATTCTAGTTCACCGCACTAAGCGCAGTGCGCCCTTTACTTAATACACGGATCCTGGCGTATTGGATGCCTCTTTTTTCCGCATTACGCGGGAAACGCCCCCATCGAGGGGGCGCCACGCCCCGAATGGTATCAACCAAAACCTCCCAAGTCAACGCTCCGGGCAAGGCATTTAGGCTGGGGCCAACTTCTTCCCAACCGCCTTTGCCACGATCTCTTCTTCGACCGACTTCGGCGCCTTCGCGTAGTGCGAGAACTCCATCGTGTACGTCGCCCGACCCTGCGTCGCCGAACGCATGTCGGTGGCGTATCCGAACATCTCCGAGAGCGGCACGTGGGCGGTGATCACCTGGGCACCGCCGGGCGCCTCTTCGGTGGCATGGATAGCGCCGCGACGCCGGTTCAGGTCGCCGTTGATCGCGCCCATGTGCTCCTTGGGCGTCGTTACCTCGACCTTCATGATCGGTTCGAGCAAAATCGGCCCGGCCGCGCGGTTTGCCTCTTTCCAGGCCATCGAGCCGGCAATTTTAAAGGCCATTTCCGACGAGTCGACCTCGTGGTAGGACCCGTCGAAGGCCACAACTTTAAAATCCATTACCGGAAACCCGGCAAGCACGCCGCTTTGCGCCGACTCTCGCACGCCTTCCTGGACGGCTTTGCTGTACTCCTTGGGAACGGCGCCGCCGACGATCTTCCACTCGAAGACGAATCCCGTGCCTGGCGGCTGCGGCTCCACGCGCAGCCAGACATCGCCGTACTGTCCCTTGCCGCCGGACTGGCGCACAAAGCGGCCTTCCTTTTCGACCGTCTTGGTGATCGCTTCCTTATAAGCGACCTGCGGCTTGCCGACGTTGGCCTCCACCTTGAACTCGCGGCGCAAACGATCGAGGATGATCTCGAGATGCAGCTCGCCCATGCCGGCGATGATCGTCTGCTGGGTCTCCTCGTCGGTGCGCATCCGGAAGGTCGGGTCCTCTTGAGCGAGCCGCGTCAGCGCTAAGCCAAGCTTATCCTGATCGACCTTGCTCTTGGGCTCGATTGCCTGGTGAATGACCGGCTCAGGGAAGGTAATCGATTCCAGCGCGATCGGCGAGCGCTCGTCGCAGAGCGTGTCGCCGGTGCGGGTATCGGAGAGTCCCACTGCCGCCGCGATATCGCCGGCACCGATGGCGTCGATGTCCTCGCGATGATTGGCGTGCATTCGCAGGATGCGTCCGATGCGTTCCTTGCGCCCNNGTGAGATTCCCGTACGGATCGGTCGCGATCTTAAAGGCCAGCGCACAGAATGGCTCGGCATCGTCGGCCTTACGGGTGATCTCGTCGCCGGTTCTGGGGACTTTGCCGACGATCTGCTTGGCCTCCAGCGGCGAGGGCATGTATTCGACGACCGCGTCGAGCAGCGGCTGGATTCCCTTATTCTTGAAGGCCGAGCCGCAGAGCATCGGAAGAACCGTGCCCGCGATCGTCGCTTTGCGTAAGGCCGTCTTCATGCGGTCGATCGGCAGCTCTTTGCCATCGAAGAACATCTCGAGGAGCTCGTCGTCTTGTTCGGCGATGGCCTCAACCAGGTGCCGGCGCCACTCCATCGCCAGCTCTCGCAGCTCGCCATCCGCCTCTTCGTGTTCCTCCATCGTCGAGCCCAGGTCGTCGGTGTAGAGGGTCTTCTTCATCGTGAAGAGGTCGACGATGCCTTTGAACTGGTCTTCGGCACCGATCGGCACTTGGATGGGAACG
This sequence comes from Candidatus Cybelea tumulisoli, assembly GCA_003167155.1. Taxonomy (GTDB): domain Bacteria; phylum Vulcanimicrobiota; class Vulcanimicrobiia; order Vulcanimicrobiales; family Vulcanimicrobiaceae; genus Cybelea; species Cybelea tumulisoli. Next base: position 12,995 of record PMTY01000053.1, read on the forward strand.
ACGCGCGCTCCCAGCCGTTCGCGAATCTTGTCGACGACGTTGAAAAAATCGGCCCCGACGCGGTCCATCTTGTTGACGAAGACGATCCGCGGGACCTTATATTTATTGGCCTGGCGCCACACGGTCTCCGACTGCGGCTGCACCGCGGCTACGGAGTCGAAGAGCGCCACCAAGCCGTCGAGGACGCGGAGCGACCGCTCGACTTCAACGGTAAAGTCGACGTGCCCGGGCGTGTCGATGATGTTAATACGCGTATCGCGCCACGTGGTCGCGGTAGCTGCCGACGTAATCGTGATGCCGCGCTCCTGCTCTTGAACCATCCAGTCCATCGTCGCGGCGCCGTCGTGCACTTCGCCCATCTTGTGCACGCGTCCGGTGAAGAAAAGAATGCGTTCCGTGCAGGTCGTCTTGCCGGCGTCGATGTGCGCGGCAATGCCGATATTCCTCGTGCGTTCGAGCGGATATTCCCTTGTAGCCATGGTCTTTTAGTCTTAGTAGAGTGGTTACCAGCGATAATGGGCGAAAGCTTTGTTCGCTTCGGCCATCTTATGCGTGTCTTCACGCTTCTTGATCGTGGCACCGGTGTTATTGGATGCGTCGAGCAGCTCGCCCGCGAGCTTCTCTTCCATCGAGCGCCCGTTACGGGCGCGGGCGTAAGCGATGAGCCAGCGCATCGCCATAGCTTGGCGACGATCCGGGCGAACTTCCATCGGCACCTGATAAGTCGCGCCGCCTACACGGCGAGGACGAACTTCCACCAGGGGCATCGCGTTGGAAAGCGCCTGCGAAAAGACTTCCATCGCGTCGCGGCCGGTCTTTTCGGAGACGATCTCGAGCGCACCGTAGGTAATGTGTTCGGCGGTCGATTTCTTGCCGCAAAGCATGACTTTATTGATAAAGCGCGCCAGCACTTTCGAGTTGAACTTCGGGTCGGGCAGAATCTGCCGCTTTGGAGCCGGTCCTTTGCGGGGCATTACTTCTTCTTCTCGCGCTTGGCGCCGTATTTCGAGCGGCCTTGCTTGCGGTTCGCCGTGCCGGCCGTATCGAGCGTCCCACGGATAATGTGGTAGCGAACGCCGGGAAGATCCTTGACGCGCCCGCCGCGTACGAGGACCACCGAGTGCTCCTGAAGATTGTGTCCGATGCCGGGGATGTAGGCGGTAACCTCTTCACCATTGGTCAACCGGACGCGCGCAACTTTGCGAAGCGCCGAGTTGGGCTTCTTAGGAGTAACCGTTTTGACTTGCGTGCAGACGCCGCGGCGCTGAGGATTGCCACTTACCTCGAATGCGCGCGTCGGTAAATCCGGATGGCCCGGCTTGGGCCCGGTCAAGATCACGCGAAATGCCCGCGTCTTGACCTTCTGCTCGGTCTTCTCTCGCCCGCGGCGCACCAGTTGGTTAATCGTCGGAATGGCTTGCTCCCCACAAAAGTAAACGACACAAACAACGGCCTCACCCGCAGGTGGGACCGAGCATCAACTATATCAGGGCCGGTTTTTGGCGTCAAATGGGGGAGCATGGCGGCGAGCGGCGGGCTGCACGAGAATCCGCGGTTGGGCGTTCTGGACGGCTTGCGCGGCCTGGCGGTCCTGCTCGTCCTCTGGTACCACGTGTGGGAGATTTCGTGGCTCTCCCCACCCAATTGGCTGGCCTTCCTCCCCGCCACCGGCTTCGTGGGCGTCACGCTCTTCTTCTTTCTCTCCGGCTTCGTCATCTCGTACCCGTTCTTTCGAGCGGAGGCTCTTGGGAGGCCGCCACCCTCATGGGGTCACTTCGCCTGGCGCCGTTTCATCAAGATCGTGCCGTCCTACGTCCTCTCGATCGCGGTGGCGTATGCGCTTGGCTATGCACAGAGGCAACCGAGCGCGGCGCTCCTGCCGGACCTAACGACCCACCTGCTCTTCATTCATACCTGGTTTCCCGACCGGTACGGCAGCATCAACGGCGTGCTCTGGACGCTCTCCGTCGAAGTCGAGTTTTACTGCGTCTTTCCGTTGATCTGGTGGGCGTTTGCGCGCCGGCCGTGGTTATCGGCAGGCGCGATGATCGCGATCGCTTGGATGTGGCGCGCTTTTTGGGCCCACTGTTGCTACACCACGCTCTTCGGGCAATATGAAGAGAACCTCCCCGGTTATCTCGACATCTTTGCATTAGGAATGCTCAGCGCGCATATCTTTGTCGCCCGGGCTCATCTGCTGCGAGCGCCCGCGATGCGTACCGTTGCGCCGCTGATTGCGATCGCCGGATTTGTCGCGCTCTGGTTGCTGCTAGCGGACTGCTTTAACTACAGGCTTAACGATCAGTGGGCGAGCGTGTGGCAAATCGATCGCCGGCCACTGCTCGGCCTCGCATTCAGCGCGATGGCGTTGGGTTCGCTAGCGAGCCCGCGATGGTGGCAGATCCTGCTGGACAATCCGCCGATGCGTTTCCTCGCGACGATCTCGTACAATCTTTACCTCTACCATCAGATCGTCGCGCGAGAGTTGCTCCGGCATCACGTTCCGCCGTTCGTCGGGGATCCTCATTACGACACACAATGGCAAGCCCGATATACCGAGCTTGCCTTTGCACTCGCCATCGCAGTTGCGACGGCAGTAACCTATCTGTTCGAACGCCCGCTATTGCGGCTGCGGGGTCCCCGTGGCGCGCGAGAGCCGGTTAAAGCTGCGACTTGAAAATGCTTCTCGTGAGCGCGTCGACGCCCGGAACCCGCACTTCCTTGCCTTGAAATCCCGTAACCGTGGTCCACACCCAGACAACCAGCGCAAGTATCCACAAGATCGGGTAGAGCACGAAGAGGTGAATGAAGCCTAATACGAACCCGAGGATGATGTAGAGGGCCCAAATGGTGATGGACTGTGCCGCGGCCCATTTTACGAACTTGTTCGTTCCGCCGCCGACCAGCATAATGATGCCGCCAAGAAGACAGAAGAGATAAGCGAGCCCGGCCGCCACATTCGGCTCGAGCCCGAAGGGCGTATCTTTGGGAGGTTCGGTTACTGACATAAATGCTGCCCCTTTCGGCTCCAGCGCAGTTGCAAACTTTTGTCGGACTTGCTTTGCTTAACAAGGGCGACGAACCTTTATCTAGCGCTCGCTCGTAACAGGCTGCGCGCAAGCGCGTGGGAAAAGGCTGCTCGGTGAGTCGCCAGATCGAACCGGAGGGCTGGCCGCGGCCTAGTGGATATGCCCATGGCATCGTGGCCGAGGGCCGCTACCTCGCCGTTGCCGGTCAGATCGGCTGGAATGAGCGCAACGAACTCGTCGGTGAAGGCTTCATCGAGCAAGCGGGGCAGGCACTGCGCAACGTGGTCGCGGTAGTCCGCGCCGCCGGGGGAACGCCCGAGCACCTCGTCCGGCTGACATGGTACGTAACCGATAAGCAAGAGTATCGCGACAACGTCGCTGCCCTCGGGAAGGCGTATCGCGAAATCGTCGGCACGCATTTTCCGGCGATGGCGCTCGTGCAGGTTGCCGGTCTGCTCGAAGACGGCGCGAAGGTGGAGATTGAAGCGACCGCGGTTCTACCGCAGGACGAGTAACGCGCTCTAATCCCATGGAGCACTCGATCGGAGAAAACGACACTAAGGCTCTATTCATCAGCAGGGCGGGGCCGGATGCCGGCTTTGCTGCCGTCATTGGCGACATTTTGGAATCCGCCGGCCGCACGGTCATTCTGCAGCAATGGGATTTCGCGAACCGAAACTTTATGGAGGGCATGCACGCCGCGTTGGCCGGAGGCGCCCGGGTCATCGCGCTCCTATCGCCGGAGTATCTGAGCAGCGCGCACTGCCAAGCCGAATGGCAGAACGCCATCGCCAGCGATCCGCTCAACACCAAATCGCGCTTGATTTTGCTGCGCGTTGCCGAGTGCGAGCTGGTTGGACTTCTCAGCGGCCTCGCCTACTGGGATCTCGTTCCGGCCGGCGATAATCGGGCGTTGCTCGAGCACATCGTGCTCGACGCCGTGCGCGAAGAACGCCGCGACGGCGCCGCGAGTGGGCCGTTTTGGCGACCGCCTCGGTCCGTCGTCGAGACCGAAGCGATTCGCCCCGTTTCGAGCTTCAGCGCGCGCGAGGAGGAAATCGCCGCTATCGCCGCAGCTCTTTCGAACGACGGTGCGATTGCGGCGGTGTACGGCTTGGGCGGCGTCGGCAAGACGTCCATAGTGCGGGAGTATGCGTGGCGCAATCGCGATCGGTATTCGGTTATTTGGTGGCTCGTGGCGCAGAACGAAGACGGGATCATCGAGGAACTCTTACGCCTCGGAGCGATCTTCGTGCACGGGCTCGACCAGCTTGCGGATCGCCGCGCAGCAGCCCAACAGGTAATTCGCTCGGTGTTGAGTGGCTTCTCCAAACCCGTATTGCTAATTTTCGACAACCTCGAAGATGCGCGTCTGCTGGGCACCTGGCTGCCGCGAACCGGCGCACGGGGATTGGTGACCTCGCGAAGCACAGCTTGGGGCCCCGAAGTTACGGCAATTCCTTTGCACGCCTTCGAACTCGAGACCGCAGCGGTTTACCTCCAGCGCGAGAGCGGGCGCGCCGACTTGAGCAAGGCCGACGCTTGCGCGATTGCAGAAGCGCTCGGCGGCCTTCCCCTTGCGTTGTCGCACGCCGCGGCAGCGCTACGCAACCGCCCGATGGTAACACCGCAGCGATATCTTGAACGCATCGGCGATTACCTAAAGATCGCTCCGCCCGCGTCCGAATATCCTCAACCCGTCTTTGCAACGTTCAACGCAGCGATCGTGCAAGCCGAAAGCGAAGCCCCGGGCGCCGCATCAGTCCTTTGTTTCGCCGCACTTTTCGCTCCCGACGCGATTCCCGACGAACTTTTTCGGCAGCCTGTCGATAATTACCGAGGAGAGTTGCAGCCGGGCCTATCGAACGGCGCACGCACTCGAGATTTGCGCTCTATACTCGGTGACGATTTTGAGTTGGACGAAGCGCTGGGGGCGCTCAACCGGCTTTCGCTATTGGCCTTCTCGGTGACGGCTCGCACATACGCAATCCATCGCCTCGTCCAACTCGCGTCGCAGGACACGATCGCCGCGGAATCGCCCGCGTGGCGGCAATGGGCTGTGGCAGCTGCCGATGCTGCTTTTCCGAAGGTTGAATTCGCCGCGTGGCCCGCGTGCGCGAGGCTGCTTTCCCATGCACGCGCCGCGTTGGAGGCCTTGCCGCAGGACACCGCGTTCCTGCCGGCGAGCCGGCTCGCTCAAAAATGCGGTGTCTATCTATGGAGGCGAGCCGAGTTCAGGGCGGCCGAGCTATTGTGTGCGCAATCTCTCGCGATTCGCGAGCAGGCGTGCGGCCCGCAGGACCTAGATCTTGTGCCGATCCTTAATGACCTAGCAAAGGTCCTCGTGGATCGATATCGCTACGAAGAGGCCGAGCCGCTGCTGATCCGTGCACTGGCGATTTGCGAAGGTGCTCCGGGAGCGGCTCAATCCGATCTAGCAAACGTCCTGAACAACCTCGCGGTGATCTGCCGCGACCAGAGCCGCTACGAACAGGCGGAACTCCTGTATAGGCGCGCGCTGGCGATTCTAGAGAACGCTCTCGGCGAGGAACATCCGGAGGTCGCGCGCACGCTTAACAACCTCGCGGGGGTGTACCTTGACCGAGACGATCTCCAAGCGGAGAGAGTGCTCGCCCGAGCGCTCGCGATCAAAGAGAAAACGCTCGGTCCGGATCATCCAAATGTCGCCTACAGCGTCGAGAACCTCGCGCTCGTGCACAGCAACCTTCGACATTATACAGAGGCGGAGGCTCTCCACACACGTGCGTTGGCGATTCGAGAGAAAACGCTCGGTTCAGATCATCCTGACATTGGCCTGAGCCTCCACGGCCTCGCAAACGTGTATCGCGACCAAGCCCGATATGATGAGGCAGAAACGCTCCTTAGGCGCGCCTTGGCCCTGTGGGATAAGACGCTCGATCCCGATCACCCGCACGTTGCGCATGGCTTCAACGCTCTCGCGCTCGTATACAGCGAACAGGGCCGTTACGACGACGCGGAAGCACTGCATACACGCGCGCTGGCAATGCTGGAAAAGGCGCTCGGCGGCGATAACCTCTACGTTGCGACCTTCCTGCATGACCGCGCGCAGCTATATTGCCGGCAGGCGCGCTACGAGGAAGCCAAGCCGATCCTGGCGCGCGTCTTGGCGATTCGGGAAAAGCAACTCGGACCTGACCACGCACTCACACAGGCCGTTCGCGAAGACCTTCGACAGGCAAACAACCCTATGGAATAACGAACCATTGCCGGAGAGCATTAGCACCCGCGCGCGAAACCCCGCCGAGGAAAGACTCCGGCCACAGTCGTACGGTACGATAGGCTAATGAATAACGGAGATGCGGTCCTGGCCGCGGTGCTCTCCCTGCGGGAGGCAACTGAGCAGCGCTTCAATCAATTCGAAGCTGAAATGGCGCGGCGGTTCGACGCGATGGAAGTGCGCTTCAGCGCCCTCGAGTCTCGTCTGGATCGATTTGAGGTAAAGGTCCTTCAGCGCTTCTACGATCTCGAGGGGCGGCTCATCTCCGTCGAGAGCCGCTAAGCCGCCTATTAGGATTGCGGCACGAGAACCGCGAGTCTGCCTTATGCCTGAGCCATGTCACCCCTTCACCGTCACCGATGCTTCGACTTCGCTCGACATACATTGGCGCGCATGCCACGTGCCGTTCTGAGCGCGGCGCTCCACCGCACCAGCCACTTGTTGCGAAGTCGTTGGCGGTGTGCTAGTGTGGGCTTGTGTCGGGCTAGCAGCACATCGAAGCGCGCGAGGCGTCGCAGTAATGCGGCGCCTCGTTTGTTTTTGTTGCGCGACCGCTTGGTCGTCCTTCGACGGAGTTTATCCCGAGCGGAGTCGAGGGGCTCAGGATGACAAGGGGTCTCGCAGTTTGTAGCGTTGGAGTTTGCCGGTTTCGGTGCGCGGGAGTTCGCTGACGAACTCGATTTCGCGCGGGGCTTTGAAGGGCGCGATCTGGGCTTTACAAAACTCGCGCAGCTCGTCGGCCTTAGCCTCGGTAGCGGCGCAGCCGTCGACAAGCACGACGAAGGCCTTGACGAAATTCGTCTCTTTTTCCGGATCGCGCTTGCCCACGACCGCGACTTCTTTGACATCGGCGTGGACGATTAGCGCTTGTTCGACCTCGGGGCCGGAGATGTTGTAGCCGGCCGAGAGAATCATGTCGTCCAGGCGCGAGACGTACCAGTAGTATCCGTCGGCGTCTCGGCGGTATGCGTCGCCTGGATAGTTCCAGCCGTCCTGAACGTAGTTGCGCTGGCGCTCGTCTTGCAGATATTTACAGCCCGTGGGGCCTTTGACGGCGAGGCGTCCCACCGTTCCGTCGGGCACCGGGTATCCAGCGTCGTCGTGGATCTCGGCGACGTATCCGGGCACGACGCGTCCCGTCGAGCCCGCGCGCACTTCATCCTGAGGCGAACCGACGAAAATATGCAACATCTCGGTGCTGCCGATGCCGTCGAGAATTGTCAGCCCCGTCGTTGCCTGCCATTGCTCCCAGACGGCCTTGGGAAGCGTCTCGCCGGCGGAGACGCACGCGCGCAGCGTTGAGAGATCGTGCTGTAGCGCTTTCGCCGCCATCGTGCGGTAAGCGACCGGCGCGGTAAAGATCGTCGTTACACCGAAGGCCGCGATCGCCTCGAGTAGTTCCATCGGTCCGGCTTTTTCCAGCAAAAGCGTCGCGGCGCCGGCGTGGAGCGGAAACAGGAGCAGGCCGCCCAGGCCGAACGTAAACGCCAGCGGCGGACTTCCGCAGAAGAGATCGTCGGGGCGCGGCTGCAGCACGCGGTCGCAATAGGTGTCGCAGATCGCCAGCACATCGCGATGGTAATGCATCGTCGCTTTGGGCGTCCCGGTGGTTCCGGAAGTAAACGCAATGATCGCGACGTCATCCGCGGCGGTCTCCGCGTTCGCGAAATGCGTCGAAGCATCGCGCATGAGGTACTCGAGCGGCGTCGCCGCGGGAGCCTCCCCGTTGAAATAGAGCGTTTGCACGCCGCCAAGGCCGTTGCACGCCTGCTCGAGCTCATCGCGCAACCGGACGTCGCAAAGCGCATGCCTGACCTGCGCCTTCTCTATGATAAAACGCAGCTCGGTGGCACGATACTGCGGTACCGTCGTCACCGCAATGCCCCCCGCCTTTAAAACCGCGAACCAGCACGCTGCCAGCATCGGCGTGTTCGGCGCGCGGAGGAGGACGCGATTTCCGGGCTCGAACGCCGTCGTTTCGACGAGCACGTTGGCAATGCGATTGGCCTCAGCGCGAAGGTCGGCATAGCTCCAGCAAATGCCGCCGGGCGCGACGATGCAGCGATTTGCGCCGTCACCCCTCTCGACACGGGCATCGAGCAGACGCGTTGCCGCGTTGAGACGTTCTGGATAACGCAGCTCGGGAAGATCGAAGCGCAGTTCCGGCAGCTCGTGCGCCGGCGGCAGGCGATCCTGTGCAAACCGGTCGAGATGTACGCTCATCTCAGGTTGCCAAGAGCTGCCTTGCGATCACGAGCTGCTGAATCTCACTGGCGCCTTCGTAAATGCGCAGCGCGCGCACGTCGCGGTATAAGCGCTCGACGATCTCGCCGCGCGTCACGCCACGCCCTCCAAAAAGCTGTACCGCCCGGTCGCAGACGCGGCCCGCCGCCTCCGTCGCAAACCACTTCGCCATCGCTGCCTCGCGGGTCACGCGCGCGCGACCGCTATCCTTGGCCCATGCCGCGCGGTAGACGAGCAGCGCGCCGGCATCAACGTCGGTCGCCATCGTCGCAATCGCCGCTTGCGTCAGCTGCAGGTCGGCCAGCGGCTTGCCGAAGAGCTGCCGCGTTTTCACGTGCGTTACCGATTCGTCCAAAGCCCGTCGTGCAAAACCGATGGCAGCCGCGCCGACGGTACTGCGAAAGACGTCGAGCACCGCCATGGCAATCTTGAACCCCTCGCCTTCTTGGCCGATTCGGCACTCATTCGAAACGCGAACGCCGTCTAAGCGCAGCGAGCCGAGCGGATGCGGCGAGATCGTTTCGATGGGCCTCTCCATGCGACACCCATTTGCAGCCGCATCCACCGCAAACGCGCTCAGGCCTTTAGGGCCGGCCTCGCCCGTCCTTGCAAAGACAACATAAAGATTTGCGATGCCGGCATTGGAGATCCACGCTTTCTCGCCATCAATAACGTAGCCGCCATTTTCACGCCGTGCGCGCGTCGTCAGCGCGCCGACATCGGAGCCGGCCTCAAACTCCGACAACGCGAAGGCCCCGATGCAGCGGCCCGCGGCGATCTCGGGCAAGTAGCGCCGTTTCAGCTCGGCGCTGCCGTAGAGCGCAATCGGTCCACCGCCCAAGCCTTGCATGGCGAAGGCAAAGTCCGCAAGCGCGCTCCGGTATGCGAGCCGCTCTCGCGCGAGACACAGCGTTCGCACGTCGAGATCGGCGCGAAGTCCTCCGTACACGCCCGGCACGCAGGCGCGCAACCATCCACCCTCTGCCAACGCCCGCACCCAAGCGCGTGAGGTCGTAGCGGCATCCGACTCGTCCTCGGCAGCCGCCACCTCGTCGAGCCAGCTTTTCAAGCCCGCGGAAAACGCGCGATGCTCTTCGTCGAACAGCGGGAGATCGAGCATTAGTTCCCTTCGAACTGCGGCGGCTGTTTGGCGACGAAGGCTTCGTAGGCGCGCCGGAAGTCGTTGGTCTCCATGCAAGCCGCTTGCGCGCGGGCTTCGGCATCGATGGCTTCATCGAGCGGCAGCACCCATTCGTCGCGCAGCATCTGCTTCGTCATCGCGTGCGCCACACTAGGGCCCTGCGCGATCGTGCGCGCTAGATCGAGCGCACGCTCGGCCAAGGCATCGGCCGAACACAGCTCGTTATAAAATCCCCAGTCGTGGGCCTCTTTTCCCGGCAGCGCGCGACCGGTGTAGAGCAGCTCGCTCGCGCGGCCAAGCCCTACGATGCGGGGCAGCATGGTGCAGGCGCCCATGTCGCATCCGGCCAGACCAACGCGAACGAAAAGGAAGGCAACGCGCGAGCGCTCCGTCCCCAAACGCAGATCGCTGGCCATAGCTAGGATCGCTCCGGCCCCGGCGCAGATTCCGTCAACCGCCGCAACGATCGGCTGCGGGCACGAGCGCATCGCCTTGACCAAATCGCCGGTCATCTGGGCGAACTCCAACAGCTGCTGCGAAGAACTCCGCGTGAGCGGGCCGATGATTTCGTGGACGTCCCCGCCCGAGCAGAAGTCCGCGCCGGCGCCGGTCAGCAAAACCGCTTTAACGGTCGCATCGGTTTGCAGAGAGGCGAAAAGATCGGTCAGCTCGCGATAAAGCTCGAACGTCAGCGCGTTCTTGCGAGCGGGCCGATCTAGTGTCACGGTTAATACCTTCGCATCGAGCTGCGTTCGCGCTCCGGTCATCTGATACGAAATGGCAGATCCTCTTCGTAGGCGTCGCCCGCGCTGTTGCGCGCGATCACGCGCAGATGATACGCGCGAACAAAGATCGGCGGCGTATCGAGAACGTCGAGCGTGAACTGAAAGCGTCCGGGACCTACGTGGGGAACGTTGATGGAGAACAGGCTCGTGCGCACCTCAACGCTCGCGACGTCGGTGCCGGTCACGAACCAGCCCGACCAGTGCTGGCCGCGCCGAACGTCGAGCGAGGAGAAACGAAGGCCCAGAATGCGGGGCGGCGCATCGTTCGGCTCGACTTTCGGCGTCGGCAGCGCCGAATCGACACCGACGATGGCGTTGACCGGCATGGGCGGAGGGCGCGATCCGCATGCGACCGACAGCAGTGCGAACCAACACGCCCCGATGCGAAGCAGCACATCGGAGGTCGTACGGCCTTGCCGCGACGCCACCTGCTCGATTTAGAAGGCGCCTCCGAGCATCGGGCGTAAAGGCTGAAGGATAATGCAGAACGCGGCCCCGCGAAGCCTCGCGCTCGATTACGCGGTCGGCATTTGTGGCGTCTGGATTTCCGGCGGATTTTTTCTCGATGCGTGGGCGCACGGTCACGTGCCGGTCGAAAGCTTCTTTACCCCGTATCACGCCGTCTTCTACTCGGGCATGTTGGCCTTGGTGTTTACCGCTGGGGCCTTTATATTGCGCGAGCGCCGTCGTGGCTACGCTTGGCCCGATATCATCCCGCGCCCGTACCGGCTGGCGCTCTTGGGCATTCCGATCTTCGTCGCCGCGGGATTCGGCGATATGCTCTGGCACCGTTTCTTCGGGATCGAAGAGGGCGTCGACGCGCTCCTCAGCCCGACGCACCAAATTCTCGGCCTTGGCATCTTTCTCGTCGCGAGCGGCCCGATTCGCTCGGTGCTGGCACGGCGCGATGCCACAACGTCAGCGCGCCAGTTTCCCCTGGTGCTCGGGCTCGCGACCTGGCTGATCCTCACGCATTTCGGGACGGCTTATGGTTTTGATCCGGGCGCAGGCCGAACCAATGCACCACCGCCAATTGCTCCATTTACGCCGGACTATCTCACCGCGCTCTCGATCGGCTACTACAAGATCGCCAGCGGCGCTCTCAGCATCATTCTCCAGAGCATTCTGGTCGGCGGCTTCGCGCTCTGGCTGGTCTCGCGCATTCGCCCAGCTCCTGGAACGCTGACCGCGCTCTTGGTGATCGGCACCGTTCCCGCCGCCGCGGCGTTCACCAATCAAACGCCGCTGCTCCTCGTGACGATCGTGCAGTCGTTGATCGCCGGCATCATTGCCGACATTCTGGTCGCGCGCTACGACCCGTATCCATCCCCCGCAAGAACGATTGCATTCCGCACGTTTGCCGTTGCCGTTCCGATGGCGTACACCGGCGTCTATCTGCTCGCGACGTTATTCGCCGACGGCATTTGGTGGGACTGGAATGTGGCGCTGGGATCCTGGATTTGGTCGGGAGTCTGCGGCTTTGCGCTGAGTCTGCTGGTCGGCGCTCGACGAACGGCGTGATCGCCATCGGCCTGCTCTGCGCCGCGCTGCTGCTGCACGGCGCAACGGCGTGGCGCTACGGCTACTTCCGCGACGAACTCTACTTTATCGCCTGCTCGAAGCACCTGGCGTGGGGCTACGTCGATCAACCGCCGCTCGTAGCCGCTGCCGCGTGGCTAGCCGGACCGACGGGATATCAGCTCGTAGCCTTGCGGGTGCTCCCAATTCTCGCCGCTGCGGGAACGGTCTATCTCGCCGTACGGCTTACCAAGGATTTGGGCGGTGGCCGTTTCGCGCAAATGTTGGCAGGAATCGCAACGCTCCTGATGCCGGCCTATCTGCTGCTCGGCAACACGCTGACGACGAGCTCATTCGAGCCGTTCTTCTGGACGCTTACGATCTACCTTACGATTCGCATCGTTCGCGATCACGCGAGTACGCGGCCGCGCCTGTGGCTCGCGCTGGCCGTCGCCATAGCCTTGGGCGCCTATGCGAAGTATTCGATCGTGCTGCTGGTTGGCGCGCTGATTGCCGGCTTGCTGTTGACCAACGAGCGCCCCGTACTGCGAACGCTGTACGTGGTGTGTGCCGCCGCCTTTGTCGCGCTCGCGCTCGCACCGAATCTCACGTGGCAGGCCGCACACGGATGGCCTTTCCTGGCGGTGATACAAGGCGACGCCGCGCACCGCCCCTCGTTTGCAAACGGCCTGACGCTGGAGTACCAAAGCCTAGCAAATAACGCGGTGGCCTTTGCGCTCGAGCAACTGCTCTACACCAATCCGCTTGCGGCCCCGATCTGGTTGGCCGGGATCGTTGCGCCGTTTCGCGTCGCGGCCCTGCGTGATTTGCGCTTTATCGCCCTTGCCTGCATCGTGCTCTTCTTAGCCGCCGTGACGCTGGGCGCGAAAGGCTATTACATCATAGGCATCTACGCAGCGCTGCTTGCAGTCGGCGCGGTAGCGATCGAGCGCGTCGCCGCCCCTTTGCGTGCGACCCTCTTTGCCGTGCTCGTTGCAGTGGCCATTGTTGCGCTGCCTTTATCGCTGCCGGTTCTGCCGGTAGAGGGGCTCGTCGCGTATACGAAGCTTCTCGGCCTGACAGGACGAGACGGAACTCCGGCGCATCTTATTCAGCCGGTCTTTGCCGAAGAGTTCGGCTGGGACCGGCTTGCGCAGGATGTTGCGCGAGTTTATTTTGGGCTCCCAAACGATATCCGCGCTCGCACGGCGATTTACGCCGACACGTACGGCGACGCCGGAGCCCTGGACTTCTTTGGACCGCGCTACGGATTGCCGCCGGCAATCTCGAGCCAAAATAACTACTACCTCTGGGGAACGCGCGGCTACGACGGCGTGGCGCTCGTGGCCATCGGCGCGACGCGGATCGATCTCTTGCGGCGGTACTACCGCAGCGTCACGCTCGCGCGCACCTCAACCGAGCCGTACAAATGGGTCGTCGAGGGGCCGGCCCCGATCTATCTCTGCCGCGATCCTGTCGCGCCGCTATCGCAAATCTGGCCTCACCTCCGCTGGTACGGAGCTTAGTACAGAGCCTCTCCTATTGGGACAATCATTGCCTCGCCGGTTTGGGAGCCGTTAACAAGGATCAGGACCGCCTCGGCGACCTCCTCGACGGTTGCGATGCGGCCTTGCGGATTGCTTGCGGCTAGGAGCCTGCGAGTCTCTTCTTCGTCGCGGCCGGTTTTTGCGGTGATGTTCGCGACGGCATTTCGGAGAATGTCGGTCTCAGTGTAACCCGGACAGACCGCGTTGACGGTCACTCCCGTCCCAGCGGCTTCCGCGGCGACCGCGCGCGTGAAGCCGACCACGCCGTGTTTGCTCGCGCAATAGGCCGAGATGTACGGCGCACCCACAAGGCCCGCGGTGCTGGCGACATTGACGATGCGCCCCCACTTTGCCGCCGTCATCTCGGCGAAGACTTCGCGCGTGCAAAGAAACGTGCCGGTCAAGTTCGTTGCGATGATTCGATCCCACATCTCCAACGACGTGCGCCCCAGCGTCGACGACTCGACAATGCCGGCGTTGTTCACCAGAATGTCGATGGGGCCGTTGGCGTCGCGGCAGGCTTGGAACGCCGCCCGAATCTCGCTTTCGTTGCAAACGTCGGCTGTTGCATGAAAAGACCCTTCGACGGAGCCTGTCCTGAGCGAAGTCGAAGGGCTCAGGGTGACACGTTGGGGCGTGGAACGGCTCACGATGCTGACGCGCGCACCTTCTTGCGCGAGCCTCTGCGCGACGGCGAGACCGATGCCACGCGATCCGCCGGTTACGATGGCGTGTTTTCCGGCGAGGCTCACGAGGCCGCCTCGCGCGCTCGCGCCACGAGTCGCTCTAGCTGCTCTTTCCCCGAGAGGTACTGCACCGGCCATGGTGCCTCTTCGTAACCGAGTTCCGCCGCGGCGTGCAGCGTCCAGAACGGATCGGCTAAATGCGGGCGGCCCAGCGCGACGAGATCGGCGCGACCTCCGGCGAGGATCGCGTCGACCTGATCCACGTCGGTGATGTTTCCAACCGCCATCGTCGCGATTCCGACTTCGTTGCGAATCTTATCCGAATACGGCGTTTGAAACATGCGGCCGTAGACGGGCTTTGCGTCGGGCGTCGTCTGCCCGGCCGACACGTCGATGAGATCGGCGCCCTCGCCCTTGAACGCGCGCGCGATCTCGACGGCATCGTTGCCGTCGACACCGCCGTCGACCCAATCCGTCGCGGAGATGCGCACCGACATCGGCCGATCTGCCGGCCAAACCGCGCGCATCGCGCGGAAGACTTCCAGCGGATAGCGCAGACGATTCTCCAGCGAGCCGCCGTACTCGTCGCGGCGATGGTTGCGCAGCGGTGTGATGAATGACGACAGCAAATATCCGTGAGCGCAGTGCAGTTCGAGCATGTCGAAGCCCGCTTCGAACCCCATGCCGGCGGCCCGTGCAAAGGCATCGCGGATCTCGTCCATCTCCGCTCGGCTCAGCTCCGCGGGCACCTGGTTTCGAGACGAGTACGGAATCGCCGATGGCGCAACGAGCGGCCACGTGCCCTCGTCGAGCGGCTCGTCCATACCCTCCCACAGCAGCTTCGTCGAGCCCTTCGGCCCGGAATGCCCCAGCTGCAGGCAGACCTTGGCACGCGAGGATGCGTGGGCAAAATCGACGATCCGCCTCCACGCAGGCACGTGTTCGGGCAGGTACATGCCGGCGCAGCCCGGCGAGATGCGCCCCTCTCGCGTGACGCACGTCATCTCGGTAAAGACCAAACCCGCGCCACCGAGCGCGCGCGTGCCCAGATGGACGAGGTGAAAATCGCCGGGGGTGCCGTCTACCGAGCTGTACATATCCATCGGCGAGACGACGATGCGGTTTTGCAGCTCGAGCTCTCGCAGCTTAAATGGAACGAACATCGGAGGCACCGCGCGGCCGCCAAACCAGCGTTCGATTCGGTCGACGTAGGTCGTATCGCGCAGGCGCAGGTTTTCGTGACCGATCCGCTGACTGCGCGTGAGCAGACTATAAGCGAACTGCTCGGGTGGAAGCGTTGCGTACCGCGCGACGTTTTCGAACCACTCCGTCGAGTTGCGGGCGGCGTTCTGCAGTTTCAAAACTTCCAGCTTCCGGCCGGCCTCATACTGCTCGAGCGCCTTCTCCAGTCCAGCGGACTCCACGTCGGCCAAGGCGTCGGCCAGACCGATGGCGTCCTCCATCGCAAGCTTCGTCCCCGAACCGACGGAGAAGTGCGCCGTATGCGCCGCATCGCCCAACAGAACGACGTTGTCGAAGCTCCAGCGCTCGTTGCTCACGCGCATAAAATTCAACCAGTCGCGCCCGCGTAAGTGCCCGCTGTTGCTCAGAAGCCGGTGGCCGTGCAGGTACGGCTCGAAGAGCTGCTCGCAAAACGCAATCGTCTGCGGCGTGTCGGCCGTATCGAGGCCGTGCGCGAGCCAGGTCTCCTCGCGGCACTCGACGATGAACGTGCTGAGCTCTTCGTCGAAGCGATAGGCATGCACGGTGAACCACCCGTGCTCCGTCCGCTCGAAAATAAACGTGAAGGCATCGAGCGGCAGCGTCGTTCCAAGCCACACGAAGCGGCAGCGCCGAAGCTCGAGGTTCGGATGGAACTCATCGGCAAAGCTCTGACGCACTCGGCTGTGGGCGCCGTCGGCACCGACCAAGAGATCGCAACGTTCGCGCTCGGCCGCAATGTCGCCGACGTCGGTTTGAAAGTTCAGCTCGACGCCAAGCTCGGCGGCTCGCTGCTGCAGGATCGAAAGAAGCCGCTTGCGCGAGATTCCGCTAAAGCCGTGGCCCCCCGATCGAATCGTATGCCCATCGAAATGAATCTCGATATCGTCCCAATGGGCGAACGACTGGGTGATCTCGCGCCGCGTCGGCTCGTCGGCCGCCCGCAGATTCTCCAGCGTCGCGTCGGAGAAGACGACGCCCCATCCAAAGGTATCGAGAGGCCGATTCCGTTCGACGATTCGAACCGGCCATGAGGGAAAGCGAGCCTTGATGAGTATTCCAAGATAAAGGCCCGCGGGACCGCCGCCAATGCAGGTTACGCGCATTTTGTCATCCTGAGCTTGTCGAAGGACGCTTACACTTTGATGAGAGGCGCAGACTAATCCCGCTGCGCTGTGGTACTCTACGCTCGAAAAGTGATGCGACCGACGATTGCGCTCGTTCTCTTCCTGTGTTGCTTCGGAGTTCTTCTGATAGCCGGGCGAGGGGCCGCTGCAGGTCGAGCGCCGGCCTCGGTGACGCTTTCGAGCGGATTATCCTCCACCCGCGCGACGATACCGGTGAGCTTCAACGGCCGGCGAGCCTCCTGCGTCTTAGACACCGGCAGCTCGGCAATCATCGTCTCCCCAATGCTGGCGCGTGACGTCCGACTCGTTGGGCAGGATGGAACGTTTGAGGTCGCACCCGACGGCCAAAGCTACGCCGACCGAGAGACCCGGATTCCGCGTTTCGCCGTTGCCGGCTACGTGTTGCGCGGCGTTCACGCGCTGATCTCATCGCATTTGGCCGGATACACGGCGCTTTGCGGCTACGATTTCTTTATGCGCTTCCCAACCCTCATCGACCGCCAGCACCGCGCAGTTACGCTCTACCCCGCCCCTTCAAAGATCGCGCGGATGCATTGCCTGCCGGTCAATCTCTCGCCGCGCGTTCCGTTGGCGAGGGTCGAGATCAATGGCACGTGGCTCAGCCAGATCGTGCTCGATTCGGGGATGGCGGGCGGCGGAGCGCTCTGGGACGGCGTGCGTATGAGTCTGCGCAACCCGCTCGTTTCCAACACCGGGTACTCGATGAATCGCGCCGGTTTTGCCGGCGGCTTCTCCTGTGGCGGGTCGGCATTTGTGAGATTCGCGCCAGGCACGCCCGCAAGCTCGATGCCGATGTGCACTGAAGAGCAGCGCCCCGACGGTTACAACGGGATCATCGAGACCAATCTACCGTCCGTCCACGCCATAGCGGTCGACTACCCGCATCGCCGCATCTGCTTCGACGTCGCCGGCTTTTCGCAAGCCTGGGCTCGCTTTAACAACCTCCGCTCACCCTAGGGAGATCATCACTTCTTTCGGGCGATGAGCAGACCGTCGCAGACGGGAACGAGCGCTACCTCGACGCGGTTATCGCGGCCGGCCTTAAAACTGATCGCGCGTAGGGCACGGGTGTCGGCGTCGTCCACCGACTCGTCGAGCACCGCGCCGTCCCACAACACGTTGTCGACAAGAATCAAACCTCCGCTCCGCACCAGATCGAGCGCGTATTCGTAATACGTGTCGACGTTGACTTTGTCGGCATCGATGAATGCCATGTCGAATGGCTCGACGTTCTCGCGGCGCAGTCCTTCGAGCGTCTGCGCGGCGGGAGCGATGCGCAAGTCGATCTTGCCGGCCACACCGGCGTACTCCCAGTACCGCCGCGCTACGGCGGTCGTCTCTTCATTGACGTCGCAGGCCAGAATGTAACCATCGGAAGGCAACGCAAGCGCCATCGCAAGCGAGCTATACCCCGTAAAGACGCCGATCTCCAAATATCGCCGCGCGCCGATCGTGTGCGCCAGCAACGCCATGAGTTGGCCCTGCTCGGGGCCGATGGCCATGCGCCACTGCGAAAGCCGTGCGGTCTCTTCGCGTAGCTCGCGGAGCGTCGGGTGCTCGCGCACCGTCGAGTCGGCGATGTATTCCGTAATCGCGGGGTCTAAAATCGAACTTTTAGCAGTCATCGTCGCAATGATAACACGGCACCTGAACTGGCGGCTGTCGCGTGAGGAGAACGACGGGGCCGAGCCGGGCGGCGTCGAAGCGTTCAGGAAGAGGTGGCGAGATGATTTATTGGCGCGCTAGTGGTTATGCTTTAGGCATCTGCGCGATTGCGATGTTCGCGGGATGTGGCGGCGGCAACGCGCCGTTTAGCCCATCGCCTGCCGGCCCTTCGACTGCGCTCAGGGTGACAACGGCGCAGCGAGCGCACGTGCGTTCCGCGTACGGCGTGCTCTACAGCTTTAAGGGCGAGCCGGACGGCGCACTTCCGTATGCGGGGCTCATCAACGCCAATGGCACGCTCTACGGCACGACCGCAAAAGGGGGCGCCGCCAGGTGCAAATGCGGCACGGTCTTTACTGTGACGCCGTCTGGCACCGAAACCGTGCTCCACAGCTTCGCGGGCGGCTTGGGAGACGGCAAAGACCCATGGGCGGCCCTCCTCAACGTCAACGGCACGCTCTACGGCACGACCGTCAAGGGCGGTGCATACAAGGAAGGTACGGTCTTCGAGGTCACCTCGTCTGGTACAGAAACCGTGCTCCACAGCTTCGGCAGGAATCATCAGCGACAGGCGGGAGACGGTGCATTTCCGTATGCGGGGCTCATCAACGTCAAGNNAAGGGTACGCTGTACGGCACGACTTGGGAAGGCGGCGCGAACGGCCCGGGAACGGTCTTTACCATCACCACGTCCGGCGAGGAAAAGGTGCTCTATAGCTTCGGCAGGGGCTCGGGAGACAGTGAGTATCCCCAGGCGGGCCTCAAAAACGTCAAGGGCACGCTCTACGGCACGACCACTGAATGGCCCGGCCAA
>PMTY01000198.1 GCA_003167155.1 Candidatus Cybelea tumulisoli
TATCCGTTCGACATGAGTTTTATCGGCGCCGTGGCGACCCGCATCATCAACGAGGTCAAGGGTGTCAACCGCGTGGTCTACGACGTGACGAGCAAGCCGCCGGGTACGATTGAGTGGGAGTGAGTGGATGGATATCTTTGGAAGGCTCTGGACGAAGATAGCTCAGGAAAATTAAAGGGTTAAAGGCTTCCACCGCGTCTGGGGGCGGGAGAGTTTTCAGTCGTTTCAAAACCAGCCTATGAAGCTGTTCCGGGCCGATGACCGACATTCGGCGGATCGATTGCCGATGGCCGATATGGGAGGCCACCAAGTGGGTCTCTATAAGGAGTGGTGCGACGCCGCCAAGGAAAAGGACAAACGCAAGCGATACTGGACCTACGTCGAAAAGGACGGCGGACGCGATGAGATTAGCGGCAAGCTCGCCGAAACAATGCGCTCTCACTATGACCGGCTCGACCGCATCGCCGATGACGTCGAGCGTTTGGGCTACGAGGTTGCCGCGGAGATTCTGCGGGCACAGCTTCCCCAGACCCCGAAGGGCAGGTCGGGCGACCTCGGCGAGATACTAGCCACGGAACTGGTCGAGGAAGAAATCGGACTCCGTGTCCCTGTGCGACGGCTGCGCTACAAGGACGGGCGCAACATGGCCATGCGGGGCGACGATTTCATCGGTGCCGGGTACAACAATGATGGCGCTGATCTGTGGTTCCTTAAGGGTGAAGCGAAAAGCAACAAGGTTCTCGGGAAAGCGACGGTCGCGAGTGCACGTAAGGTTCTCAACCGTGACAATGGGAGGTGCACGCCAGACTCGCTTGCCTTTGTGGCCAACCGATTGCTGGAAAGCGCTGATGACGATGATGTCCAGCTCGGGCGCGACATTCGCGATGAGGTCGGTCTCAAGGCTGTGCCGGCTGACCGCATCGACCACATGCTGTTCACGATGTCGGGGAATGGGCCTCACGCCTCGCTGAAGGACGACTTCTCCGCGGCCGGGACTAACCGCGACCATTATGTTGTGAACCTTCACATCGAAGACCATCAGGACTTCATCAAGGAGATGTACGAGAAGGCCGAAGATCTTGGAGACGACTGAGGAACTGCAGACATTCTTGACGCAGGCGACTCAAGAGGGCGTCCAGCATCGATTGCTGTATCGTGGAACGACTTGGTCGCTGATGCGAACCGATGGCGTTCTACCGGAAAACGCGCCGGCCCTCGGCGCGACGATCGAAACTGATCTCGCCAACCACGGATTTGCGCTCATGCGCGCGGCCATGGCGCTGCGTGCTCGAGGCGACTCGGTCGAGTTGGTTGGCAAGGCATTCGAGCGCGCGGGGAATGCGTTCGAGGCGTTAATCCGAAACGCGGCTCCAGAAGCGGTCGACGGTGGCTTTCGCAGGACGGTTGCAGCCGCGGCCTATCATTTGGCAGGCTTCTCAGCCGTCGCGTACTCGCTCTTTAGCGAGGCGGTGGGAGACTTAAATCTCGCGCCCGGCGAAACGGCCGTGATGCGCTTGATCCTTCGCGACCTCGACGGTCTTCGGACGTTCGTGCGAGACTGGTTGAACGACGAGGCGCATAGCGATGATCGTATGGCTGCCGAGCTATCTGGTGAAGACGCTGACCTCGATGAGGTTCTGGCGAAGATTCTCAACACGGCGATCTGCCGGGCGCTTGCGTTTTTCGACTTCGCTCTGGAAACCGGCGATGAGGAGCCGCTTGAAAGAGCCCGATCACTTATCGCGAGCGCCGTCAGCCTAGCCGACAACGCGGAAAATGTGCCGCTGTGGTGGATAACCAACCTATGCCGTCATCTGATTGACGACTTGTGGGAGCATTCGCTTCACCAGAACCTTCCGACGCAGCCGCCCGAAGGCGCAGCGGAGCAGTATCCCGATCTGAGGCGGTTATTCATCGGCTCGCTCTATGCCCGGAAAACCTCGGAAGTGGAGCTTTGGCCGTCCCAGCGTGAGGCGGCCCGCCGGTCCACGGATGTGAAGGACGATCTTGTTGTCGCGCTACCGACCAGTGCGGGCAAGACGCGCGTTGCGGAGATCGCCGCGCTGATGACGTTGTCGTCAGCGCGCCGTGTTTTGATTGTGACGCCATTACGGGCCCTGTCAGCGCAGACGGAACGGTCCTTTCGCAAGACTTTCGCCCCGCTCGGATTCAGTGTGTCGTCTCTCTATGGCGCAAGCGGACTATCTGTAGGCGACGAAGACGCCCTCCGTTCGAGGGAGATCGTGATCGCAACACCGGAGAAACTCGATTTCGCCTTGCGTAGTGATCCAAGCCTGATCGACGACGTTGGTCTCATCGTACTTGATGAAGGTCACATGATCGGCCCGAGCGAACGCGAGATTCGCTATGAGACGCTTGTACAGCGGTTGTTGCGACGCGCGGATGCTGCCGAACGGAGGATCGTTTGTCTCTCGGCGGTCCTTCCGAGCGGCGATGAGCTCGACGACCTGACGGCGTGGATTCGAGCAGACGAACCTGGCAATCCGGTAAGATCTGATTGGCGCCCGACGCGACAGCGCTACGGTATGCTGACATGGCGTTCGCGAGATGCGCGCCTGACACTGGATTTGACCAACAATGGCCCGCTCCTCGACAGGTTCGTCGTTCAAAAACCTCCCCGCGGTCGGGAGATGAAGCCCTATCCAAGGAAGACATCGCATTTGACTCTGTTTGCTGCGTGGGAATTCGCGGCCCAGGGCAGGCGGGCGCTGATCTTCTCGACGCAAGCGAACTGGGTGGAGGGCTACGGCAAGCAGGTCGTTGACTTATGCAAGCGCGGGTACCTCGACTCGCTTTTGGACGCCGGGACGTCGATTGCGCGCGCTCTTGAGGTCGGGAAGGAGTGGCTTGGAGAAGACCATCCGGCAGTTGCTAGCCTGAAAGCCGGTGTAGCTATTCACCATGGCCGACTTCCAAGTCCGTTCCTGCGCGAACTGGAGATTCTGCTTTCGGAAGGCGTCCTGAAAGTGATCGTCGCCTCGCCGACGCTCTCGCAGGGGCTCAATCTCAACGCCGCGGTCTTGCTCGTCCCCGCGCTCTACCGGGCGGGCAAACCGATTACCGGCGAGGAATTCGCCAATGTCGCGGGCCGCGCCGGACGTGCGTTCGTTGATGGCGAGGGGTTTATTGTCCACGTCATGTTCGATCGCGTGGACTGGCGGAGCAGAGAGTGGCGCGCATTGGTCGCTTCATCGAGGGCGCGGACCCTGAAGAGCGGCTTGATTCAGATCGTCGCCGAAATTCTCGAGCGGCTGTCACGGGAAGGCGTGCTGGCGCGCGACGAGGCCTGGGAATATCTCGCCAACGCCCGGGAGGCTTGGAAATCGCCCGAGGAGGAAGCGGCGCTGGCAGCTCGGCTTGCGGAAGCGCCTGCGGAAATCGCCGTTGATGGCGATGAGGACGCCGACGACGGCGATGCGGGAGACGACGAAGAGGAGAGTGTTGAGGAGGAGCCGCTATCCGAGCTGGTGGAACGACTTGATACAACCGTCTTCGGTCTGGTGGAGGCCCTTGATGCGGATCGCGTGGACTTACCCAGGCTTCTCGATGAGGCGTTGAAAGGCTCGTTGTGGGCGCGTCAGATCGCGC
>PMTY01000107.1 GCA_003167155.1 Candidatus Cybelea tumulisoli
AGCTCGTTGTGCGGATCGGTCGTCGGATTCTTATAATCCAGGCCCGTGACCATGCCGATGTCGAGCACGTTGCCCGCCATGCCGTAAATGAAGCCGCCGCCAAACGTCTCGGGCGGAAGCGGATATCCCAGCGTGTGAATCACCGACCCGGCCTTAAAGCGATCGTCGGGTAACTGCCAGAGTTCTTTGACGCCGGCTGCGTACACTTGCGGCTCGCGATCTTGCGTCAAACCCAGGCGCGCCTCGGCCTGCTTTGCAAGCGTCCCGCGCGGACCTTCACCAAGTACGACGACCTTCGCGAGAATGTCCGCGCCTGGCTCGTAGTTCGGCTTTGGCTGACCGTTGTGATCGAGACCCTTGTCGCCGGTGCGTACGCCGATGACGCGCTCGCCCTCCCACAGCAGCTCCTGCCCCGGAAAGGCCGGAAAGACTTGCGCGCCCGCCTCTTCGGCTTTCTCGCCGAGCCACTTCGACATTTTTTGCAGCGACGCTACGTACTTGCCTTTGTTTTGCAGCGGCGGCGGGGTGAAGGGCACCTTGATTTTGCCGCGATCGGTCAGAAACCAAAGCTCGTCAGAGGTAACCGGCGACTCCACCGGCGCGCTCTCGCGCCAATCCGGAAGCAGCTCGTCGAGCGCCCGCGGATCCATCACCGCGCCCGAAATGCCGTGGTTGCCGACCTCGGCCGCCTTTTCGATCACGAGGATCTCGAGCGCTCGGCCGGCGGCGGCGGCGAGTTGTCCCAAACGGATCGCACCCGCAAGACTGGCGGGGCCGGCGCCCACGAAGAGGACGTCTACTTCGAGCTGGTCGCGTTCGGGCATGGCGGCTATGTACGAGCACCGGTAGGGGACGCCCCTCCGCGGCGCGCAAACCTCGCGAGCATGCAGCCGCCGCGCCGTAGTTTCGCCAGCGATAATAACGCGCCGGTCGCACCGGAGATTCTACAAGCGATCGTGGCGGCAAATGCCGGCGACGCTCCGGCCTATGGCGGCGACCCCTGGACCGAAGCTGCGGTCGCGCTCTTCCGCGAGCAGTTCGGCGCGCAGACGGACGTCTATTTCACCTTCAACGGCACCGGCGCAAACGTCGCCGCGCTCAGTTCGATCCTGCGCCCGTGGCAAGCGGTGCTCACGCCGGCAAGCGCGCACCTTCAAACCGACGAGTGCGGTGCGCTCGAACGTTTTTCGGGATCGAAAGTCATTCCGATCGCCACGAGCGACGGCAAGCTTCGGCCCAGCGATATCGAGCCACACTTGCGCGGGGCGGACGTGCATTTCGTACAACCGCGTGCGATCTCGATCTCGCAGGCCACCGAATACGGCGGGCTCTACGAAATCGAAGAGCTGGAGGAGCTCTGTCGGTTCGCGCACGAGCGCGGACTGATCGTGCATCTCGACGGTGCGCGCCTCGCCAACGCCGCCGCGGCGCTCGGCACGGATTTGCGAGCAACCAGTTGCGGCGCCGGCGTCGACGTGCTCAGCTTCGGCGGCACGAAGAACGGCTTGATGCTCGGCGAAGCCCTCTGTTTCTTCAACCGCGAGCTTCACGTCCGCGCGGCGCCGTTCGTGCAGAAACAGGCGATGCAGTTGGCCTCGAAGATGCGCTACATCGCCGCGCAGTTCGTAGCTCTCCTTACCAAAGACCGCTGGCGCGCCTACGCTTCACATGCCAACGCGATGACGCGCCTCTTGCACGAGCGCCTTCGCGCCGTCGAAGGAGTTCGCATCACGCGGCCCGCGCGCTGCAACGCGATCTTTGCGACGCTCGCCCGCGCCGCCATCGAAGCGCTCCAGCGGGAATACTCCTTCTACATCTTCGACGAGGCGCTGCCTGAGGTGCGCTGGATGACGCACTGGGCGACCACGGAGCAAGACGTTGAGTCCTTCGTTGAAAGCGTCGCAAAGGCCACGGCCCCTCTCTAGCCGTCTTCCGCGTTCGTCGCTAGAGAGTAAGCTGGAGGATATTGGAACCTTGACCGCACTAGAAACACGTATGGCGCACCTCGAGGGGGCCTTCGAGCAGTTCGGCAGGAGCCTCGCGAGCTTTGAGGGGCGCTTCGACGCCGTGGACCGGAAAATCGATGGACGTTTCGACTCCCTTGACCGCAAGATCGACTCGCGTTTCGACACGCTCGATCAAAAGATCGATCAGCGGTTCATGTGGACGATAGGCGTGGTCTTGAGCACCTGGTTGACGACGATCCTGGCGGTCTTTCTCCGGCACTAGGCATACGAGCACGGGCGCCGGCGCATCTCGCGGCGAAAACACATTAGGCCTATGACTTCCCAATTCACCGAGCCGCAACGCGAGGTGCTTGCAAGGCTGGCGAAGCGTTACGTTTGGTGGGAATCGCCCGAACAAGCCCTCCACTTCCCGCAACGAGTGATTGCTCACGTGATGAACATCGGCGATTGGGACGGCATATGCACGCTTGTCGCCGCGCTGGGCACCGACCCGCTCAAAGAAACGCTGGAGACCGCCGTTATCGGGCAGTTCAGTCCGCGCTCGTGGTCCTACTGGCACTATCGCTTGGGACTGGTCGCTCCCGGCGCATCCCCGCCGCCGATTCCATCACGGCGCACCGCATGACGTTTGCACCGCACTTGGAGGTACTTCCGCCGGGACAACGAGCGGCGTGGCCGCACTTAAAGACCGCTAAGGAGCTGGGCTTCGTCCTGTACGGTGGTACGGCAATCGCGCTCCGTTTGGGGCACCGTCAATCGGTGGATTTCGATTTCTTCTCGACCCGCCCGTTGGATCGCGACGCTCTCTTCCGTGCCATCTCACCATTGGGGCAAGCTGTACTGAGCCAAGATATTGCCAACACGCTGTCGGTGCTCGTTGAGCCGGTCGGGGGCGAAACCGTAAAACTTTCGTTTTTCGGAAACCTATCCTTGGCACGCGTCGGCACGCCGCAAGAGACCGACGATGGTGTCTCTTGCGTTGCATCGCTCGAAGATCTCTTGGGCCTCAAGCTGGCCGTCTTGACGCAGCGCGTCGAGTCGCGAGATTACCGTGACGTCGCCGCTATCTTGCGTAGCGGTGAGGTCCCGCTTGCGGAAGGTTTAGGCAGCGCTCGCGCAATCTACGGAGCGCAGTTTGCGCCGGCCGAAACCCTAAAAGCGCTGACCTATTTCGAAGGCGGCGATCTCCAAGCGCTTTCCGAAGCCGACCGGCAGTTCCTCACGGCGCAGGCCGGCCAGGTTCAGCACATCCCAACCGTTGCCCTTAAGGCGCCATCGCTGGCGCCTTAGTCGCCGGGCGACAATCCATTCCGTAGCCGAAGCTATTCCTCACCATCGAAATAATCCAATTCCGGCGTCGCGCGTAACATGATCGAGCGCCGATCGCCTTTAAGCGGCGTCTCCATGTCGACGAGCAGTTTATCCGAATCGGGGTAATAGCAGGCTTCGAACGCTTCGGTGCGTCCCAAAAGCAGCACCTTCGCCGGCGCATCGCTCTCATTGAGCAACTGGTGCGTGCCGCTCTCTCCAACCGGGAATGCGATAAAATCACCTTTTCGGCAGCGCAGCGTTCCCGATAGCGTGCGAATACTCGACGAACACGACCAACTTGCAACTGCTCGTGAGTAAGCTACTCAGCGCCGACGGCCCGAGGTCGGCACCTATCAGTTTTCGGGAGACCCGATCGTTATCGGGCCGGATGACCAGACCACTCCCGTCACGCAACCGTATGCCATTATCATTCAGGGAGATGGCCAGGGCTCGCAGAACGTGCCGCTACTGCAAAAGACAGATGGTGGCGACCTGTTTCAAATCAACAACAATGCCGGCTCGGGCAATCATGTCGGCGGCATAACGTTCCGCGATCTGCAGATTGCCTACGGTACCCTGCAGACGAGCGGCGCTGCGATTCACGTGGTTAGTAGTGAGAACGTGCGCGTGCTCCGCTGCATATTCCAGGACTGTCCGGTTGGCGTCTACTTCGAGGAGTCGCTTCAAGGCTTCATGATCGACTGTACCGCCGTTTATACGGATATCAGCGAAGCCGCGGTTGCCGGAACGGCCGTGGTTCTAGGAAACCCGACCGGCGACAACAATGCCATCGAGACGTACATCGCCGGCTGCGTGTTCCAGTCAAAGAGCGGCGGGACGCCCGGCAGTATCGGGATACAAATCAACAATGCCGACCACGTCCGAGTCGTTAACACGCGCATCGACTCGTTTAACCAAGCCATCGTGATTTCACCGGGGGGTACGGCAGACCCAAGTCATAACGTTAAGCACGTTTACTTCGGCGACGTCACCTGTTTGCCCGGGAGCGCGACTGCAGCGACGGGAGCTGCGGTACTTATTCAGCCCAGCGCCGGCACATGGGTTGGGGAGGTTTGGTTCGTTGGCTGCTCTCTAGATGCCCCCGACGATGGCACGTCGTATCAGGGCGGCGGCGTCGTGCTGGACCCGGTGGGCGGGGGTGGCGGAGGCGGTGTGATCGATCAAATCCGGTTTGTCGATTGCCACGTGTGCAAATGGAACGGACCCGGCCTGCAGCTTATCGGCGGCAGCGGCAGCGACGAAATCCTGACGAACATCGAAGTTCTGGGTGGTTACTACTCCCTCAACGGTGCAGACCCGGCCTCTGGCTTGCCGTCAGCGGGCATTGCTATCGGCGGCGCACCCTCAGGCGCCCGGATCACAGGCGCGGCATGCAATAACTTGGTCGATTACAATGGGACGTTCTTGCCCGCCACCCAAGACTACGGAATCGTGATAGGCTCAGGCGCATTAAACGTTTTCGTGCGCGACTGCGATCTACGGGGCAATATCACTCAGGCCGTGGCCTCTATCAGTTCAGTTACAAACGTTCAGATCACCGACTGCGCCGGCTATAACGATCAGGCAACCGCGGTAAGAACGACGCCTCCGGGCCCGTCGGCCTTCAGCGGGACTACGTTTGGTTATTACGGCCCCGTCGCATTCTACACCACTGGCGGCAGCCTTACGCAAATCGCCATCGATGGCCACAACACCAACCTTACGTCGGGGAGCTTTACGCTGGCCGCCGGAGAAACAGCAACGCTGACGTACTCGGGCTTGCCAACCTTCATCATGATTGGAAAGTGAACTGAACTAAGATACGAGGCGGTCAAGCCGTCCAATCGAGCATCGCGTTCCATTCGGGTTTTGGAAAGCGCTCTTTGCTTTTGATCGCTTCGACGTACTTGCGTTTGCCGGCGCGGTTGCCTTTGCCGAGCATCAAGCCGCCGACCAAACGATCTTCCCAGAAAAACAGCGCACGATACCACTTCTTCTCGCGATCGATCTTCCGCGCGATTTCCAGGTCTTGGCGCAGATCCGTCCCGAGGCCGAACTGCGTGATGGTTTGACCCTTGAAGAGCAGCGACGAATACTCGGGCACGTCGTGGTACTTCTCGCTGCCGCCCATCATGTTGAGCGCAACGACTTTCCCATGCGCGCCGGCGTTGTTCCACGTCCCCATTCGATATCTGATCTCGAGGATTGGATCGTAGAAATCGGCTACGTCGCCGGCGGCATAGATGTCTTTGACGTTCGTCTCGAGGTGATCGTCGCACAGGATGCCGTTTTTGCTCGTCTCGATTCCCGAACCGTCGCAAACCTCGGTATTCATGGCCAGACCGAATCCGTAGGCGTAACATTGCGCTTCGATCTCGCGCCCCGCGGTCGTTCGAACCTTCGTTATCACGCCGTTGCCTCGAATAAACTCGTCGACTTCTTCACCGTAGTGCATGTGAACGCCGTCGGCGGCCGCGGCCTCGTGAAGCAGCTCGCCGGCATCCTCGTCGATGATCCGATGCAGCCCGCGTGGACCGCGCATCAACCAGTGCGTCTCCAGCCCGCGTGACGAAAAGGCTTCGGCCAGCTCGTAGGCGATGAACGAGCCGCCGATTGCGACCGCGGCTCGGCTCTGGTCGATCTGCTCCGAAATCGCGCGAGTGTCGTCGAGATACTGGAACGGGAAAAGGTTTGCCGCCCCCTCGCCGCCCGGTTTGCCGGTTGGATTGGGCCGACCACCGGTCGCGATCAAGGCCGCATCGTATGGATAGGACTTGCCGTCCGCGACAACCACGCGTTCCTCCGAGACGATTCGCTCGACGTGCGTGCGCAGTTGCAGATCGATGCGATGCTCTTCGTGCCACGCCAGGTTGCGAATCATCACTTTCGCCTCCGGAATTTGCTTGCGGAGCATAGGCGGAAGGGAGATGCGGTTGTAGAGCGTGTACGGCTCGTCCCCAAAGAGGGTTATTTCGCAGGCGGGGTCGTGCTTGCGAAGCTGCTCGGCAGCTGTGGTTCCGGCAAAGCCGTTGCCGACAATGACATACCTGCGAACGTCTGAGTTCATGACCAGGCCGAGCTTCGCCGTCGGCAGAAGTCGTCATGCCGATGGACCTCCGGTTGACGCAGCTTTTGGGTTCCTTCGCCGCGGCGCACGAGCAATACACGCTGGCGCGCCTGGAGTACGCGCTGCAACACCCGGCGAAACCCGCGCCGCCCCTCGTGACGTGTTTCGCTGATCCCGGTGAAGGCGCGGTGCGCGCGGACTGGCCCCAAATCGAAGCCCAGCTCGAAACGGCGCTTGCCTTCACGGATCGACTCGAACGCGCTCGGCGCCGTCGGCGCGTCGCGGACCGCGCTTTTCGGTCCTTCGCGCGCTCTCTGCGCGAGTTGGATCGATCGGCCCGCGCCATCCGGTGGCTGCTTACCGTTACCGAAAGCAACTACGACGTCTAAAGATCGGGCCATTTGTGCTGCATCATATCGACATTCACCTTCGAAAGATTGACACCGCTCGACCGTTGCTCGATGCGCTAGCCGAGCACATCGGTTACCGCCGGGTCGCCGAGTCGGACGAGTTCGAGGAGCCCGGTTTCGTCGGTTACGAGACCGCGACGGGAGGCCGTCCTCGGTTTGGCCTCATTCCCGATCCCGCTTCACTCCCCGGATCGACCAGGCTTGCCTTCGCCGTCGAAACGCGCGGGGAGGTCGACGCCGCCGCGATTATCGCACGCCTGCATGGCGCGAGGGCGATTGAAGGTCCCGGCCTGCACCCCGAATACGGTGATTATTATGCAGTCTTCTTCGAAGACGCCGACGGCAACAAGTTCGAGATCTGCGCTGACGCCGACGCGTGCCGGGCGGCAATCAGTCCGCGGAACGAGTAGCCAGACCCATCATCATCCGGAACCCGACTTCGAGGGCGCGCTCGTCGATATCGAAGCGCGCGCTATGCTGCGGCTCGATTCCCTTGCGCGGGCCGCGCGCGCCGACCAGAAAGTAGGCGCCGGGGCGCAACTCTTGCATGAACGACATATCTTCAGACCACATGACGATCTCGTGCGGGTCGACGAGATTCGATGCGCCAACGACCTCGCGGGCTACCTCGCGCACGATGTCGTTGCTCGCGGGGTCGTTGACCGTCGGCGGATAGATCCAATGGTAATCGAAGCGATACGTTAGACGCATCGCCTCGCAGACGCCCGCGAGCAAACGCTCGATGCGAACCGGAAGGTCGGCGCGAACGGTCTCGTCAAAGGCGCGGACGCTTCCCTGCAACGTCGCTAGTTCCGGAATCACGTTGAAGGTCGTGCCGGAATGCAGCGAGCCGACCGTTATCACGACCGGCTGATTCGCCGCAAACTCGCGGCTCACGATGCTTTGCAGCATCGTGACGAACTGCGCCGCGGCAACGATCGGATCGACGGCACTCTGCGGCAGCGCCCCGTGTCCGCCTTTGCCGGTCAGTTCGATGTCAAAGCGATCCGACGATGCAAAGAACGCGCCGTCGCGAACGCCGATCTTTCCAACGTCCAGCCCGCTATAGAGATGCAGCGCAAAGGTGCGATCGACGTGCGGATTCTCGAGCGCCCCGTCTTCAATCATCAACTTGTTGCCGGCGAAGCCCTCTTCGCCGGGCTGAAAGCAGAAGACCAGCGTGCCCGAAATCTCGTCGGTTCGCCGCCGCAGTGCGCGGGCCGCCGACAAAAGGATCGCCATATGTCCGTCGTGACCGCACGCATGCATGACGCCGGGCGTCAGCGACCGGTAGGGTTCTTCGTTGCGCTCCTCAATCGGCAGCGCGTCCATATCGGCTCGCAGCAGCGTTACCGGGCCCGGTTTTGCGCCTTGCAGCGTCGCCAGAACGCCCGTCCTTCCGATCCCGGTGCGAATCTGATCGTAGCCCGCTTCGCGCAGCTCGCGCTCGATAAACTTCGCGGTCGCAAACTCCAACAGCGAGAGTTCCGCATGCGCGTGAAAGTGGCGGCGATAGCGGACCAGCTCTTCTTGCGGAGCGAGGGTGTCGAGCGTGGAACTCACGAAGGATTGAAGTCCGCGCGGAAGAGATAGATTCCTTCGGCTTTTTGACAGTAAGAGATTGCGGAGGCATACGACGAGGCAAGGGCCGCCGACAGCGCGTTTTTATCCATCGCAACGTTTCCCGACGATTTGTAGACCCAGGCATCGGCGATGGCGTCGTTTTGCCCTACCGCAACCGCGATTTGCGCGCTGAACCACTGGTCTTGTGCAGCAAAGCTCGGATAGTACAGTCGCGCCGCATGCTTGAGGATCGCCGGCGCGAATGGATGCGGACATTCGGTCGAATAGAGCGGCGCGATCGGCGTGGCCTTTACGTGCTGCAAACCGCCTACGGGCAGCGGTTTCTGGGGGCCAGCGACCGGGACGCCGAACGACGGTATCCCGCAGGAGACTTCCCCTAAGGTTTGCCAACCGAACGCATCGCCGGCGGTACGCACGTGTATGATCCACGCGTGCCGAACGAAGACAGCTTTAGGAAAGTCGGCAACGAGCAACTCCGACCGGACCTGCGGTATGGTTCCCGTCAGCGGCAGATTTGCGACGTCCCACGTGTACCAGCCGCCATCGGTATCGGCAACGATCGTCGCCGAGACAATCGTTCTTGGGGATTCGGAGTATAGGCTGAAGACCGCGCTTGCCGACCTGCCGGCGGCATCGGCCGCCACTGCCGGCGAGTACAAAACCTCGGCCGGACAAAACTCGGTCCGCGCCTGTGCCCTCGCCCCGCACGCCAGAAGAATCGCAAGCGTCGCGACTGCTGCTCGAATCATGCTTCGCGCCCCACTTCAATCCATTAGCCTCCGGCTACTTCCCGGCGCAGGATTTTGGCGCACGTGCGAGAGTAGGAGAGGCGGTGGCGACCAAGCTAGGGCTGACCAACGAGCAGCTCATCACGATCTTTCGCACGATGGTGATGCAGCGCACCCTCGAAAACCGTGGTTTTCAACTCAATCGGCAGGGGAAGATTCCGTTTGCATCGGCGAGCGAAGGGCACGAGGGGGTGCAAGCCGGTGCCGCCATGGCCTTCGAGCGCGGCAAAGACATCCTCGTGCCATACTATCGCGATCTTGGACTGGCGCTGGGCATCGGCGTCACGCCCTATGAGGTGCTGCTTTCGCTTTTCGCGCGTGCCGCCGACCACTCGGCCGGGCGGCAGTTTCCGCACCACTATGCCAGCCGCCGTCTTGGGCTTCAAACGATCAGCTCGATAATTGCGGCACAGCTTCCGCACGCCGTCGGCGCCGCATTCGCGCTGCAGTATCGCGGTGAAGCCGGCCGTGCGGTCCTTACGACCTTTGGCGATGGCGCGACGAGCGAAGGCGAGTGGCACGAATCGGTGAACTTTGCCGCGGTACATAAGCTCCCGGTCGTCTTTCTTTGCGAGAACAACGAATGGGCGATCTCGACGCCGCTGGCGCGGCAGATGGGTCAGCCTGACGTCTACAAGCGCGCCGAGGGCTACGGACTTCCCGGAGCCGTCGTGGACGGAATGGACCCGATCGCCTGCTATGAGGTAGTCGACGAAGCGATGCGGCGGGCGCGCTCCGGCGGCGGCCCAACCTTGATCGAAGCCAAGTGCTACCGCTTTCTCTCGCACACCACCGACGACGACGATCGGACCTACCGTTCGCCCGACGAGGTCCGGGCTCGCCGCAAAGACGACCCCGTGCCATGCTTTGAACGCCTTCTGGTCGAGCGCGCCGTCCTGAACGCCGAGCAGGTGGAAGCATTGAAGCGTTCCGTCCTCGAAGAGACCAACGACGCCACGGACCGGGCCGAAGCGATGGCCTATCCGGACGCAGCCGACCTGTATGAGAAGGTCTATGCCGAGGGCTGGGAACCGTGGACCGTATAACCCGCGCGATAGGAAGAACGATGGCTACGACGGATTTACGAACGGGAAGTCTCGAGCGTCACGGATTGAGCGACGAGCAGTTGCGCGATATGTTCCGCAACATGCTCTTGCAGCGGCAGCTCGACAATCGCGGATTTCAGCTCAACCGGCAAGGCAAGGTTCCTTTTGCGCTGGGCAGCGAAGGGCACGAAGCGTTGCAAGCCGGCGCCGCGATGGCCTTCGATCGCGGGCGTGACATTCTGGCTCCCTACTATCGCGATCTCGGGCTCTGCTTGGGCATCGGACTCTCGCCGTTCGAAATCTTGCTTTCGATCTTCGCACGAGCGGAAGATCACAACGGCGGACGACAATTCCCCAATCATTATTCTTCAAAAGCTGCAGGCCTGATGTCGTTCTCGTCGATTCTCGCGGC
>PMTY01000185.1 GCA_003167155.1 Candidatus Cybelea tumulisoli
TATTGCTTCCGCCGATCTGCGCTTGCATCGTGCCTGATCCCGACGGGAAGATGTCGATCGTTGACGTCGTGCTATTCGCGACGTAGAGAAGGTTATTGCTGTCGATGGCCAGGCCGCCCTCGTCGGAGATCGTGCGCTTCGGCTTGGCTAGGCCGCCGCTGCCCGAGTTGTTGGCTCCGGGTGCGAAGACGTCGATGACACGGCCGCCCCCGGGTAAGGTCGCAGAAACGAAGAGTTGGCCCTTGCTATCAAACGCTACGGCGTTCGTCGCAGTGTGTTTCGCGAAGCCCTCGATTCCGGTCAAGAAATCGCCGGCCAGCGAGAACGTTTCGACCCCGAACTGGCCGCCCGAACTGATGCTGCCGTTCGCAAAGCCGATGCCTTCTTTTGAGCTGAAGGCGATCGCTACGGGTCCACCGTTGTGGTTCGTGATAACCGAGCTCGGCGCGACGTTTCCGTTCGCGCTTTCGGAAAACTCGCTAATCGTGCCGCCTGCGCCGGCGCCTTCGTTGGCGACGATAATGAGGGCGGTGGTCGCGGCGTTGCGGGCGCCGGCCTGATGTTCGGCTGGAGCGGAATAGCGAGTAACGCCGCCGCCGGGTGCGCTGGGAAGCGTCATCGAGGTCGCACCATTCTGTGCGCCGGAACACGCTGCGAGCGCCAACCCGAGGCTAACGCCCGCAATCTGGTGAGGTAATTTTATCTGATTCTCCTGAAAGGTGATATGTGTGTATTAGGTTGTCGGGCGCGCGATGTGCCAATGGCCGCCAGCGAATGGAATGTCGTTTCCGTTTGCTTGATCGGGCCCGTTATCGCCGGAGTAATTGTAGACCGGATGGCCTTTGTAATCCCACTGCCTGCTCGTGCCGTCGGATCGATTGACGATCGTAAAGCCGGCTCGCGCCTGCGATCCTTGGCTCGGTACGAGAGGGAACCAAACCGAAAGACAGCCGCCGGTGCACTTTCCGCCGGTCGGCGTGTCGACGTCTAAGAAGTACAGCGTGTGATGATTGGAGGGATTAACGAAAGCCGGTTTGCCCGCGACGGCCTGACGAATGGGAATGTTTGAGTTCTGTTGCGGTGGGGACGTTGGGGGAGGTCCGCCATAGAGCCCGCCGCCGCCGCCCGCGGCGCCGCCGGAGCCACCTCCGCCGCACGCGGCCAGCGCCATTGCGCAGGCCAACGCCGAGATTCCTAAAGAGTTTCTGAACATGTCGCCGTGTAAGCCTCCTGTTAGAAGATTGGTGTTTGACTTACGTGCAGCGTACACGTTACGAATGAAGGAAGTGTAAACCGCCGTTGCATCTGCGCGTTCGCGAAGCCGTGTGCGGGGTAAGCGAGGGAGTTGG
Source organism: Candidatus Cybelea tumulisoli (assembly GCA_003167155.1). Taxonomy (GTDB): domain Bacteria; phylum Vulcanimicrobiota; class Vulcanimicrobiia; order Vulcanimicrobiales; family Vulcanimicrobiaceae; genus Cybelea; species Cybelea tumulisoli. The sequence goes on from PMTY01000185.1 coordinate 1,350, forward strand.
GCTTAGCGTTACCACAATGCCTAGCGAATCGGAGAGCAGGTTGGAGCGGCTCGCTCAGCCGGTCATTGTTAGTGCGGCCAAGGCCAGGATGATCGCTCCCAGGACGGTAAGCGCCGCGATCGCACCGCTTCATAAAGTATCATGCCTACAGGCTAGACAGAGGATGTGAAAAACGGCTGAAAACTCGCCCGCACAACCGGCGACATATTTCTGCGGGACGGTGACCGGATGCCGCAAAGATGTACCTGTCGGCGATTCCGTCGAATAGCATCGGACCGCTCAAGGCGCTGCCTAGAACTTGCCGTTATCGTTCTTCCACTGACCCCGCGGCGGGATCGCTTCAAGCGTATCCCAGTGCTCGGCGATCTTACCGTTCTCGATGCGGAACAGATCGTAGATGCCGGTGGGCGCGCCGCCGAACGTCGCTTCCGATACGACGAGCACGAAGTTTCCTTCTCCAACGATCATATGAACCTGCTTGTAGACGACGGCACGACCGCTCGACGCGAGCGCCTGGAGGCCGGCGAGCAGACCCGGGATCGTGTCGGCGACCCAGGGATTGTGCTGAATGTATTTGCTACCGTCGAAGTAACTGGGGAACGTCTCTCGCTGTCCGGCTAGAAGATCGTCCATGTAGCGTTTCATGAGCGCCTTGTTCGCTTCCGTGCGGTCGGCGTCGGAAATGGTCGTGGGGCCATCGGTCATCGTGTGCCCGCTGGGGCTCGGTCCCGCGGAAGCCTCCTGCAGGTTATCCCAGTGCTCCACGATCAGGCCGCTCTCATAGCGGAAGATGTCGAATCCGATCTTGGGACCGAAGAAGTTGTATTCGCTATGCGCGAAGACGTAGTCGCCGTCTTCGAACACGCGAACGGTCTTCACGCTGGTGCCCGGCGGGAGACTCTTGATGAGGGCAGCTACGCCCGCCGGTCCGGGCCCGACGTTCAAGTTGTGCTGTATGTACTTGTTCGGGTTGACGAACGCGAGCGGCTGGCTCGCTTTGGTCTCAAGGGATTTCAGCAGATCGACAACTTGCTGCTTGCGGTCGGACATGAGTATTCTCCGGAAAATGGCGCAGTATCAGCTACACCGCAATAGAGACGTTGGTCCAGCTATTGTGTCATTCCGAAACACCGTTTCCATCCTCAAAATAGGTGACTTCCGCGATAGCGCGGCAATATTCACCTAAACGGGTGATGACGCCACGGTGCGAGGCCTGCTGGAATCGGTCTGTGGTGGAGTCGGAACCACGAATCAGGACCGTTTAAGGATAGGTGACGCGATGGCTGACGGTAGCGAACTCAAAGCGCTTGCGAAAGCGTTCTTCGCAGCGTACGATGCCCACGATATCGCTGGGATGACCGCGTTCTGCTCGGACGATGCGCAGGGGCGCTACGCGCCATATGGGCGCAATAACGTCGTTCCGATCCGGGGCGGGATCGACGCCTTCTGGAAAGGCTTCACGCAGGCGGTTCCCACGTCCCGCGTCGAGGTCGTCGAGATGCTGCTCTCCGAGGGAGGCGTCGTCGTGGTCCAGGCGATCATGAGCGGGCCTATTCCCGCCGATCCGCTGGGCATGGTAAAGGACGGCACGGATGTGTTCATCCCGCATTGCTATATTCTGCGCTACGATACCGCCGGGAAGATCTCGCACTTGGATGCCTACTGGGACAACGCCGTCCTCAACGGAATCAAAGGCAGCGTCCTGTAGACCGCTACTCGTCGGCGGTGACGCTCCACTGCTCGACAATGACGCCGTCCTTCAGCCGGAGCAGATGGGAGCAGACGCGGTTCTTGCGCTTTGCTCCAAGGCCCGTGTACTTGCCGTACAGCGCGACGTAATCGTCTTCCGCCACGACGAGTTGGCAATCGAACTTGAGCGTTTCGGGTAGTTGCCGAACGAAGTCGATCAGCTCGTGGCGGCTCTTGGGAAACTGCGGAGCGCGCTGAACGAAACCTGGCGACCAGTACTGCGAGGCCATGTCGTAGTCTCGCGCGTTGAAAAGCAGGTCGTAGGCTTCGAGTGCTCGCTTCGTATTGAAATCTTCGAGGGCTTCATCCACGCTGGCGTCTCCGAACCGTATGCCCCCAGTATGGCCCGCGCGTGCGTCGTCCGCATCGTCCGAACGGGTGAGTATGCGAAGCGTAACGTCAGGTCGGCTGCGCAGGGTCGGCCTGCGCGATGGCAAGCAGGGTTCGCGTGAGCTGGACGCGCGAGTTGACGGCGAGCTTTCCGAAGATCGCCCGCAGGTGGGTTGCGATCGTATTCGCCGAGAGCGCGAGCACCCGAGCCGCCGAACGATTGGTGTGACCCTCGGCGATGAGTTTCGCGACCCGTTGCTCCGTCCTGGTCAGCGAACTCCATCCCGTGAGCGGTTTCGCTTTGAAACGGCTCTTCTTTCCGCCGGCGCGCTGCAGTAGTTGCGCAACCCGATCGACGTCGCACTGCGCGCCGAGCGCGGTGAAGCGCTCCGATGCGCGTTCGAGCACGGCCACGGCTGCGATACGGTGCCCCCGTGAGAGCAGCTCCTCGCCGTAGTCCGCAAGCGCGTCGCCGACCAGGAATCGGCGCGGACTCTCTTCGAGGATCTGCGAGGCGCGCTGAAGTGCCTGCACATCGCGGTGCGTCAGGCCGCGGATATGCTCGAGAATGCCGACGATTGTCGCGATGTTGGGATTGCGCTGCGCGAGGTCCTCGGCAAGCTGCAGCGTCTCCTTCGCGACCTGCTCGTCGCCGGTGCGCACGGCCGTGCGCGCGGCAATCATCAGCCAACCCGGTTGCCAACGCCAACGGTGCCGTACTCGCTGCGCCTGAGCGACCTCGCGCACGTGCGGAAGAGCGGATGCAAAATCGCCCTGGTTTGCCAGCACGAACGCCTTTGCGACGGATATCAGCAGCGTCTGCATCTCGTTGCGCGTCGATTCCGTCTCTTCGGCGATCGCGATGTGCCCGAGGGCGCCCTTGAAATCGCCGCGGAGCTGGCGCAGGCGGGAGAGCACGAGCCTCCCTTCGACGCGATAGGTGTTCTCGTTCACTTCTTCGCTGTCGTTGATCAGGGTCAGAGCGTCGGTTTCGGCATCGTCGAAGTTCCCGGCCGTATAGTCGTGCCAGAGCTGAGCGAATGCAACGTCGGCCGCTCGCGGTCCGTTGCCGTTCTCGAGTTCGAAGTGCGCCCGCTGCAGGCGTTCGGCGCTTTCGTCGAACCGGTCGAGGAACTGGAGCAGAACGATCTCTTGAACCAGGGTGTTCGCTTTGTCGGCGGGCAACTGAATCTGCCGGAGATACATGAGCGCATCGTCATAGCGTCCGTCGTTGATCGATGCTTCCGCGAGCGCCCGAAGCGACGTGGTTTGCGCGGATGCAAGACCCAGCGCTCTGCTCTGATCCAGCGCGGCCGTGCCGGCTTCGTAGGCCGCGGTGTAGTCGCTTCCGCCCGAGAGCGCAAGCGCGCGGAACGCGTCAATCTCGGCGCGGATGCTCGGTGAGACGTCATCTTGGCCGCGAACGAACTCGACGCGCCGCATCATCTCCTCGACGTGCCCCATGTACCAGAGCGGCCACGCGACGCGAACATGCAGCGAAGCGCGCAGGTTTGCTGCGACGGCCTTCTCGGCGAGGCGGTCGGCGAACGTTACGACTTGGTTTCCGAGCCGGCATTGCGCGAGGACGTTGAGCACGGCTTCGCCCACGTCGAACCACGTCTCGTCGCTTTCGGGGACCATGGCGTGCGCTCGCAGCGCCAGGCGCGCCGCGACGCTCGGCATCGACGTCGCGATCGAGCGCGATGCTTCCACGAGAACGGCAACGGACGACGCGCCGCTATCGACCCGCGCCGCAATCGCGTGCGGTACCGCTTCGACTCTGGCTCTCCCGATGGACGTCAGGTAGTTGAGAATCGCAGCATGAAGATCGTTGCGGATAGCCGGCTCGGTATTCTCATACACCGCCTGACGCAGGAGATTGTGGCGAAAGCCGATCGTGCCTCCGTCGCTGCGAAGCATACCTTCGGAGAGCAACTCATCGAGCGCGGGCAACAGCCTCGTCTGCTCTAGGCCGGACGTCGCCCGCAAGTCTTCGACGGTAAAAGGTGTGCCGAATACCGAGCCCAGTCGAACCAGGGTGCGCGCCTCGGCCGAGAGCGAAGAAACGCGGCGAGCGATCTGCTCGCGAAGATGCGCGGGGAGCATTCCGTGTTCAATTTTCGAGATCGTTTCGGAGAGTCCGTCGACTATTTCTACTGCAAAGAATGGATTGCCGGCGGCGTTCTTGAGCTGTTGACGCAGGGCGGACGCCCGCTCGACGCCGACACGATCGGCCGCAATCCGTTCGATCGCTGCATCGCCAAGCGGCTCCAGCCCGATCCGATGGATCTCTAAGGCCTGTGAATCGGCGAACTCCGCAAGGGGCATCGGCGGTCCCGGGTCGCGCGATGCAATCGCCCAGACGATGGGCATCCCTGCAAGGCGCGGAGGCATGATGCGCAAGCACGACAGCGTAAGGCGGTCTGCCCACTGAACGTCGTCGAGCGCGATCAGCAGCGGTTTTTTGGAAGCGTGGCCTTCGATGATCCCGACTATGCGGTCGATGAGCCACAGCGGGTGGTTGCGAAACGAAGCCAGCGACTCGAACGCTTCACGCGACAGCACCGGCGACGATCCCGACCGCAGCGCAAGCAGCAATGGCGCCATAGGGGCGATCTGGTGGCTTTCGTCGGCCTTGCTGCGCACAACCGAAAAACCGGCTTCGATCGCGCGCTCGACGACCGTGTCGAGCAGAGCCGTCTTCCCGATGCCGGCGGCACCTTTGATGACGATAGCGCCGGCATTGCCCGCCTCGGAGACGCGCCGCAGCAGGTCCTCGACGAGGGCGACTTCGCCGTCTCGTCCGTGGAGACGAACTCGATTGGCGGCGCTCGTAACGGTCATTCGCCGCCGACTTCCCCGAGTACGCGACGGCTCGCCGCAAGAATCTCGCCGGAAAAGCCGGGGTCGGCCCTGGCGACGGCCCGAGCTACGATAAGGGTGCCGATTTCAGCCGCGGCAATCGCGAGCGCGCGTTCGCGCGCCGTCGCATAGTCCGCTTCGTCGACGAGCACCTCTTGGATAGCAACTGCGAGCTCATCGAAGCCTTCCGCGAACGCGCGGCTGACGATCTTCCCCTGCCGCGCGACATCGCTGCCGGTCGCGGTCAGCGGACATCCGCCTGCGAGGTTATCACGCGAGCGCTCGCAGAGCGAAAAATCGAGATAATCTCCGATTGCCGGATTAGCGGCGCAAGCTCGCATCACGGCCACGACCTGCCGCGTTCCGTCGGCCAAGGCTTCGGCTGCCAGTGCCTGCTTCGAAGGGAATCGGGCGTAGACCGCACCGTGGGTCAAGCCGGCGGCCTTGCCGATGTCGGCCACCGCCACCCCGCCGATTCCGTGCCGGCGGAAGAGCCTTCCGGCGGCACGCACGAGCTTACGCCGGTTCTCGCTGGCCCTCGCTTTCGTCACCTTCACCTAATCATTATAGTCATAATCAAAGCCGTTGCCAATCTCCTATAAATGGGGGATGCACCCCGGGCGCGACTGCGCGCAAAATGGGGGCAACTCAACGCGCACAGGAGGCTTCAACGATGAGCAACGCAGCAAAACCGAGCATCGTCTTTTGCCATGGGATTTGGGCGGACGGCTCTTCCTTCGGCAAGGTGATCCCGCCGCTTCAGGCTCAGGGGTACCAGTGCATCGCCGCCCAGTACGGTCTCGACACGCCCGAAGAGGACGTCGCCACGGTCAGGCGCACGTTAGGGCGAGTCGCGAGTCCCGCTATTCTGGTCGGTCACTCGTACGGCGGAAGCGTCATCACGGCCGCGGGTACCGACGAGCGCGTCGTGGGGCTCGTCTATATCGCAGCACTGGCTAACGACGCCGATGAGACCTCACAAAGCCAGCAAACGAAGTTTCCCGTAACCGACGTCTTCAAATACGTCGAAGTTGCGGACGGGCGCCTGTGGATGCGTTCGGACGGCATCGCGTGCTTCGCGGGAGATCTCTCCGAACAAGAGCAGCGGCTCCTCTGGGCGACGCACTATGCGCCCGCAGCCGATCTGTTCTCTCGGAACGCACCGGGCGTTGCGTGGAAATCAAAGCCCAGCGCGTACGTCGTGGCCACGCAGGATCGGACGGTGCACCCCGACCTGGAGCGTTTCCTCGCGAAACGAATGGGCGCAATGACGACGGAGATCGCGTCGAGCCACGTGGCGATGCTTTCTCATCCGCACGCCGTTGTCGACGTCATTCTCGAGTTGGCGAACTCGCTGGCGCCGGTCCCGGTTGCCACCTAGCGGATTCGAGTTCGACTCTTAGCCGCCGTAGAATGACCAGCAGCATCACCGCGCCGACGCAGTTCGCCGATGCGAGCGGAACCAAGTACGCCTACCGCCGGTTCGGAAACCCGAGCGGGTTGCCGCTGCTGTGCCTGCAGCACTTCACCGGAAATCTAGACAACTGGGATCCCGCCGTGACCGACAGGCTGGCGGTCGAGCGAGAGGTTATTCTGTTCGACAGCGCCGGAATCGGCCGCTCCGACGGTACGGTGCCGAACACCGTCGGCACCATGGCGGAGCATGCGATGGCGTTTCTGGACGCCCTAAACATCGAGACATGTGACGTGCTGGGATATTCGCTCGGCGGCATGGTGGCGCAGGATATGGTTCGCAGCCGGCCGTCCGTATTTCGGAAGATGGTCCTCGTCGGGACGGCGCCGCGCGGCGGCGAGGATGTCATGCATCTCGATAAGCCTATCCTCGCGAGGTTTATAAACGACAAGTCGCTGCGGGGATATCAGGTGTTGCAGAAGATCTTCTTCGACCAAACGGCTTCGAGTCAAGCCGCAGGCGGCGAGTTCATCGAACGACTCGCTCAGCGGAAAGACGATCGCGACAAGCCGTCAGGTCCGGAAGTGGCACAGGCGCAGATGGCGGCATTCCGCGATTGGGAGGAGCCGAAGGGCGAGCGCTTCGCGGATCTCAACGGCATCAAGCAGCCGGTGCTCGTCATCAACGGCGTGCACGACGAGATGATTCCCGTCCGAAACTCCTACTGGCTGAGCGAGAATCTTCCGAACGCCGTGCTGCTGACGTATCCGGATGCGGGCCACGGTTCGCTGTTCCAGTGGCACGACTCGTTCACGCGGCAGTGCAACGCGTTCCTTTCGTGCGATTCGCAGTTAGCGCCGTTCTAGCGCAACGGCCTAGCGTAGTTCATCGTCCAGATGCCCTGGTCGCCTGGGCGATACTCGTTACCGTCCCAGGGTGAGCCACATACGTGTAGATGCGCGTAGGGAGTGCCGGCAAACATCACCAAGGTTCCCGCGTCGCGCATCACCGTCGGCAAACCGGCGGCCTTCGCGTCGAAAGGCCAGATGATCATCCAGTGCGGTCCAATCGGGATGGGCGGGCTCGTCTGATCGAACGGATCGGTGTAGCTACGCTGCAAAGCACCATTGAGCATGTAGATCAGTCCTGGCTTGGTGTTCGAAGGCTTCCGCTTCTTTGCAAGGATGTCCAGCATCCACTGCATCCCCATGGGGTCCGCACATAAGTCTGCCGCTCCGTAAATGTTTTCGTTACCGGGGACGCACACCCACTGGTTCGTGCCTGGCCGCAGCACCGTCATCTTGCCGGCGGCGTCCATTTCCGCAACCGTGGCATCTTTCGTAATGATTTCAGGTCCCGATAAGAGCGCTCGCCGAATTTTCGCTTGCACTATTTCGTCGGCGATGTTGGCCGCCCGAGCGTCCCCTGACATGCCAAGCGCGGCCACGCCCGCGCCGGCAATAGCCGCTGCTTCAACGAAAACTCGGCGTGATACGGGTGCTCCATTACTTTTAGGGATGTCGGCTAATGCCACGGTAAGGCTCCTTTGTGAGAGTCGTCGTCAGTAAGGAAAACGCGGTCGCGGAGCAGCGGGAGATCTAGATCGCGAGGGTCCAGCCGATCGCCGGTCCCCCGACTCCCAGACTTTGGAGCAGGTAGTTGGGGCGGTTAGCATAGTATTGGAGCTGCCGCCAGCCCAGAGTTACTGCGCCGCTTCGGTAGCCGTACGCTATGCCGGCAAAGCCTTGCCATGTGTTCACATTATCCGCGGTGCCGTAGTCAAAGTAATACGGAATGAACCAATGAGCGCCAAGCCCAACACGGCCCCGTAAACCCGCAATCGGAGTGAGCGCGTGTGACGATCGCGACAAGCTCCCTTGCTGCGCTTTTTGGGTCGGCACCGCGAGCGTAAAGCTCGTCGACGGAGATAAGTCGTAGTAGCGGATGCCGAGCAAACCAGCGATTGCCGAAGGCGTTCCGTCGCGTGTCGCATTCCAGCTTACCGCGTCTTCATTAACGAAGCCGGTCAGGCGCGCATTCGCCGAAACATCAACGGGGACGTTGCCGCCGCCGGCGGGATTGGGAACCAACCGTACGGTTGCGACGTTGCTGGTCAGATTAAAATAGATCAAGTCGGATATCACACCAAGTCTACCCCTATTCGCTTCGAGTGCGAGGAACGCCGCGCTATTCACTTGCGATAAATATCCGCTTGGTCCTACGTTCACGCTTGCCGACTTGTTGCCCAACAACGGGCTCGCGCCGAAGAGAAACGATGCGTTAAGCGTCGGAAGCCAAGCATAGGGCTCGACGTTGACGTGCCATTCTTTGTCAAATGGCGATGGACTAGGGGACGGAGCCATACTGGGTGCCACTTCCTGCGCAAATAAACGGCCGCCCGAGCCCAACGCCAACACCGTGAGACAGAGCACGGAAAACGCTGCACGAATCATGGAGCCATTTTGAGGGAGCTCGACGCCGTCGGCCACGGACATTTGCACACGTTATCCGCACAAATGTTGGCGTCCGGAGCCCGGGTCTATAGGCTCTCAAGCGCGAGAGCGATCGCAGCCTCCGGTGCGAGTGCAGCGCCTTGCGCCGTTACTCGCGCGAGTTCGTCAATCGCAAGCCCTGCAGCCAGGAGTGCGGCGAGGCGGTCGTACGTCGTCGTCTCGGTGAACTCGCGGTGGAATCCGCTTCTGTGTATGGTGGCATCGGCGTAACCTTCGAGGCTGGCGGCTCGCACAAGATCGCCCCGCAGCGCAAAGACGAGCGCCGCGTGTTCGATCGCAATCGCCACGTGGACATCCTCTGCCACCTGGGCTGCACGCACCCTAATCGACTCGCCCGCAGCTGCTGCTGCGCCCGAAAGATCATCCATCGCGGCTAGATAGCCCGCTAGATTATGAAGCAGAAGGTATTCATCGGGACCGGACGGCGTCGCCGCGAGGGTCTCGCGGACGACTGTCACGGCGCGCTGCGTTTGACCGCGCGCGTGTTCGATCTCGGCGATGTTCACGGCCGTGGTCTGCTCCGCGCTGAAGTTCCCGAGCGAGTGGTGTTCCTCGCGGACCTGCTCGAACAGGCGCAATCCCGTCTCAATATCGCCGCGGAAGAAACTTAGCGCGGCGCGCGTATCGAGCAAGCTCGTCCGAAGCATGGCAGACCCCGGGATGGCTTCGGCCTCACATAAGGCGTCTTCGGCGTCGTCCAGCCGATAGAGGAGGAGCGCCGTCGCCGCGCGCTGCCGTAGCGCGCTAGCAAGGGAAGGGGCGTCACCACTCGCTCGCGCAAGTTCGACCGCTCGCGTTGCCAGCTCGAGTGCGAGCATTTTGTTGCCGAATACCCCAACCAATAGCGACAGCGTGACCGACAGCCCAGCGCGTAACCTCGACTCGCTTGACGGGAGTGCCTCGAAATACGCTTCACACCGTGCCGTGCCTTCCGCCTCCAGTCCGAGAGCTCGCCAGTTTACATCAATGCTGTTGAGCAGCTCGGCACCGTCAATAGGTTCGGAGCGCCCCAACCCCTCGTCGAGCGCGGCGCGCACGTTCTCCAAGTCTTCTTCCAGCGCTGCGACGATAACGGACCGTCGCGCCGTCCGTTCCCAAAGTTCCGCGAAGTGTTGGCGAAGATAGCGCAGATGACGACGCGCGAAGAGATCGCGCTCGCGGGCGTGGCCGAGTTTCTCCGAGGCATACGCCCCCGTCGACTCGAGCAACCGGTAGCGCAGTGCGTCGCCGCGCGGTTCAGCGATCACCAGCGACTTGTCGACAAGTGCCGAGAGCAGGTTGAGCACGCTCGTTCGGGAGAGCCGGTCGTCTGAGCAGACCGTCGCGGCAGCGGCAAGCGAAAAGCCGCCGGCAAAGACCGACAGCCTATTGAAGAGGCACTGCTCCTGGGCCGAGAGCAGGTTGTAACTCCAGTCTATCGTCGCGCGCATCGTTCGCTGCCGGGGTAAGGCCGTGCGTTCGCCGGCGGTGAGAATCGCAAAGCGATCGTTCATGTTCTTCAGGATCTCTCGAACCGCCAACGAGTTCACTCGCGCTGCCGCGAGCTCGATTGCCAACGGAATACCGTCTAAACGACGGCAGATCTCACCAACGATCGGCGGGTTCTCGTCGGTCAGCGTGAAACGGGAGTCGACGGCTCGAGCCCGATCGGCAAATAGCGCGATGGCATCGTCATCGGCTAGCGATGGGAGCCGGTACGCGCGTTCGCCGGCCGCGAGAAGCGGCNNCTGCGACCGTTTCCAGCACGTGCTCGCAGTTATCGAGAATCAGCAGCACCGCTCTGTCCTTAAGATGAGCGACTAGCGTCTGGAGCAGGGAACGATTCTGAACCTCTTGCACGCCTAACGCCGACGCTAGCGCCGTTACAACAAAAGAAGGAACGGCGATTGACGCGAGTCCGATAAAGTAGACGGCAGTCCCGCCGGCTTCGCTCAGTGCGGTTGCGGCCCGCAACGCTGCCTGAGTCTTACCGATCCCTCCCGCCCCGGTTAGCGTGACCATCCGATGATCGCGCAGCATAGCGGCGATCTCGTCGAGTTCAACGCTGCGCCCGACAAAACGAGTCAGCGCCAGCGGGAAGCTTGCGCTCCCAGCGTTATGCCATGGATCAGCGGCGAGTGAGGTTTCGGTTCGACTCCGCGGAGAGCGTAGGCGCGTAGCGGCCGCCTCGAATGCGCGGCGTTCCTCGACACTAAGTGCCAGCGCAACGGCCAGACGGCCAAGCGTTTCTCGCTGTGGAGTGCGCCGGTAGCCGCGTTCGAGTGCGCTGATTCCATACGAACTAACTCCAGCGCGTTCGGCCAGCGCCTCTTGTGAGAGGCCCGCGGCGAACCGGTAGCGCCGCAGCAGCGCTCCAAAGGCCGATAGGTCAGACTCCTGGGGCTCGTCCTGCATCTCCACTTGGCAGCTTCGGGGCGTCCGCAGATGCCTCCTCAACCGTGCGGAATCGGTCAGGCAGTTCTTGCCGGCTACCCTCGACAACCGGTGACAACATGGCATCGCGGCATTTTCCTTACAACCGCCTATTTTTGTCGTCGTCAGTTGTCTGGGGTTTCGCTACGGTACCGCTTTCGATTCCCGTTGGCGCTACGCGGTAGACGCTGCTCGTATACTGGCACAGGCCCGCTCGTGTACCTTCCTATTTGGGCCCAGTGAAGGACCTTTCACCGGGATTCTCCTGAGTCAATCAGCGACTGTACGGTGGCGGAGATTTCGTCGTCGTGCGCGATCGGACCGATCACCTCCCTGAAAAATCGCCTAACGGTGCCCCGCTATTTATCCGCTTGCATGCGGGCGACGTCGGCGGCGGAGATACCCTCCAATGCCTGACCGTAGCCGACGCTCTCATCGACGATGCGGCGGAGCTTCTGCGTCAACGCAACGCGGCTGTAACTAGCGGTCAACGGGGGGAGCTTGGCGATCCCTCCGGCAATCTCGCGTGCCCGGCGGAGCAGGTTCTCAGGTGGCACGATTTCGCTGATCACGCCGAGCCGCAGTGCCTCTTCGGCGTCGATCACTTGCTGCGTGAGAACGAAAGTGCGTCCACGAATTGATCCGATGACCTCCGGCCACAGCGAATGAATGCCATCGCCAGGGACAATGCCGAATGCAAAATGCGGCTTGTCTTGAAACACCGTGCTCGGCGTCGCGATGACGATGTCGCAGAGGAGCACAAACTCGGAGTGCACGGTCGTGGGACCATTGAGAGCGGCGATCATCGGCACGGGGATGTCCAAGAGATTGGCCAGGACCTTCTTTCCCTCGCGGTAGATTTTGTCATAACCGCGGGGCGTAAAAAAGTCGAACCCCTCCGCATCGATGTTGTCGATGAACGCTGCGCCGGCGCCAGTCAAGATCACCACGCGATTGTCTACGTCTTGGCCGATTTGATGAAACAACTCAACGAACTCTTCGTGCACGTGGCCATTGAAAACCAGCGTGCCACCATCTGTGTGTAGGGAAGCTTCTAAAACGCCCTCGGGCGAGCGAGTGAGTTTGGCGTGCGGGAATGCGTTGCAGTAGCTATTAAAACTCATCATTTGTTGCCTCCATTATAGCGGCTGTTGGCCCGGTGGTCTGCCGACAAGCACTCGGCATCTAGAGGCCGCCGTAGCGTTCGGTGTGGATGAGCGCGGCCGCCATACCGGCTGCGACGGCGCCATCGGCGGCCGCATTCACGAAGGCGTTCGTGCCGCAAATGAACATCGCTTTCGGCGGCGTCGGCAATTGTGAGAGAACTTCACGGATTATCGTACCGTCGATGCGGCGCATATAGTCGACCGGACGGCGCGACGGCTCGCGCGTAATCGCAAAGACCGCTTTGAAGGTCGGATCTCCCATCGCGTATTCCAGCAACTCATCGCGGAACGGGATATCGGCCCACGTTCGAGCAGATATGAGCGACAACGTTGAGACGCTCGACTGCTTCGCGCGGCGATGACGCAGCATCGACATCAAGGGTACCGTGCCGGAGCCGCCACCCACGAGAAAAAGCGGTCCCCCGTCGGACACGTCCCAGATAAAGTAGCCACCGATTGGCCCACGCAACTCGATCGTGTCCCCCACCATGGCGACGTCGTGGAAAAACGACGAAACCTCGCCGCCCTCAATCTTCTCGATCGAGAGTTCAAGCTCGCCGACATCTTCCGGCGCCGACGCGATCGAATAGCTGCGCTCTGCACGATAACCGTCTGGGGCTGTGAGACGGATGTCGACGTGTTGGCCCGCCCGAAGCGCAAACGGGTTCGACAGCTTAAAGAAAAAGTTCTTGATACGGGGCGTGTTCTCGTTGATTCGGCTGATGACGGCGTCCTGCCAGAGCAGTGGGGCAGGCGCCGTGCGCAGTCCCTCAATCACCCTGGTAACGTTCCTCTTTCCACGGGTCACCGTGATCGTTGTATCCGCGCAATTCCCAAAAACCGGGCGTGTTATCGGGAATAAATTGGATTGCGTTGACCCACTTCGCCGACTTCCAAAAATAGAGATGCGGTACGAGCAGCCGCGCGGGACCACCGTGATCGGGCGGTATCGGCATGTCGTTGTATTTCAGGGCGACCAAAGCTTTGCCGTTGCGCACGTCACTGGTTGCCAGATTGGTCGAGTAGCCGTCGCACGAATGCGCCAGCAGAAAAGGCGGCGGATCGGTCAATGCGGCGTCGCGCAGCAGATCGTCAATGTCCACACCTTCCCACTTCGTGTTGAATTTGCTCCACGTCGTGACGCAGTGGATGTCGCGAATCACGCTCGTCTGCGGCAGCGCGTTAAACTCCGCCCACGTCCAGGTCTTGACCGGTCTCGGGCCAAGGCGAAGCGCAAAGTTCCAATTGTCGAGCTGAATCCTCGGCGTCGGGCCGAACGAGAGCACCGGAAAGTCTTCCGTGAGGTGTTGACCGGGAGGGAGCCGCCCCCCCGAATCGGCCGGGCGCCGGCCGACGAAACCACGTGTTGGCATCTACTGACCTCCCATCTAGGAGATGGACCGAGAATCATCCCCACCTGCATCGTGAACCAATACGCCGGCTCAACGGATTCGTGTGCGGGTGGAACGGCACAAAATATCATAGTGTCCGCTGAGCCGGTGGTCTGCCGACAGGCAGTTGGCATCTTCGATCGCACGGGGACGCCGGCGTTAAAACGTCCCTTGGGCTTGTAGGTAGAGCCCCTGCTGATTCGGCGTCATATTCGGCAGCCTCGGGCCCACTTGACCGAGGTTAAGATAGGCCGCCGTAAGGGCGAAGTGCGAGTTAAGGAACAGCGCGGCGAAGATGTCCCATTTCGATTGTTCTTGAATGCCGGCAACGGCGCTGCTGATGTTATTGGGCGAATAGCGGTATTCGCCGCCGATCGCGACGTTGGCCGCGACAAAAGCGCCGGCTGAAAACTCTGGCTCCAGTTGGTACGCGTTGTGCCCGTTGGAGCCGCCGCCAAAGCCGAGAAGTCCGAATTGGTCCGCCTTTGTTGCGCGAAACGTGCTGTCGAGCACCACCGGGACGGAGCCGAGTTTTACCGTTTTCGTCGCCGCGAGATAGAAGTCGACTCCCGACGTGCTGCTAATTGCTCCCGCGTGTTTGAGGTACTGTACGATTTGACCGTAAGCGTTCTTAGCCTGCACGCCGGCGGCGATCGACGGAACCGCATTGTGCGGATTCGCCTCGACTAGTAAGTACTTCGCCCCGATGATCGACTGTCCGAGGTGACTGTTGAGAGCAAGCGCGTTGCCAACCGCGGGAGCATTGATCCACTGTTGAGCGTAGCTAAGCTCGAGTCGCTTGAACGCGGTACCACTGATGCCGCCAACTTGCAGCAAATAATCCTGTGTACCAACATACCAAAACGAAAACTGCGGGCTGTTCGGCGCAGTAAAGGCCCATGCGGCCAAGCCGCCTCCGGCTGCACCTTCAACTTCTGTGGGTGCCGCGACTGCTGAACCAAAGGTGGCGAGGAGCGACGCTAGGCAAACCCCTGCGACGACGAGAGCTGAACGAAACATGAGACTCTCCTACATTTTCCTCGCCCACGATGATGTCGGCGATGTCGACGGTGGTCGGAGTATTCGTCAGCGCTTCAACAGATAGCGAGGCGAATGATAGACGGCGACTCCGACAAAGCCAAGCGGTGATTCCCCGCCTGCGTCGTCGGCCTGATTTGGTCTTTGTGCCTCGACAATTTGTCTCACGTTGTCGGGTTATGATAGAACTCGAGAGCTGCGACGTCAGCCTAGCAGCAGTCAGCAGCCATCTCAAAATCGCTGTTAGGAGGGCGGCCGAACCTCTAAACCGCCTTTCTCGATCAGAACCTTTGCGATTTGCGCAACGCCTTCCCCGTTTTTCAAATTAGTGAAGATGAACGGTCGGGCTCCGCGCATTTTGAGGGCATCCGCTTCCATCACTTCGAGGCTTGCCCCAACGAGCGAAGCCAAATCGATCTTGTTTATCACGAGGAGGTCGGAGCGCGTAATGCCAGGGCCGCCTTTGCGCGGAATTTTTTCGCCTCCTGAAACGTCAATCACGTATACCGTTAGGTCCGCCAGCTCGGGGCTGAAGGTTGCGGCAAGATTGTCGCCACCCGACTCGATGAAGCACAGCTCCGTGTCGGGAAACCGGCCATTCATTTCTTCAATGGCTGCAAGGTTGATTGACGCATCCTCTCTGATCGCCGTGTGAGGGCAGCCGCCTGTTTCGACTCCCATGATGCGCTGAGCCGGCAGTGCGTTGGCTCGTGTGAGAATGAGCTGATCTTCCTTGGTGTAAATGTCGTTCGTGATAACGTACATTTTATAGACATCTCGAAGCCGTTTGCATAGGGCTTCAATGAGCGCTGTCTTGCCTGAACCGACCGGTCCACCTATGCCGATGCGTAAGGGACCATGATGCCGTGCCTCTGTACCGGCGGAGTCATCTTGAGCAAAAACTCTCATGAGCGAAATAACCTCGTGTATTGCGTTTCGTGCGCCATTGAGGCGAGATCCAGAGTGAATGCGGCGGACCCGAGGTCATCAACGGAAGTCGTTTCGGCCTCCGTGCTTGCCGACAAGACCGCCTTTTCAAGTGCAGCGATGGCGAACTGACCGTCAGTTTGGCCCAAGGGAATCAGCCGAACTCCCGCGATCACCAAGTTGGCGATGTAACTTTGCAGAAATGCCGGCAAGACGAGGCTAACGGGAAGATGCTGCGTTGCCCCGCGTACACCAAGAACAACAGCCAACACGGGTTGAATATCGCGTTCGCAGAGCACTTGCGAAAGCCAGCCCAAGGTCTCGTCTGGCCAGACCGCCTGTAAGGTCCCCAGACACGCTGCGGCTTGCTGCCACGACTCGCGCGCGAACTCAGAAGTCGCGCGAAAGGCTGCTGCCAGCTCTGCAATCTCGAGGAGCTTCGCGCGATCGTTCCTTATCGTGCAGCACCAAGCCTCATAGAAAAAGAACGCTTCATTGCGAGCAGAGCCGTAGCTAAGATCTGCTTCGAGCCAATCGACAAGACTTTGGCGATCGCTTACGTGGCCCGCTTCGACAGCCCATTCCAGGCCATGGGAGTAACTGAAAGAACCGATCGGAAACGCCGGCGACAGCCAGGCCTGCAACCTTATTTGAGAGAGCGGCGCTAAGCACCGCTCATGACTCATCATGCTCATCCTCGCGGCGGACGTTTTGGCCGTCATAAGCGCCACCCTCAGGCTGGAACGCTCTTTGCACCTTGGCGAGATTAGCGCCAAACCCGCGCAGCATATCCTCGATCACGTGATCCGGTCGGATATAGAGACACTCCGCTTGAACTTCCGTCGGCAAGTGTCGATTTCCCAGATGCCAAGCAAGGCGTACGAGTTGATTCGGCATCTCGTGCCTCACTTCTATAATCGGTTCCGAGGCGGCTTGAACCTTTAGCCATCTTCCATCTTCTAGTTGTAAGCCGTCTCCGTCTGCCATCGCAACCGCCTTTGGAAGCTCGAGAAGGACGTCTTCGCCATCATCCACACCCAAGAGAATGCGGCGGCGATGGCGCTCGTCGAAATCGAGCGTAACTGTGCCGGCAGCTTTTTCTTTTGGCCAACAACCTGCCCGTCGATGAATTAAGCTATATAGCATGGAAATCTTTCAGTACATAAAATAGCGTTGCGCCATTGGAAGCACTTTCGCTGGATTGCAGGTAAGAAGCCGGCCATCGGCGCGCACCTCATATGTTTCAGGGTTGACATCGATGTGAGGCATGGCGCTGTTCAACACCATGGACTGCTTGCCGATTTTGCGCGTGTTCGTCACGGGCAACAGCTTCTTGGCAAGTCCGTATCCCGCGGCGTTTGCTCGTCCGGCCTGGCTGACGAATATGACGGAGCTTTCCGTTAAGGAGCGGCCGAAGGCGCCAAACATCGGGCGATAGTATTCCGGCTGCGGGCTCGGAATAGAAGCGTTCGGGTCTCCCATAACTGCAGCAGCGATCGTTCCGCATTTCAGCACCATATCGGGCTTTATCCCGAAAAATTTCGGTTGCCAGATACAGAGATCGGCAAGCTTTCCAACTTCGATAGAACCAACGTACGTAGAAATGCCCTGAGCTATCGCGGGATTGATCGTGTATTTCGCAATATATCGGCGCACGCGGAAATTGTCGTTGTCGCCCGTCTCCTCGGAAAGTTGCCCGAATTGTTTTTTCATTTTGTCGGCGGTCTGCCAAGTACGAAGTATCACTTCGCCCACGCGGCCCATCGCCTGGCTGTCGGACGACATAATTGAAAGCGCACCCATATCGTGCAGCAGATCCTCCGCCGCTATCGTTTCTCGGCGAATGCGGCTTTCGGCGAAGGCGACATCCTCTGGAACGCGACGATCGAGATGATGCGTCACCAAGACCATATCGAACGCTTCATCGGTCGTATCTACGGTGTACGGCCGTGTCGGAGTCGTCGAAGCCGGAAGCACATTTGCCTCACTGCAGATTTTTATAATGTCTGGCGAGTGTCCGCCGCCGGCCCCCTCCGTGTGGAAGCTGTGAATCGTTCTTCCCTTGAACGCAGCAATAGTGCTTTCGACGAAGCCGCTTTCGTTTAAGGAATCGGTGTGAATAGCAACCTGCACGTCCATGTCATCTGCTACTGAGAGGCAACAATCGATGGCGGCGGGTGTCGTACCCCAGTCTTCATGGAGCTTGAGGCCACACGCTCCGGCCTCAATCTGCTCCACGAGACTCGGCGGCAGGCTCGCATTTCCTTTTCCAAAGAGACCGATGTTCACGGGGAACGCCTCGGCCGCTTGAAGCATTCTTTGAATGTGCCAAGGCCCCGGCGTGCACGTCGTAGCGGCCGTTCCGACAGCCGGACCGGTCCCACCGCCCATCATGGTGGTCAGGCCCGAATACAGTGCCTCCTCGACCTGCTGCGGACAGATGAAGTGAACGTGGGTGTCGATGCCACCTGCGGTGACGATGGTACCTTCCCCGGCGATTACCTCAGTTCCGGGACCGATGATGATATCCACGTTCGGCTGCACATCTGGATTGCCGGCTTTGCCGATAGCGTCAATGCGTCCATCCTTGATGCCGAGATCGGCCTTGACGATTCCCGTGGAATCGAGAATCAACGCATTTGTAATGACGGTATCAACTGCGCCTTCACTCCGGGATCGCTGCGACTGGCCCATGCCGTCGCGAATGACCTTCCCGCCGCCGAATTTGACCTCCTCACCATAGGTGGTGAGGTCCTTCTCAACTTCGATGATGAGATCGGTGTCCGCTAGGCGAACTTTATCACCCACCGTTGGGCCAAACATCTGCGCATATGCGGCACGACTCATTTTGGTCGTCATGGCAATGCTCCCATAACCGCTTGACGAAATCCGAACACCATGCGTGCCCCTTCATAGGGAATCAACATAACATCACGCGCCTGCCCCGGCTCGAAGCGTACAGCCGTTCCCGCTGGTATGTCCAAGCGATGTCCCACGGTAACTTGTCGATCGAACGCGAGAGCCGGGTTGGTTTCAGCGAAATGGTAGTGACTGCCGACCTGGATCGGCCTGTCGCCTGTGTTCGCAACGTTGAGAGAAATTGCCGGCCTCTCTTGGTTGAGGACAATGTCGCCCGAACCCGGAAAGATTTCGCCCGGTATCATGTCAATATCGCCTCCTTAGCGAATAGGATCGTGAACGGCAACGAGCTTCGTGCCATCGGGAAACGTGGCTTCAACTTGCATCTCATCGAGCATTTCCGGAATGCCTTCCATCACTTGATCGCGAGTCAGCACCGTTCCGCTTTCCGACATCAGCTCGGCGACGGATTTGCCGTCTCGCGCAGCCTCCAAAATAAAATCCGTTATGATCGCGACACTCTCCGGATAGTTTAGTTTAACGCCCCTTGTAAGACGTGCCCGAGCGACTAGCGCAGCGAGCGAGATCATGAGCTTGTCTTTTTCACGCGGCATAAAATTCATAATGTCCCTGCTTCTGCTGGTGTGTGGTCTAACACGACCACATCTTAGGCACTCTGAAAGGACCGGAGCACGGCTCGAGGCTCACGTTCTCGAGAAAGGCGCGTAAAGCGCACCGCAAGTCGAACGCTGACCGCGCTGCAAAGCGTATAATGATGAGGCCGCCAATCAATGTAGCGCCGCAGTGGTATCCCGATGAAGGAAGGATGTCCCGGAAGTGGCCCAGACTCGATTCGAGATGGGGTCCATAATAGATCAGCGTTGCAACGGCGATGCAGTTACCAAGGAGTGCGTTTCGGCGAATGTTGGGAAATCCTGAATCGCTGATTCGAAAGCTGTCCGCCCAGATCAGCCGACCGTCTTTCCTGACCCGCCAGCTGTCTGTGATATGTCCCCAGATGACTTTCTCGCCGTTCAAGGCACGCCCAAGCACGAGCCACTCGAGGGCAAGCACTTCCCCTCCCGACGAAACCTCGATTTCCATTTTGCGAGTCAGCCGGCCACCATTGAATAAGATTGTTTCCTGTGGTAGCCACGCAAGTTTTGCCGCATTGGCCACTTTCAGGTTTGTGGTAATACGCGCGGGTTGACTCAGGGCGCGGTAGACCTTTTCAGCCGCCTGCGTCGTCACGTTGATGGATGCATCTGTTAGTACGGTAACCTGGACTCCGAGCTTATCTCCGCCGGCAATACCGCCCGCGGTATTTATCAGAACGGCCTCCTCGACTTCGGCGCCGACCCGCGGGAACATGACACGCAGTGGCGAGCGTTCAAAGACGTCCATGACGCGCGTGCCCCGATCGGAGCCGCTCAGAAGGATGCGGGCGGAACCTTCCGCCCGCTGCATATCCTCATCCGACGCCACCAACCCGATCGTTTTCGATGGAGTCAAAATCCAACTAACCCTTGGGGGCTATTGTAGGGGATAGGGGCCCTACTGATTTCGCTAAGCGAACCGTCGGGCTGAATGGCATATCCTACGAGCGTCGAGGCATTGCCGTAGATCTGGTAGAGATGGCGGCCGTCCGGTGAAACCCAACTGTCGCTCGGACCGCTGCTTACCGTTCCGTTGAGAGCTCGCCACGCGCCGTCGCCCGGAACCTTGGGGCACGCCGGATCGGACGCGACGCGGATAACATCGCCGTCTACGACAAAGCTGGTAACGTAACCGTAACCGAAATTCGTAGCGAAGATGAATCTATCGTCAGGCGATATCGAAACCCAGCATAACTCGCTCGGTCTTCCCCCGCTCGTGTCAACCGGCACGATCGGGCCTAGCTCGATCTTTCCATCCGAATCGATACGCCCCATGGCCACGCCGTCGCCGACCGCGTATCCGACGACAAAGTGGTCGGGTCGATGGTGCAAGAACTGTGGGTTCCACGGTGAGCCGCCGCCCCCGTCATAGAACGTGGGCCCGATGAGCGAGCCGTCTCCGTTCAGGCGAAACACAGCCAGCCCGTCGGGATCCGGCGCGTTGGAAGCGATCGAATGGGGTTCACCATTTTTCCCGTTGACCCAAAGAATTGGCGAACCGTCTGGATTAGCCATGGCAGGCTGGTCGAACGTGGTACCAACGATGAGAAAACGCTCGTCCGCCGATAGCGCCGCCGTGGTGGCGATGCGATGGGGCTTGTTTATCGTATTCATCGTGTAGCCCTCCGGACGCGGGTACAGTCGTCCTTCCTTGTCAACCGTCATAAGACGGATATGGTCGGGACCAAACGAATGCAAGACGTAGAGAGTGCCGCACGAAGGTGAATAAGTCAGCGACTTAGCGCTGCCGCTCCGCCCATTGACTTGGCCAAAGCGCCCGGTCAATACGTTTCCCGTCCGTTTGACGTCTATCGGCGTCAGTCGGCCATCGTCGCCGACACCAAAGCTCGAGACGGAGTTGTCGCCGCCGTTGGTCGCAAACAGAAACCGTCCATCCGGCGTAAGAATGACGCTGGCGGCGCCTTCGAACGCATTAGGAGCACTGGGCTCGTCGCTTACCGGCTTGTATGTGCCCGAACCCGCGCCACCGGTAGGGATGCGTTCGTGCTCGGAGATCGTACCGTCCGGAGCCCGTAGATAGCGAATTATGCAGTTCCGAATCTCGTTTGTCTGCATGTAGAGATGTCCGCCGCGGTTCATCTGCATGCTCGAATCGTGCACTATTGTTCCTCCTTTGAAATACCTTGTAGTACGGGTGATAACAGACCTTATGCGCCTAAATATAGGGCGCACTGCAGTAAATGTATGCCGACAGGCAGTCAACATTTTCGCGTCACCACGCATCCGCGGGCCATGCCCTCGACCGGTGAATCAGAGCCGAAACAATCCAACTCGCGAAGAAGAGTCCAACGACCGCGCAACCGAGCGTCCCCAAGTTTCCGTTTACGGCGTCGACGGCCGACCAGATTCCGCCGTTAAACCCTAGGCGATTGCCGAGCAGGTTCAACGCCTCGATGCCGCCGACGAGCAGTGCCGCAAAGATGGACACCGGCGTGACGATCGTGTTGTAGAACAGCTTGCGGTCAGGTCGCACAAAGGCCCACCCATAAGCCCCGAGCATCAGGATGCCGTCGGTCGTGTCGAGCAGCGACATTCCGGCCGCAAACAGCAACGGAAACACCATAATCGTTGCGACGGGGAGCGCGTTGCCGGCCTCGATCGCAGCAATCCCCAGCAAAGCGACTTCCGTCGCCGTGTCGAAGCCCAAGCCAAAGACTACGCCAAGCGGATACATCTTCCAACTTGCGTCTACCATCGCGAGAACCGGGCGGAAGAGGCGCCCGAGAAACCCGCCTTGCATTATCGGCGGGTCTAGAGCGTTGTCATCGTGGGCCTGGCCGCGATGCGCGCGCCCGTGGGCCCTCAGAACGTCAAACAGTACGCCGGCGTTGACGGTCGCGATCGCGAGCAGAAATAGCGCCGAGATTGCGGTACCGGCGACGCCGCCACCGACTCGCAAAAGCGGGACGCAATCCCGCACCGCGTTTGCGGCGACCGCGATCGCGACGGTCAGTAAGACAACGACGGTCGAGTGGCCAAGAGAGAAGTATAGCCCAACTGTCACGGGTCTGGATCCGTCGTGCATTAGCTTGCGCGTCACGCTATCGATCGCAACAATGTGGTCGGCGTCTACGGCGTGGCGCAAGCCAAACGTGTAGGCCAGGAGTGCCGTTCCGAGCAGCACCGGATGCGAACGAAACGCGGCAAACGCCGCCAACCAGGCCCCCGCGTTGAACGCGAACAGGAAGACGTACGTCCAGGCGATTTTCCCAAGCGCGGGCGCGAAGACGCTTAGGATGCCTCCTCCCTCATCGCCGCGTTGGAGGGTCCTAAGCCCTATCGACGTCGCCACGCGCGTACTTCCTCCGCCCTAAATCGACGCCAGGAGCTTGGCCAGTTCAGGATTGCTCGTTGGCGCGTATGCTGTTGAGCGTATCCCAGTAGCGACTCTTGTGTCTGCCAAGTAATACTCCGCACTCTGAAAGCGCACCGCGAAGGCGCCAAGTCGATTGCTGTATTTGGAGCCGCTGCGCACTTGTAGTCCGCAGACGCAGATCGGCAGATAGATTATGATCCACCGGGCATTTTGAAGGCGGAACGTGGACGACGGAGTTCAACAGGGTACGCCTTGGTCGAGTAGGAGTGAAGCCTTAATGAAACAAACGCAAACTGAGTCAAAGCGATACGAGATCCCGCCTCGCGAAGGAATTACGGTTACGCACGCCCTGATTGTGGCTGACCTCGAACCGTCGGTGGCGTTTTACGAGGGCGTTCTGGGAGGACGCATCCTACGGAAAGGTTCGCCGACGGTCATCGAGCTTGCGAACGCGTGGGTTGTTGTCGACATAGGAGGGCCGCCTACGGATGATAAGCCGACGGTAACGTTGCAGCCGCCGGGAGATTTCAACCAAGTCAGCAGCTTCATGAATATTCGCGTCGCCGACATTCAAGCGTGCTACGAGGAATGGCGCAAGCGAGGCGCCCAGTTCCTCACCGAGCCCAAGGATCTTGGATACGAAATACGCTGTTATATGCGCGATCCTGGTGGGCACCTCATCGAGGTAGGACAGTCAAAAGAGGATCGCTGACTGCCGAAATAGGACGTCGCATAAAGAAGAACTTCAAGCGCCGGCTGAGAGGGCGTGCGATACGAGCGCAGCGACCGTGCTCAAGTGCTCCCGCTCGACTTCGTCATACTGATGAGGGGTCACGTGGACGGCCCCGAGGCTCGCGACGAAGCCGAGCCTCGATCGCACTCTAGCGGTAATAAAATCGTAGTCATTCAGGCCGGCGAAGTCGAGCGCAGAGGCAAACGACTCCGCGAATGGATATCGTAGGTCTGATCGCGCGAGGACGTCACCCGGTTGAACGAGGATTGTGGCGTGTTGCATTTCATCGATGTGCACCGAGTCATAGTTCGCCCTCGCGAACGAATCGAATGTCGCATGTAGCTTTAGCGGTGCCGGCTTCCCGATCGCGATATGGTCGTCCCAGCCACCTGTATCGCGGCGCGCCCGACTCGCAAATAGATCGGATGTAAAGTGCCTCGTGCCGTACTCGCGAACGAGAGTCAGCGCTTCCACTTCGGTCGTCGCTGTCCAAAGCTTTTGACCGAGCGAACGTAACGATCGAAATGCTTCGAGAACCTCGCCTGCGGCGGGCGTGAGTATCGTCGCGCGGAGTTCCGGGACAGCCAGTTCAAATATAACCACGCGTTCGGAAGCACTCAGCATCAACACGTCGGCAATGCGACCGAGTAGCGTGGGAGAGACGCGCAGTCCTTTTTTGGTCTCTAACATCTGGTACCAGTTCCGACTGATACCGACGGCCTCCGCGACCTCTTCCTGGGTAACGGCCTTACCGACGCGTGTAGGAAAGCGAAGGCTCTGGCCCAGCGACCGAGTCTCCGAATGAATGCGGCGGCGCGCCCTTTTGAGCAGGCCTGCCAGGCCCAGGGCTTCTCGCTCGCTGAAAGCGCTACGCTGCATAAGTGCTAAACAAAATCGATTTCACGCGATAATTCCGTTACGTCAAGGGCGCGGCAGCTCCCATTCGGGATGAGCCGCCAACGTTCTTCCTCCGTACCACGGCGACGTCGCGGCGTCTGCCAACAGGCACTCTACAGACTATTTGTGCGAATCCGAGTTATCCTGAAGCCGTCATGGAAGACCCGAACGCGCGAGAGCGGCCAACCTGCGTTATTGTCGGCGCCGGCCCCCGACTCGGTCTTGCAATTGCCGAGCGTTACGCGCGCGAGGGCTTCTCCGCATACATGCTGCTGCGTAACCCGCAGCGTCTAGAACGTCAAATTGCTTGGGCGCGTGCGCGTAACCTGTGCGTGATCCCCTTGGTGTGTGATGTCAGCAGCTCAACGTCGGTAAGGCGCACAGTCGACTATATCAAAGATTACACGCCCAACTGCGACGTCTTAATCTACAACGCCTTCGCCCCCTCGGCGGGCCCCGTATCGTCGTTAGACCCTGAGTGCTTGCTCTCCGAGTTTCGCGTTAACGTAGCAGGCGCGCTCTCGTTCGTAAAGCTCTTCTCCGACGACATGAGAACGAGATCGAGCGGGACCATACTTTTTTCCGGGTGTGGTCTCGCACACGCGCCCTCTGCCGCGTGGTCCTCACTTAGCGTCTCCAAAGCAGCATTACGAGCCCTGGTCGACTGCGTAGCAGAAGAGGCGCAAGCGGATGGCGTTCGAGTCGGTATGGTGACAATCAACGGAATGATGCCAAGCACTGCCGCCGCGCTGAAGATGATCGCGGATTTATACTGGCAACTCTTCGTGCGGAGCGATCAGGATCACCAGCGTGAGCTGTGGTTCAATAACGAGGACACCGTTCTCCCGGTGAAGGCTGATTAGAGAAGGAATGGAGTTCCCACGACTCCGCCTATGCGGATGGTTTCCACAACCTGAAGCGAGCTGGTGTCGATGACTTGGAGCCCAGTCTCAACGCTCGCGTAGAGATACTTACCGTTCGGATCCGGGGTGATGTATCCGTTCAACGTTGGCTTCGACTCAAGCGCAATCGTTCTCACCACCTCCAAAGTGGCTGTGTCTACGACGACGACCTTCGCATCCTCGGACCCAAAGAAGAAGTTGTACTTTCCGTCGGGCGTGAATTCGTCCCACACCGCGAGGAAGTCCAGCGGGATGCTCTTGATGACCGATCGCGCGCCCAGGTCCACGAAACTGATCGAGAACCCCTTCCCCGTTGGGACTGCCGGAGGACCGAGGTGATGGTATCCCGCACCGTGATGACCGCTGCACTCGACGGACGCGGCGTGGTTGTCTGGCCGGATCGTGACCATGAAGGGTCCGGTCCCTTCGCCGGTAGGAACCGTACCAATCACTTTCCACGTCTGCGGGTCGATTATCGTGAGCGTGTCGGAGTCCATGTTGGGCACGCAGCAGTACTTTCCATCGGCGCTCACCATCATGTCCCAAGGATGGGCGCCGACGTTTATCGTGGCGACCTCCTCAAAGGTATTCGTGTCGTAGACGTGGAGCTTGTTCTCTGAGGAGACTGGCACAACCGCAAACTTGCGATCCGGCGTGAGACCCGGGGTGTGGGCAACGTTCTGGCCAAGAGAGATCGTTTTGGCGTTGGTGAGGGTCTTGGGGTCCACCACGTGGACGCCGGCTAGTGCAGAACCGTCTTCCTCGGCCGAGGCAACGCTCCAGACGCGACCTAAGCGATCGGGATAGTGATTGTCGAAAATGAGATCGTGCGTTCCGGGGGGGATCCTAGGAGCAGTGACAATAACCCGCCAGTTCGAAGGGTCGATGATCGCCGTGCCGTTTGCCCCGACGACATAGAGGTAGGGATGGTTAACCGATTCCGTCATCTTGGCGGCCTTCGACGATTTCATCTCTGCGCTCATATCACTGCCTTTCATTCGTGGTCCTCTGAAATAAGAACATGCGGTTTTCCAACTCGCCGGCTAACTCGCCCTCGTGGATACCTGAGTTAAAATGGATGCTTCGAGGGCGGCTCCCCGACCCAACTTGACAGCTCGCCTCGCAAACGCGGGCAGGCTAAGCTCAAAAAGCGTCAAGCGCTGGCGTTCGTGCAGCACGAGGGCGTCGCATATGCGCTCGAGCAACTCGACAGACGGCCGAATGGGTCGACCGATTTCTAGAAATCCATACCACGATCGACTGATGCCGATAGCTTCGGCAAACTCTTCCTGGCTGACCGCCTTGCCCACCCGGTTTGACAGGCGAGTAAAAGGGCCCAACGCTTTCGTTTCGACGGGGATTGCCAGACGACAGCGCCTTAAGACGTCGCCAAAAAACCTCCGCCTTTCATCTTCGTTCACGTGGCCGTGGTCGCGCAGTGCGTTCGGCGACGCCGCCTCGACTGACGTCAAGACGGTAACCATTGCGTTACTCGTGCGAGCATTTTCGTCAGCCGGCGCGTCTAAGATCGTACCGTCCTTTGCAATCACGAAGTGAGCCGGAATCCGTAGGCACCATGAGGTTCGAGTGTCTCCCGGTACTGCGATCATAGGGAACGCCTTCTCGTAGGGTTCTGGAAGATGTCCCGGCATTTTATACGCCACGCCGAAGGAACGCTCGACCACGAAATCGGGGTCGACGAGGATTGGAAATGGGACATGACGCTCACCAGGATATGCTCGCGCTTTTGTTGTCGCCAGCTGTGGAGTCACCGCAACAACTTCGGTCCCCTCCTCGCGGATCTCTCGATACGCCTTCGCGAGCGCCGCAAGGTCCTCGTTGCAATACGGGCACCACGCTCCACGAAAGAATGCCACGATCAGCGGCCCGCGCGCAAGGATGTCGGACGACCGCACGACGTTACCGTGCTGATCCGTGAGCGCAAAGAACGGCGCCTGCTGACCCGGCTTGAGAGGCTGTACAACACTACCGTCAGCAATACGGGCACTTTGTTTTAAGGCGTGCCTTTCAAGCACTGCGGCAAGACGATCGGGGAGAGTCAACATTAACGACTCCTTGGCAGCCTATATTTTCTTCTCGAACATAACGAAACGGGTAAGCGATCACTCTGACTAGAATATTTAAGGAGAGCTCACGAAATGTCGACCAAGTGACAGTTGGTAATGCGCTACGGACGAACTCCTCCCATTAACGACCTGCGCAGCCGAGACTTGCGTTGCCCTAGGCCCATCACCAGTCTAGCCTTGCCGGCCGGCCCTCGAACAGCGACAGTTCATACAGTTCGTCAACAGTTGCAAGGGGTCGGCTAGGGCTCATGGCGCACGCCGCCGAAGGCCAAACGCCCTTGCAGCATGGGTTTGGCAATTTGAACGGACAACCGGACGTGCTTCGATTCGGAGACCTGCTTCGAGAGTACCGTTTGCGAGCCGACCTTTCGCAAGAAGTCCTCGCCGAAAGGGCGCACCTCAGCGCTGCGGCGGTGAGTTTACTGGAACGCGGAGTGCGGCGCGCGCCATATCGGCACAACGTGCTTGCACTCGCCAAGGCCCTCGGATTGAACGAGCGTGAAAGCGCGACGTTGGAGGCCGCACGTGCAGCAGCGAAGGAAATCGACCTAGCGTTTCACCTCCCGGCGGAAATCACGTCCTTCGTGGATCGAGAGAGAGAGGTGCCCGAGATCAAGGAACTGCTTCGGTCGCATCGGCTCGTCACGTTGGCCGGAACGGGTGGCAGCGGGAAGACGCGTTGCGCGATTCATGTCGCTTGGGACCTGCTCGACAGCTCGAGCGATGGCGTATGGCTTGTCGAACTCGCACCGATTTCCGATCCGACACTGGTTGCCGCAATCATTGCTCGCACACTAGCTTTACAAGAGGCGGCGAATCGTCCGATTCTCAATACCTTACTTGCCTATCTCAAGCGCAAGCGCTTGCTTCTTGTTCTCGATAACTGCGAGCACGTGATTGAGGAAGCGCGCCGTCTGACCGCTGCAATCCTAAATGATTGTCCTAGCGTTCGCATCTTGGCTACCAGTAGAGAGGGCCTTCATATCGCAGGCGAGCAGGTGTACCGCATGCCGTCTCTTCCCGTGCCGTCAACCTTAGAGTCTTTCTCTACGGAGGAGTTGTTGAAGTTCGGCGCCGTACGACTCTTCAGCGACCGGGCAGCCTCGGCCGACAATCGCTTTACCTTGACCGTTGAGTGCGCGCCACATGTTGCGGACATTTGCCGGCGACTCGATGGAATACCGCTTGCCATTGAACTTGCTGCAGCGCGAGTGAACGTACTCTCACCTCGTGAGCTCGCGCAGAAATTGGACGAGCGCTTTCGCATACTCACCGCGGGGGATCGCGGCGCGTTGCCGCGCCACCAGACGATGCGTGCGCTGATTGACTGGAGCTATGACCTCCTCTCCGACGAGGAGCGCATGCTCTTTCGGAGCCTTTCTATCTTTGCCGCGGGCTTCACCCTGGAAACTGCTGCCGCTGTGTGCAATGCGAGCGAGGTGGATGAGATCTCGGTGCTCGATCTGCTCTCCTCGCTCGTCGACAAGTCCCTCGTCCAAGCGGACTTGATGGGAAGCGATACGCGCTATCGGCTCTTAGAATCGACGCGGCAGTACGCGCGGGAGAAACTCCGGGGCGCTGGGGAGGAAGAGACGACGGCGCGCGCGCATGCACGCGCGTTTCTGAGGCTGGCAGAGCAGCTCTTCGATGCCTGGGAGATCACACCGGATCGCGCCTGGCATGCGCACGCCGAGCCTGAACTGGAAAATTTTAGAGCGGCGCTGTGCTGGGCGATTGGCGCGCGCGGTGACGTGCTGCTCGGACAACAGCTCGCGGGACTGCTGCGTCGAGTTTGGAATTCGTTCGGTCCTGCTGAAGGGCGGCGCTGGACACACGCAGCGCAGCAGCGCGCCTCGGCGGACACGCCGGATACGGTTCTCGCGCTGCTCGATCTCGCCGAAGCCGGGCTTTCTGGGGTGCTCGGTCAATACACGGCGAGCCTAGCATCGGCGGCGTGCGCGCTGGCGCGCTACCGTGAGCTTGCCGATCCCCGTGGCGTCGCCGGGGCGCTGGGGCAGATGGGCCGGGCGCAGCTGTTCCTAGGCGAGATTGCGGAGGGTGAGAAGCTGCTGGAGCAAGCCTTGGAGACACATCGGTCGCTAGGCGCGCGGAGATCGGTCATGGTTGCGCTGGAGAGTTTGGCGTATGCGCGTCGGGCCGCCGGAGATCTCACCGGAGCGAAACCGCTTTATAGTGAGGCATCAACAGCCGCGCGTGCCGTCGGCGCAGAGCGATACGCCGCAACGACACTTCTAAGTCTGGCTGAGGCGGAGTTTCAAGGGGGAGATGCGGCCGCGGCGCTGCCGCTCGCCACCGAAGGCCTTACGGCTCTCCGTGCGCTCCGCCTGACTCATCTTGTTGCGATTGCCGAGACCAACATCACAGCGTATCTGGTGGCGCTCCGCCGGTACGATGAGGCGCGCACGGCGGCAGGAGAAGCGCTCTCGGCCGCGCGCGACGCGCAATATTCTGCAGGTGTTGCATGGGCGCTACAGCATTTCGCGGCAATTGCCGCGTTGCGTCCGCACGACGATGCGCCGGTCGCTGAAGACCGTCGCCGTGCTGCGCGCATCCTTGGGTACGTTGACGCACAGCTTGCGGGGCTTGTAGCCTTTCGCGAATACACCGAGCAGCAAGAGTACGATGTGATTGTTACCGCACTCCGCGATGCACTCGATAAAGATGAGCTATCGAAGCTCCTGTCCGAGGGCAGCGCCTGGAAAGAAGACCAAGCCGTTGCCGAAGCGATGTCGATTTGAAAGTTCGGTATTGCGACTCCCAAGCCAGATCTTGCTTTGTTTGAGCGGCGCCTCGCCAGAGTTCCTTACCAAAGTCGGCCGACGCACCTCGTCGAGGTGACTTGCCGTCGCTCATACCCTTAGGCTTGCTTTTTCTCGTAGATCGAAAGCTGTGCGTATGCGGCCGACAGCAGCGGCACTTTCACGCCCGCAGCCTCGCCGCGGGCGCACATGTCTCCGATGATTGCATCCGCCTCGAGCGGCCGGCCATTCTGCAAATCCCGGTACATGGACGATGCTAGGTTGGAGTTTGCGTCGGTCAAGACGCTGAGCGCACGATCTGTGGCCTGAGGTCGTGGTGCGTAACCGGCGGCCAACGCTACGGCGATGCATTCGTCGAGCATCGCGATCGTGAGGTCACGTCCGCGCGGCGCGTGCTGCACCTCGCCGACAGTGCCTCGCAACAGACATGTGATGCCGCCCAGCGCGGCGATGAAAACCCACTTTTCCCACATTTCTAGCTCGACGCTCGACGAGAGCCGAGCGATAAATCCGGCGCCTTGCATCGTTCGATCGATCGCCCGGATGCGCTCCGATAGCGTACCATCCAGTTCTCCGTAGCTCAGCTCTTGCATCTCGCTGAGCTGCACGATGCGATCGTCGGCGTCCAGTGTCGTCGCGACGATGCAAACGCCGCCCAAGACATGCGTTCCGCCGAACGCGGCGCGTAGCCGGTCGAGATGCCGCATACCGTTGAGCACGGGCAAGATCGCGCTGCTTTCCCCAATCGCGGGCGCGACGTCGGCAATTGCCGCGTCGAGTGCATACTGTTTCACGGCAAGCAGCACGAGATCAAACGGCTCCTTCAGCTCGGCCCTCGTCGTGATTTTGGGGTCGATCTTCGCGTCGCCGTGCGGGCTGAGGATCTCGAGTCCGCGCTGGCGCAACTGCTGCGCACGGAGGTCGCGCACGAGGAACGTCACGTCACGGCCGGCTTGGGCGAGCCGTCCCCCAAAATAACCTCCCACGGCGCCGGCTCCGACGATTAAAACGCGCGGCTGACTCATGCCGCCCAGAACCGCGGTCACGTTACCTCGCGTTGCGGCCGAGCGGCGAAATTTCCTGGGTAGTGAACACGATGTGAACGGCGCCGTCGCAAGGTCCGGCGATCCAACGCCTGCGGACCGAGGTACCGTGCGAAGCGCAAGCCCTTCGACTTCGCTCAGGACAGGCTCGCGGCGATCAGCACGAACGACGACTAGTTGACAAGCGGGGTGTGCCAGGCATCTGACACTGAGCCGGGTTATGCTCGTCTACGTGAAACGCGTCGAGCGCAATCGGCTCTACCCAACAACGCGCCAAGGCTGCCGCACTGACGGTCATGCTCGACGTGACGCGCGAGCTGTATAACGCGCTGCTGCAGCAACGCCGTGACGCGTATCGTCTGCGCAAGGTCAGGGTAACGGCGAAGATGCAGTACGAAGAACTGACGAAGCTCCGCGCGGAGGATCCCCGAGTGCGAGCGGTTTTCCGCGAATGCGAAGACGCGGTGCTGCATCGGCTGGACCTGACGCTGGCGGCAGTCTCTCGCCGCTCCAAGCGCGGCGAGAAAGCGGGGTATCCCCGCTTTAAGAGGCGGCGGCGCTGGAAGCAGGTGGAGTTCCCGCACGGCGATCGCGCCCTACGGTTCGACCAAGCACAGCAGCGCGTGACGATCCCCGGCGTCGGCGCCGTCAAGCTGCGCAAAGGTCGTCAGGTCCCGGCGAGCTATAAGCGCGCCTGGGTGGTGCGCAAGAACGACCGCTGGTACGCGTGCTTCGAGTGCGAACGCCCGGTACGGCCGCTGCCGGCAACCAACGAAGTGATCGGCGTCGATCGCGGTGTGCACGTGCTGGCGGCGCTCTCCGATGGCCGGCTGCTCGCCAATGCGGCAGTGGGAGAGAAGCGCAAAGCTGCGACCGCGCGGATGCAGCGTGAACTCGACGCCGCCACGGTGCGCGATGGCAACAGGCGGGTCGTCAACGGCCGGGAGTATCGCCGCGTGAAAGCACGTAAACGCCTAGCCCGGGCCAAGGAACGAGAAGCCAATGCGCGGCGCGACTATGCCCATAAGGTCGCCCGGCAGCTGGTCAACGGTGCCGACGTGATTGCGCTCGAGAAATTGTCCCTGCGCGCCATGACCCGCAGCGCTAAAGGGAGCGTGGAACGCCCTGGGCGCAACGTGCGTGCCAAGGCGGGTTTGAACCGGGTGGTACTTGATAGCGGATTTGGCTTGCTTCGGCAGATGATCGTGGCGAAAGCGGAGGAAGCTGCGCGCACGGTGGTCGAGGTAGCGGCAAGATTCTCGTCGCAGGAGTGCTCGCGCTGCGGGCATGTTGCGCGCGAGAGCCGTCGAAGAAGGCGTTTTTGTTGCGCTCGATGTGGTTATCGCAACCATGCCGACGTCAATGCAGCGCTGGTGATTCGGGGGCGAGCGCAGTTGGCGCTCAAGAGTGAGCTATACCCGGCCGAGGAAGCCGGTCGCCGCGGCCCGGATGCTGCTGCGTGGGCACACACAACGAATTCAACCGAAACGCGCCTGGGGTCGCGTGGAAGTCGAAGCCGAGTTGGTATATCGTTGCGACGAAGGACCGTACGGTCCAACCGGACTTGGAGCGCTTCGTTGCCAAACGGATGGGTGCGACCGTAACGGAAGTCGAGTCCAGTCACGTAGTGATCCTTACCAAGCCAAGCGTCGTAACTGAAGTAATCCTCAACGCCGCCTAAGGTGGGCTGATCGCGACTCCCTCGGAATAAAATAAGTTCGTGAGGCTCTTGAACGGCTCACCGCCTTTCGGATACCTCCAGAAATCGATCGACGTGCTGTTAGGATCGGAACCGACGATAATCGGCGTCTTGATAGCGAGGGCGGAAACGTTGCCGCCGTCGAGCGGCGTGTAGCCGGCTTCTTTGGCTTTGTTGCCGACTATCGTCATCCGGTAGATGCCGAACTTCTCTTCGCTCGTTGAATTGAACACCGCAAGGTATTCCCCATCCCACCCGAGGGGGCCGTCGGCACTGATTTCGCGTGGAAGTGCAATCTGACGAACGGTATGGGCGCCTTTCTCCAGTTCGTCGAAGACGACTTCGCTCGCCGTGTCAAATCCGTTCAGGAAGAGATTGCCTTTGTCGTCGTAAGTGCAGTAGAGAGGCTCGAAGACCGGATACGGAAGGAGTATCGGTTTTCCCTTAGCGCGGCGGTAGATCGCGATCTTCGAGTTGTTGCCGTTCGATTGGGCGTAGATCGGCACCGCGAGGTTGCCGGTTGTCGAATCGATTGCGCACTCCTGGAAGGTGAACTTGGTCCCGTAGTCAAGCACCCGAATCGGCTTGGATCCACCGTGGGTGTAACCGGTGATGTCGCCCGTGCCGGGGTCCGTCACCCAAACGTCTCCGTTGTCGTTACCACATAAGCCCTGGGCCTGAGCGAAGCCGCCCAGCTGACCGACCTGTTTCGCCTGCGGGTAAGAATAGACGTCTACGTAAGCGTAACTAACGGACGCGTAGAGCAGATAGCTGCTCTTTGCCATCGGCGACATCCACGACTTGCTCGCGCCCGGCGTACCGACTGGCGGTTGAATGTCACCCTGGGCGAGGCTGGGCGGAGTCGAAGCCGGTCGAAGAGCGCAACCGGTTAGAGATGCGACGGCCAAGGAGAAATAAACGCCGAAAGAGCTGCGAACGAAACCTCTCATCGAAGGCCTCCCACAAGCGGAGCAGTCATTCGATAAGGTCTTCGTCGCGAGGGGTGCGGAACCCTAAGGCTGCTCGGCGACGTCGTTTATGGGGGGACGCGGCTATTGGGGGTATAGTTCAGCACCTGGCAGGAACGACCGATCTGCGCTAGCGTTGCCGGTGTAAGTCACCAGCTTCGACCGTTGGAAGATTGAGTGCTATCCAAGAATATCGAAGTCAGCGGCCAGCGCCGCGTTCGAATCTGAGCCCGTTGCAGTGGTAGCGCATTGAGTCTCCTGCGTGCTGCCGTCGCCTTCGCTCTATCCGTCGTAGCGGCGCTCTTTTTTGCGCTCACGGCCGCCGGCGGATTGCAAGAACAAACCTTCGGCCTCACCACGGTTCCTGCATCGGGCG
The DNA here is from genome assembly GCA_003167155.1 of Candidatus Cybelea tumulisoli. Taxonomy (GTDB): domain Bacteria; phylum Vulcanimicrobiota; class Vulcanimicrobiia; order Vulcanimicrobiales; family Vulcanimicrobiaceae; genus Cybelea; species Cybelea tumulisoli. The sequence goes on from PMTY01000185.1 coordinate 35,489, forward strand.
CCTGCGCGCTCCTAGTGACCCGCGTTTCAAATCCAGGTCAGCCAGGCAGCCTTCACCCCGGCGATATGATCGACACGCGCGACCTTTCGACCCACGAACGGCTGCGCTTTATGGTCCCGCGGCAAAGCGACTACATGATGCTGCCGACTCATCGCATGCACGAACCAGGCGGCATGGCGATGGTGATGGTCGTCCCTCATGCTCAGGCCCCAAGCGACGCCGCCTACCTGCGGTTGGCCGTTCTGCTGGTTCTGATGCTCCTCGGACTCTACGTCATGTGGCGCGGTAAAGACGCCGCTTCACTCGGGCTTGGAATCTTTTTCACGATGATGCCGGCGTTTCTCGGATTGAGCCATGCGTACCCAGGATTGCCGGATCAAGCGATCATCGCGGTGCTCTTTCTGGCGACGATGCTGAACTTGCTGGGTTACTTTGGGCTGTACTTCATGGTTGACGCGCTCGCCGGAGCCTCGCTGTTGCCGTCGGTCCGCGCGATCGCTCGTACCGTCGTGGTCGTGGCTCTCGTCGTGGCATGCACCATCCTGTTTTCCGCCATCTACGGTCGCGTCTTCACCGGATGCCCGCCACCCGTTGGAGTGCCGATTGTGCTCGGATGTTATGCGACCGTGATCGGCGTCTGTTTCGTTATGCTCTGGCGCGGCATTGTGGCATCCAACCGGGGCGAGCGCGGAAGACTGCGCTGGCTCTTCTGGTCGACAATTATCGGTTATTCAGGTCCGTTGCTCACCTTTGCCTTGATCTCGAGCGGTCGCCCGATCCCGCTGCAAGGCGCGTTTAATCTCAGTTTTTTGGCGATTCCGATCGGGTACACGTATGCGGTCCTACGACATCGCGTCATCGATGTCGGCTTCGTCCTCACTCGAACGCTTTCGCTAACGATACTGACTACGGCCGTCGTTGCGGCTTTCATTCTCGTCGGAGCAGCGATCGAGCATCTGGCCATCAATCGTGATGAGAGCATCGTGATCCAGCTCGGCTTCTCGCTTGGTCTGGGCATGCTGTTCAATGCTGCGAATTCGCGGCTGAACGCCTTGCTTGAACGTGTCCTCTTTCGCCGGCGGTACGCGATCGAAATGTCACTCGAGGGGATCGACGCGCAGGTCGGCACGTACCTGAGCGAGGGCGCACTCGTGCGTCAGGTCGCCGACCTGCTGACTGTAGAACTGGAGCTGGATGGTTGCGCCGTCTACCGTGAAGCGGAGCAGAGGCTCCTGCTGTCGGTCTCGGCTGGAAGCGCAAGCTTTCCAGCCGAGTTATTGAAGGCCAACGACCTCCCGGCGCGTCCCGCCGTGGATAACCAGCTATTTTTGCCATTGCGCGTCCACGGCCGAAGTTACGGTGCGATCGTTTTGCAGCAGCGAGATGGTGCGGAGCTCCTTACGCCCGATGAGACCGTGCTGCTCGAGCGGTTGGCGGTGTGGCTAGCCGGCTCGATCGCCTCAATACGCGCCGAACAATACGAACGGCTCCTCGGAACGTCGAAAGGCGGCGCCTAATATCGCGACGCCAGCGTCAGGGCGAATATTTCGGCGATCAGGCCAAGGTGGAATTTTTCCCAGTCTGAGTACGGCTCGTTGCTCTGCTGGGTCACGTTGAGCGCGACGACGGACCTCTCGGTGTGAACTCCGACGGAAATGTAGCGTCCGGTTCCAAACTTCCGTTGGCGGTCGCGCATGAGGGCGTGTTTCGTGCTCGGTATGTTGTTCTCAGAGAACACTTCGCCGCGGACCAAGACCGGCTCCGCATCGTCAACCATTGAGAACGGTTGCGGGCTCGCGGGAAACCCTTCCACGCCCGGTGCCGTCCGTTGTGCCGTCGTCCAGAACTCTTGCCGCTCCAAGTCCGCGTGAATGATCTGGGCGATCTCGACGGGCCTGCACGTATCGTATAAAAAGTCAACCGTAAGCGCCTCGAGCTCCTGGGGACTAGACGCAGCGCGGGCGTGCTTCGTAAAATGCATCAGCGCAGCACGTTCGGCTGCACCGGATGTCGTCGTGTCGTGGTGAAGGACGGTGGGCATCTCATCAATGGCGAGAGAAAAAAGGTAGAGCTTTTCTTCATCGTTCAGTCTCAATACCGCCGCGACGCGGTCGAGCATGCGTGGTGAAACGCGAATAGCTCCGGTCTCAAACTGGGTGTACCAAGCGACGCTCACGCCGGCCAACATCGCCACTTCTTCACGCCGCAGACCCTCGACGCGACGCCGTCCATAGCGTGGCAGTCCAACGTCTTCTGGCCTAAGGCGAGCTCGATGCTCGATAACGAACGAGCGCAGCGCCAGTTTCCGAGCCTGGTTGCCCATTTCCCAAGAATGGTAGCCTCGCGGCTGCGGATGTCAATACCTCGCGACTCGCGCAGACCCCCAAGTTTTACTAGGGTGGATAGTCCGACGTCTGGTTGGCGGTGGCGGATGCTCGTAACATTCGTACAAATGGAGGCAAACGCTGGATCGTCGCGCGCGCTAGCGCACATCGGCTCAGGATTCATCGCATACGCGAAGACTCCGAAGTCGTTCGGTCCCTCGCCCGATGAGATTGTTTTTCACTGCCAGGTCGAGCGCGGGTACTTTCTTTCGCATGGCTTCGAAGGCAGGCTACGCTCTGGCTTGGAGCGGTGCGCCGTGCGCGGCGACGGCATCGTGGACGTTAACCTCGATTTCGCTCTGGATGATGCGAGCGGCCTACTCTTGCACGCCGCTTTCCACGCGATTTTCGACGTGGGGGAAGAGGGCTACGAAGAGGCCCTTAGTGGGAGGCTCCCTTCGACGATTGCACATGCGACGGGAGCCGCTCGCATCAATGGTGCGGCGCCCGCGCATAGGTGGTTGAATAAGATGCAGTTCTTCGTCGTCGGGGAGCGCGATTTCCAACGGTTATCGTTCGCTTACGATTTATTTTGCTTAGACGAATGCCTGTTGGCGGAAGCCGAGCTATGAGCACGGCTTGCGAGTTGGCTAAAGCTACAATCGAGATAAACTGCTATTTCTGGAACGTTTAGAGAGGATCTCATGAACAAGAATCTATCGAAAACAAAACTGGTGGGAGCGCTCGTTCTGCTCGCCGGGGTTGGAGCCATCTCGGCCGGCGTGCTGCCGTCCGTACGAAAAGCCTCCGCCGACATGCAGTACCTTCCTGACGACCATCTTGTCCTCAAGAGCGCCCGCGACGTCGACCTCAAAGCGGGCACGGTGGTTATCCCAATCCACCGCGGCGTTGCGAACGGCGAGACCGTGTGGTACCTCATCACCGACGTTTCGGATTATGGGATCGCGCACGATCTTAACGCGCTCTATGCGCCCAAGCTCGCAAATATGGCAATCGACTGCCCTGAGTGCGTGCAGACGGTGACGCTTGGCAAACCAACCGGAAAGTTCAACAACGAAGCGATCGTGCATTTTCAGGGTGCGCCTGATTTTAGTCCGACGCGGGTGTACCGTCCTTCGGGAACCGGCTTTCCGCCGACCGCGGCGGCGCCGGGCGCCGTCGGCGACGCGCACTACTCGCCGTTCGTGCGGATTGCGGGATCGAACGTTATTTACAACATGCCGATCATCGCGACGGGCAACGGTCCGTTCGACGTGATCCATCACACCAACACGGCCGATCGCGTGCTCGCGATGGATACGGTGCAGGACGACGACGGACCAGAAGCGACCATGCTGCTGGCGCGCGGGTTTGATTCCGGCCAGCCGATCGTTTATCTGAGCACGGAGGCCTCTGATCCCGGCGCAGCTGCGGTCGAGCGCGCCACTTACGTGCCGCTGTTGGCTCACGCTTCGTTTGCAAACGGCGACGACAATCTCGGCTCCGCGCGCGAACGAATCTTCGTGTTCGTCAACGGCGTCACGTCGCCCGACACCGGCCAAGGCCTGATGTTCCTGGGCTTGAACGGCAACCTGGGGAAAGATGCGACGCTTGCAAACGCGGCGACGCTGGGCTCGCCGATGAACGTCCAAGGCGATTTCCCATCGCTCGACGATCCGCGGCACGCGAACGCGTACAGCCCGCTGTGGGACGTCCAGCTCGGCGTATGGAACGACGCAGCAGTCGCTGCCGGCAAGAATGTGCGGCAAACCGATGAGAATCAGATTCTCAATCTCGTTGGTGAGGGCGATATCACGGGACCCGGCGGCGCCGCGTATGGATCGGCCTTCGTCGTCAACTGCCCGCCCGTGGCATTCGTAGATCAGCGTCCTAGCGCGGATCTGGCGAAGAACGTCTTCAATCGATGAGGAGGCGCGTCACGTTGCTCGGTCTGGTGTTGCTCCTCGGCTCAGCGTTGGCTCGAGGAGCGACCCTCCCGGCCGTCCACGTTGCAATCCGCGATCATACATTCGTCCCCGCCGTCGTGCACGTCAAACCTGGTCAGGCGATCGTCTGGCAAAATATGGATCAAGATCCGCACACCGTCACGAGCGGCGGCCATAACGTCGACGACGGGCGTTGGACCAGTTCGCCGTTGATTCCGGACGGTCAAACCTTCACGCTTCGTCTCCAACAACCGGGCCGGTATCCGTATTATTGCAAGCCGCATCAATACCAGGCCTCGATGCACGGCACGATCATAGTCGAGCCGTGACGCATGCCGGGATCGTCCGTGGTGCTGAGGCGGTTCGCGTTTTTCATTGCCGTCTTGCTTGCGGCACGCGCGCAGTTCGTGCGCGCGGCAGAGCTGACGACCGGCACCATTATCGGCAGCGTGCATACCATTGAAGGGCGAGCGGTTGCGGGCGCGCGCGTTTCGGCGCGATCTCCGTCCGACCGGTACGAGACGACGACGGACCCCGCGGGCCGCTTCATTATGGTGGGTGTCGCCGCGGATACGTATGTTGTAACCGTGCAAGCAGAGGGCTATAACGCTGCCGAAGACGTTGTAATAGTTTTGCCGAGTGAGCGCGAGCAGATTTCGTTTCACCTCCAGCCGCAGCTCCGGGAGATTGCACGGGTTGAAGCGAAGAGCGAGGCGTTTTCCGTCGGCAGCACGAGCGACACGTTTACCGTTATCGGCGACGCGGCGCGGGCGACTGCTCCCAACGAATTTTCGTCCGGCTTAGCCGCTTACACGCAGGGATCGGTGCAGGGCGCGATCGCGCAGGCACCGGGAGTTGGCTTCGATTCGTTCGCGAACGTCATTGTGCGCGGCGGCAAGGTGCAGGATACGGTCTTCGATTACGATTCGGTGCCGATCCCGCAAGGCTTGATCGCCGAACCGGGCGGCAACATCGTCGGCGCTCAGATCGGCACGACCGGCGTCGCCGCAACGACGCTCGCGCTTGGCGGCTATACGGATCAAAGCCAGAATGCGCTGGGCGGCGTTGTGAACGAGATCCCCGCGATGGGCACGTATCCCGCGCGTGCGGCGTTCGAAATTGCCGACGGCCTGGGTGCGCAGTACGGCGAGGTGAAGATCGGCGAGCAATGGGCAACGCCGGATCTTCGCTGGCGCTACGCGCTCTCTTCGGAGCAGGGTGAGGCGTATTTTGCGTACGGCAACGGCGTTTCGTTCTATCCCGCCGAGATTGGAACGTACGGCCTGGCGCTGCAGAGCAGGGCTCAGTCGTCGTGGGCGGGCGACGTGCATTTTCAGCCGAATCCGGCGAACGATTTTTCGGCGGTGCTGCTAACGGGCGTCGCAACGTACGATCAGTACGATACGCCGTACGAGGGCGAGAGATGGGCGACCTTCGATTCGACCACGAGCTCGTTTCCCGGCGAGCCCGCTGACCCGTACGCGCAAGTCACGACGCCCTCGCGAGCGCGCGGCACCTATTTCTTGACGAAACTGCAGTGGCTGCACCGCTGGCGCCACGCGATCGGTCGCGCGTACGTCTATCGTTCGGAGACCGGCGCAACCGCGAATGGGCCGTTCTGGGACGATCTGTCGTTTCCCGATGGCGTTATTTCGCTCTTCTCACAGCAGAATCAAAGGCAAGACGGCCTGGGATACGATTTCGAGGATGAGGCCGGGAAGCACGACCTGCGCGCCGGCGTGCAGTACGGGCGCAACGCGAGCGATTTGAACGAAATCGTGCCGACCGCGGACGAACTGATTACTTCAAATCCGAGGTTAAACCAGTACCTGGCGTACGCGGGCGATACCTGGGCGTTGGACGATCGTTTCTCGGCCACGGGTACGCTCCGCTTCGCCGGCGAGCACGTCTCGACCGGAACCGGTTTGGCCTATAATGTCTATGCGGTCGACCCGCATTTGGGCCTAGCCTATACGCTGCCGGGCGAGAGCGCGCTGCGCGCGACGTTCGATCACAACTCGGTTGCGCCGCTGCCCCTCGAGGTTGCGCGAACCGACTCGAGCGCGCCGGCGCCGCCCGTCGTTCTCGCGCCGGAGACCGCGGACGACTATACGCTGTCGTACGAGCGGGGGGGACCGACGCAGCTCCGCGTCACGTACTATGCGGATTTTGAGAAGAACCGAATCGACGTGCTGCCGTTTAACTTCCGCGCGACCTCGCAAAATCCCGATGCGGTCGGCGTGCCGACGAATGCCGGCCTGCTCCGTTCGCACGGGCTCGAGGCGTTCGTCAAGCACGGCGGGTTCGTTCTCAATGCCGACTATGGGCGGACGTTTACCTCGAGCGTGGATCAGTTCGCCTACAACGATCTCAATCCGGCAGCGATTCTAGCGGGGCATCTCTATCCGGCTGGGTACGTTCCCGATTTCACCGCGACGCTCGGCTATGAGTTTGATTTCGTACGGCGGCGGGTTCGCATCACGCCGCTGCTCTCGTATGAGAGCGGGTATCCGTACGGGAACGGCACGATGGTATGGATCCTGAACCCGAAGACGGGCGCGCCCGAGCTCGTTCCCAACGACAACTACGTGAACCCTGGGTACAACTATTACTTCTTAAAGAACCCGGCGCAGCGGTTCAATGCAGCGTCGAATCCGTATATCGGTTCGCTGGGGACGAACGAGGGTTCCGATCCCAATACGCTCCGCTCGCCAGTCCAGACGCTGGGCTCGATGCACGTCGAGTGGGATCTGGCGCCGCGCGTCACCGCGACTTTAGATGTCGTCAACCTGTTCGCAACGGACACTCCGACACAGTTGCAAGGCAATCCATATCTGATTGGCCCTCCTGGGTATACGGGCGGTAACCTCGGGTACGAACGCGCGTACGGGTCGCAGTACTGCAAGGGATGTCTCTATACGCTCGGCAACGGCGTGCCGACCAATAACGGCACGGAACAGATCGTTCCGTGGCAATACGGCACCGCGGGGTACGTTCCGCAAGCATACCCACTCGCGAGAACCGCTCAGGTGCGGCTACGCTATAGGCTATGACGGAACCAGGGTTGAGGCGTTCTGGACGCGCGGCAGTGGCCGCCGTGTGCGTGCTCGTATTCGCGAGCTCCGCAGGTCTTGCCAAGATCGATACGCCGTATCACTATCTCGATTCGAGCGGAATCGACTTAGTCGATTTGCTGGCGCCGCCCCCGGACTCGGGGTCGCCAACCGAACAGCAAGACGAAAAGAAAGTGGCTTGCGCGGTTGCCGAACGAACGGCTGTTCAACTCCGCAATGCGCTCGACGAATCTAAACGCAGCGTGCTCTTCTTCGCGCCGTCGCTGGGTACAAGGTTCGCACCCGAGCGTTTGCCACTATTCGCTGCTTTTTTCGCGCGAGTGGAATCCGACGTCGAGAAACTCGTCGACGCGGCAAAGGTCCATTGGCAGCGCCCGCGCCCGCCGTACTCGCCCGAGAAGAACGGCTCCTACCCAAGCGGTCACGCGGCCTTTGCAGCCTCGACGGCGATTATTCTTTCAGAAATGGTCCCTGAAAAGCGCGACGCCATTTTCACGCAAGCTCGGCTCTTCGCTGAGAACCGGATTATTCTGGCCGTGCATTATCCCAGCGATATCTCGGCCGGATGGATAGCGGGGACGCTCGCGGTGGCCGCAATGATGCGCGACAAGCGATACCAACGTGATTTTGCCGGCGCCAAGGCCGAACTCAGACGTCAACTCGCCGTACGATTGCCGTAAATGCGACGGATCGCTTCGCGCCGGCGCGCAGGCAATCTAGTCGCGCTTCTTCATTAGCGATTCGATATGGTCGAGCATCGCGTCGACTGCAGCTTCAAGCGGTTTGGTGTTGCGGCGGATCTGCGTCAGCAACAAGCCGCCCTGGACGGCCGCGAGCAGTGCCGTCGCGAGCCGATCGGGATCGGCATCTTTGCGCAACGCTCCGCGCGCGTGCATGGCGCGTAGGCCGCTGCGAATGCCGTCTTCCCAACGCGTGAACGCTCGATTGAGGTCGATTCGGAACTCCGGAACGATCTCGGCGATTTCACTTGAAAGCGTTCCCAAGGGACAGCCGCCCGCACAACGCAGTCCTCGCTGGATGCGTACGAGGAAATCGCGCCACCGCCGCAACGCCTGCATGCTATCGAGATGCCCGAGAAATTCGTCTTGCGCGCCGATGACCGCATCGGTCTGGTATGCGATCACCGCGCGAACGAGCGCCAACTTATCCTTGAAATAATGATAGAGCTGCGACGAGCTCACGTCGGCTGCGTCGCGCACTTCCTCGGTTGTGGTGCCGGCCACGCCGCGTTCGTGAATGAGGCGGGCCGCAGCTTCCACGATGCGTCCCCGCGTCGCAAGGCCCTTAGGCGTAAAGTTCCGCTCTTCGGCAGTCAGGGTCGTCATCGGCAGGAATACCACCTTTTTGGAGTTGATAATCCAATTTAGCACAGCTATATTGGATTTACCACTCCAAATCTCGAGGAAGAGGATGAATAATAAGAGCACCCATCTGGACCTTAACGGACGCACGGCCCTCATAACCGGGGCAACCAGCGGTATCGGCAAAGCGACCGCGTTGGCGCTCGCTCGCCATGGTGCGCGTGTGCTCGTCTCCGGCCGCGACGCAATCCGCGGCGATTCCGTAGTGGCAGCGATCAGAGCCGAGGACGGAGTAGCCGATTTCTTGCAGGCAGACCTCGGCGACGCCGATTCAACGCGAAAGCTGGCCCGGCGCGCACTGGAAACTGCCGGTCATGTCGATATCCTGGTAAATAGCGCCGGCATCTTTCCGTTCGGGCCGACTGCTGAAACGCCGGTCGATACGTTTCAGGACGTGTACGCGACTAACGTTAGGGCGCCGTTTATTCTGGTTGGAGAGCTAGCCCCGAAAATGGCCGAGCGCGGCAAGGGCGCGATCGTCAACGTGAGCAGCATGGTCGGTGACTTCGGTATGGCCGGAATGGCGCTGTACGGCTCCAGCAAAGCGGCGCTCAATTTGCTTACGAAAGCGTGGGCCGCCGAGTTCGGTCCTAAAGGCGTGCGTGTGAATGCCGTGAGCCCGGGTCCTACGCGCACCGAAGGAACCGCCGGGATGGAAGACGGCCTCGCGCAGCTGGCCGCCGCAGCGCCCGCCGGCCATCCCGCGACGCCCGACGAGATCGCCGACGCCATCGTCTATCTAGCTTCTGACAACGCAAGCTTCATTCACGGCGTCGTGCTGCCGGTCGACGGTGGCCGAGCGGCCGTATAAATCATGCGGGATCGCGTTCTTGGAACCGAGCTAACGGGTCATGGCGGCTTACTGAGCCGCAACGCCGTATCGAGGTACCGTGCGTTTCCAGGCGTGTAGGGCTCCACGAGGCGCCTTATCGAAGATAAAACTGAGTGCGACGGGGGTGCATAGCTGACCGTCGATGCGTTCATGCTTAAGGAGCACAGCACATGAGAACTTCAGACTTTGGGCGCTACTCGGTTAGCATTTGCGTTGCCGTGGCAATGCTCGCAGGGTGCGGCGGTGGGGCCCAGTCACAACTAGCGCCGTCGGGCTCGTTTCAGCAGAGCACTGCGCAGACAGGCTATGTCGGCATTCTGGGGGGAGGGCCGGTTTACAAGCACATCTCGAAAAATATCGAGGAACTCAAGAATTCAGGGTTCAATGAACTGATCGTCTGGAGCGTCGAGGTCGGCAGCACGGGCGATTTGAACCTGAATGGCGAATTTCCGCTGACATCGGAGGGCGACTATATCGGGAATGAAACATACCCCGATTTCCCCGCCGATCTAAAGAAGATCAAGCGGGGCATGGTCAAGCGCGTCACTATTAGCATTGGGTCATCCAACTACGGCGACTGGGAGAATATAAAAGCGCTGGTCGATTCGCAGGGAACCGGACCAGACAGCATTCTCTACAAGGATTTCGCCGCGCTTGAGGCGGCGCTGCCGCTCAACGCGATCGATTTCGATGACGAGAACAGCTATGATTCGTCTTCAACGATCAAATTCGCGGTGATGCTGGGTAAGCTCGGCTACAAGGTCACCATGAACCCCTATACCAATTCCGGTTACTGGACGTCGGTGGTGTCGCAAATTAACAAAAAGCGCGCCGGCACGGTGGATGGCATTCATTTGCAGACCTTTGCTGGGGGGGAAGGCAACAGTCCCTGCTCGGGATCGGGGTCGATGAACTGGAATTTCGGCAGCGTGCCGGTTTATCCCGGCGTATCGGACCAACCCGCGGCGCCGCCCGATCTGACGCCGGCCGAGGCAAAGACGGCGATGAAGAACTGGCATACGCAATGCGGCATCACCGGCGGCTGGCTGTGGATTTTCGATCAGATCGCGGGCACCAACCTGGTGCGGAAATACGCCCATGCGATCACCAGCGGCGTCGGCGGAGCGGCACGGTAGTGGCGTTGCGGACCGGCGATTTCTGATTTTAGCGAATCTACGTCGGTAACGGCAACATCTCCACCCAGAACATGCAAGTGCCGTGACGGCGGCAGATCTCCGCGCGGCGGCAAGGTCACATTTTGTCGAAGCCTACGCGTGGGTATCGCACTAACCGTCGCGCGCGCTCCCTTCCCGGCTGAGCCTTGTG